>JAUTCT010000078.1 GCA_030673875.1 Verrucomicrobiota bacterium JB025 | reverse complement strand
TTCGAATCCGTCCGGAAAGCCACCGGAATACTCATCACGTCGTGTTCTGTCAGACATTCCGGCATAGTGGGCCACTACATATAGAGTACAAGTGAAATATCGGACAATATGAACTACTACTCAAAGTGAGGTAGCCCTGGGCGCGGTGGCCCGGCGTGCCGTCTTTCGGCGGCGTTTCCGTGCGATGCGGGGTTTTTGTCTGGCGATGGCGCTGCCACCGCCGGACGTTGCGGAGAAACGTCCGTGCCGACGGGGTCCAACGGTTGTTCAGGCCTTGGTGGCGGCGATGAGGGGGGCGGTGAAGGCGGCGACGGCCTGGGCGGGGTTGTCGAGGTTGAGTTCGACCTGTTTGACGATTGCGGAGCCGACGATGACGCCGTCTGCGGCGGCGGCGACCATGGCGGCTTGTTCGGGGGTGCTGATGCCGAAGCCGACGCAGACGGGGACTTTGGCGTGTTGTTTGATGGAGGCGACGAGTTCGGGGATGGTATCGGACGGGGCGCCGTGGGCGCCGGTGACGCCGGTGCGTGAGAGTGCGTAGATGAAGCCCCCGGACGATTCGGCGAGGAGTTTCATGCGGTCCGGCGGGGTGGTGGGTGCGATGAGGCGGATGTGTTTGAGTCCGGCTTCGCTGGCGAGGTCGCTGTTGGCGGCGGCTTCGTCGGGCGGGAGGTCGAGGAGGAGGATGCCGTCGGCGCCGGCGGCGGAGGCGTCGTGGTGGAATTTTTCGTAGCCGTAGGCGAAGACCGGATTGAGGTAGGTGAAGAGGACGATGGGGGTTTCGTGGGTTTCGCGGAAGCGGGCGATGAGTTCGATGACGCGCGGGGTGGTCATGCCGGCTTTGAGGGCGCGGTCGGCGGCCAATTGGTTGACGATGCCGTCGGCGAGGGGGTCTGAGAACGGGAGTCCGAGTTCGATGATGTCCGCGCCGGTGTCGGCGAGGGCTTTCATGGTTGCGAGGGATTTTTCGAAGTCCGGGTCACCGGCGGCGATGTAGGCGACGAAGGCTTTCTGGTTGGCGGCGCGGAGTTTCTCGAAGGTGGTGGCGATGCGGTCTGGCATGGGATGGGTGGAGTTTGGGAAAAGCTGAAACACTGGAAAGGTGAAAAACGGGAATCGGGTGGGTTTTGGGGTCGCGGGCAGGGTTGCCCGCTCTCCATATGGGGCGTTAGTTGTTGAGTTTGATTTCGAAGGAATTGGGCCAGTATTTGCCGGTGATGAGGAGGTGGCCGGTGGCGGGGTCGCGGGCGATGCCGTTGAGGACTTCGGCGTTGTTGGGTTTGTTGAGTTGGGAGCGGAGGGATGAGAGGTCGAGCCAGGCGGTGACTTCGCCGGTAGCGGCGTCGATGCGGGCGACTTTTTCGGTTTGGTAGATGTTGGCGAAGATCCGGCCGTCGATGTATTCGAGTTCGTTGAGTTGGTCGACGGGTTTGGTGCCGTCGGTGACGTCGACGGTTCGGGTGGTGGTGAAGTCGGAGGGGTTGATGAACCTGAGGGTGGCGGAGCCGTTGCTCATGATGAGTTGTTTGCCGTCGTTGGTGAGGCCCCAGCCTTCGCCTTCGTAGGTGTGGCGGGTGATGAGTTTGAAGGTGTCCGGCTCGAGCACGTAGGCGGTTTGCTGATGCCAGGTGAGCATGAAGAGGCGGTCGTCGAGGAGGGTGATTCCCTCGGCGAAGACGGAGGCGGGGAAGGAGCGGGAGCGGATGACCGAGCCGTCGGCGGGGTTGACTTCGCGGATGGTGGATTGGCCGTATTGGCCGCCGCTTTCGAAGAGGCGGTTGCCGTGGAACTCGAGCCCCTGGGTGTAGCAGGCGGGGTCGTGGTGGCGTTTGGAGATGATCTGGTATTGGAGGGGCTCGGGGGCTTTTTCGCAGGAGGCGAGGGTGGCTGCGAGCAGGGTGGCGAGGAGGAGTTTCATGAGGGTTGTCGGGTGATCCAGGTGTTCCAGCATTCGATGAATCCGGTGGCGAAGTCTTGGGGGCGGTTTTCGATCCATGCGGTGAGTTCGGCGATGGGGAACCAGGTGGCGGTTTCGACTTCGGCGGCGGGGTAGCGGATGGATCCGGAGTGGTGGGTTTGGAAGAGGCGGACGTGTTCCCAGCCGGTGTTTTGGCAGGGGGCGATGCGGGCGATTTCCTCCGGGGTTTCTTCGACGGTGATGCCCATTTCCTCGTCGAGTTCGCGGATGGCGGCGGTGGCGTAGTCTTCGCCGGAGTCGAGGTGGCCGGAGACCGACGAGTCCCAGTCGCCGGGGTGGACGTCCTTGAGCATTGAGCGTTGCTGGAGGAGGAGGTCGCCGCGTTTGTTGAAGACGAAGACGTGGACGGCGCGGTGGATGAGGCGTTCGGCGTGGACTTGTTTGCGGGTGGCCTGGCCGGTGACGTTGTCGTTTTCATCGACGATGTCGAAGATTTCGCCGTCTTTTTGCGGGAGGTCCTTGAGCGGGTGGGTGTCGCAGATGCGGGTGAGTTCGATCCATTTGGCGAGGTCGAGTTCTTCGCCGCGTGCGGTGATGGGGAGTTCGAGTTGATCGGCGATGGCGGGCCAGTCGATGCCGGCGGGGAGTTGTTTTTTGAGTTGTTTGCGGCGTTGGGAGAATCCGCGGCGGATGAGTTCGTCGAAGAGCCGGTGGTCGAAGGCGGGGAGGTCGTTTCCGCGGGGGGTGAGCAGGGCGACGGTGGAGTCGATTTGCGGGCGCGGGTGGAAGGCTTCTGGGGGGACGGTGCGGAGGGGTTGGACGAGCCAGTCGACCTGGGTGCGGAGCGAGAGGATGCCGTAGTCCTTGGTTCCGGGTTGGGCGCCGAGGCGGTCGATGACTTCCTTTTGGAGCATGATGACGGCGCGTTCGAAGGGGTGGGGGCGGGAGAGGAGGTTTTTGAGGATGGCGCCGCCGGACGAGTAGGGGAGGTTGCCGAGGAATTTGACGGGGCGGTGTTTGAAGAGGGTGCGGCGGTCGAATTTGGCGCCGTCGGCGTGGTGGACTTCGACGGTGGGGTTGTCGGCGAAGCGTTCGGCGAGGTGTGCGGCGAGGCGTTTGTCGAACTCGATGAGGATGAGGCGGCGGACGTTTCCGACGAGGTGTGCGGTGAGCGATCCGCAGCCGGGGCCGACTTCGACGACGGCGTCGTCCGGCGAGATGTCGAGTTGGGAGACGATCCAGCGGGACATGTTCGGGTCGATCAGGAAGTTCTGGCCGAGTTGTTTGCTGGGCAGGACGCCCGCGCGGTCGAGTGTTTCCCTGATTTCCGTGCCTGTCATTGGGAGGTTTCATGCCGCAATCGGGCGTTTGGTGCAATCCCAAGCGGGCATGGAATTGAGAAAGAGCAAAAAAGGGTGTTGCCAAGTGGGGGCGGGCTTCTTAGCGTCCCGCCCCGACCGAAGGACAGATGCCAGAGTGGTCGATTGGGCACGCCTGGAAAGCGTGTGTGGGTGAAAGCTCACCGTGGGTTCGAATCCCACTCTGTCCGCCATTTTCTTGAGCTGTGGGATGTGAGTTGTGGTTTGGTGGCGTGGTTGGCACGAACGATCGTGCGGGGAAGCGGGCCGGAGAAAGAAAATTGTTGATTGTCCCAATGCACGGACGTCTACTGAACTATGGTATTAAAAGTCAGTAGGGAGCGATGAGTGTGTTGTCCGCACCGTCCCGGATCGCCTTTCTGGGTGACTACCGTCCACGCCTTTGTGGGATTGCGACATTCACTGAGGATTTATGTGAATCCGTCGCAGGGGAGGCGACTGGTTCCGATTGTTATGTGGGAGCGGTGAATGACCGGGCCGAGGGGTATGATTATCCGTCACGCGTGCGCTTCGAGCTTCAGGAAAAGGAGTTGGATTCCTACCGGAGGGCGGCTGATTTTCTGAACTTCAACAACGCGGATGTGTTGTGTGTGCAGCATGAATTCGGGATTTACGGGGGGGCGGCCGGGAGTCACTTGCTGGCGCTGCTCAAGGAGTTGCGCATGCCGGTGGTGACCACGCTGCATACGGTGCTGCAGAATCCCGGTCCGGACCAGCTGCGGGTGATGGACGAGCTGAGCAAGCTGAGTGACCGCTTTGTGGTGATGGCGCAGAAGGGGGTCGAGATCCTGCGGGAGGTGTATGATGTGCCGGAGGCGAAGATTGATTTGATTCCGCACGGGATTCCAGACATGGAGTTCATGGAGTCGAGTCATTTCAAGGCGCAGTTCGGAGTGGAGGGGAAGCGGGTTCTGCTGACCTTCGGGCTGATCGGTCCGGGGAAGGGGATCGAGCACGTGATCGAGGCCCTGCCGGAGATCGTGAGGAGGCATCCGAATGTCATTTATCTCATTCTCGGGGCGACCCATCCCAACCTGCTGGCACGGGAAGGTGAGCGGTATCGGCTGAGTCTCGAGCGGCTCGCCGCGGATCTGGGGGTGGATGAGCACATTATTTTCCACAATCGATTCGTGACGCTCGCCGATTTGAAAGAGTTCATCGGTGCGACGGACATTTATCTCACGCCCTATCTGAATGAAGCGCAGATCACCTCCGGCACGCTGGCGTATGTGTTTGGAGCGGGGAATGCGGTGATTTCGACTCCCTATTGGCACGCTCAGGAACTGCTGGCCGATGGGCGTGGAGTGCTGGTTCCGTTTGCCGATCCGGGAGCGATCGCGGAGGCGGCGTGTGGGTTGCTGGGCGACGATGAGCGCTTTGAGAAGATGCGCCGGGACGCCTATGCGATGGGGCGCGAGATGGTCTGGCCATCGGTGGCGAGGCGTTATCTTGCGTCATTTCAACAGGCGCGCGCCGATCGCGAGGTGACGCCCCGCGCGGCGTTTGCGGAATGGACGCTTCACCGTCGGGCGCCGGCACTGCCGCCGCTGCGTCTGGATCATGTGGTGCGGATGACCGATGGCACGGGCATCTTCCAGCACGCCATTTTCAATGTGCCGAATTTCCACGAAGGGTATTGCACCGATGACAATGCGCGCGCGTTCATCCTGTGCAACCAGTTGGATGAGCTGGGGGATGATATTCCATCCGAGGTGCTGGGCAAACTCTCGACGACCTACCTCGCGTTTCTCGCGGCGGCGCTGGACTACGAGAGCGGCCGGTTCCGGAACTTCATGAGTCACGGCCGGCAGTGGCTGGAGGACGCGGGAAGTGAGGACAGCCATGCGAGGGCGCTGTGGGCGACCGGGACGGGAGCCGGGCGGGCGCGTGACACGGGGCACCGGCGGCTTTCCGCGCAGTTGTTTGAAACGGGCATTCCGGCGATGGCGGAATTCACGTCCCCGCGGGCGTGGGCGTTCTGCCTGCTCGGGATTCATGCATACCTTCGCTACAACCCCGGGGGGGAGCGGATTCACGCGACGCGCGAGTTGCTGACTGGCAAGCTGGTGGGGCTGTGGCGAAACGTGGCGACGGATGACTGGCCGTGGTTTGAAACGAGCGTCACCTACGACAATGCCCGGATTTGTCAGGCGCTCATTCTCAGCGGGCAGTGGATGCCTGATCCGGAGGCGTTGGAGATCGGGCTGGAGTCGCTGCGCTGGCTGGCGTCGATCCAGACGAACCAGGCGGGGAGTTTCCGGCCGATCGGCAGCAACGGATTTTACCACAAGGACGGGGCGCGGGCGGACTTTGACCAGCAACCGGTCGAGGCGCAGGCCATGGTTTCGGCGTGTCAGGAAGCGTTTCGCATCACCCGGGATCCGAAGTGGTCGGTTGAGGCGCGGCGGGCGTTTGAGTGGTTTCTGGGGCGCAACGACCTGGGGGTCCCGCTGTATGACTTTGCGACCGGCGGCTGCAGTGACGGCCTGCACGCCGACCGGATCAGTGAAAACCAAGGGGCCGAGTCGATGCTGGCCTTCCATCTTTCGCTGGCGGAAATGAACCATGCCGACCAGTTGATCATTCATCCATATGTCCCCGAAACATTCTGACAATGAGCACAATCTGCCACCACCGCCATGAGGTCTCGCTGCTCCCCGAGAGTGCGCGGGTGATCATCCGTCCGTTCATTCCCCATGAAACGTGGCGCATCCGGTCGATTATCGGTCGTGCGCTGGCGCTCAGCGAGGAGCGGGTCGCCAGCGAGTTTGAGAGGATCAACGACGATTTCCAATCCCGCCATCTCGACGCCGAGGGGATCCTGCTCAGTCATTTCAACAAGGTCAGGGGGCATCTTCCCGAGGGGGCTGAGCTCAGTCTGAAGCGCCGGGTGTTGATCGGGGCGATGTTCTCCGGGGAATACGCGCTTGAGTCGGCCGCATTGTTCAATCCATCGATCGTTCCGCATCCGGACCAGACGGGAGTGCCGTCGGGAGGGCTGCGTTTCGTCATGAGTCTCCGGGCGACGGGGGAAGGGCATATTTCCTCGATCGAGTTCCGCGTCGGCATCATTTCGCCGGGAGGGTCGATCTCGATTGATCCCGTTTCGCGCTACGTCACCGAGCCCGGGATTGTCCCCAATCCGAGGTATAAGAAGGAGTTGTTCATCCACAAGCTCGGTGAAATGGGCTTGGAGAACCATCACAACACGGCCGCCGTTCTCGGGCCGTTGGGGCCGTATTTCACCAGGAGTGACCTGAACCGCAGCATCGGCGCGGTGCGGCACAAGGGGGCCGGGGCGCCGCTCGAACTGTGTGAGACGCTCGAGTGCATCCAGTGGCTCGCGGATTCGAACTACGAGCTCCAGTTTTCCGAGAGCCTGGCCATGAGCGAGCGCATCATTTTCCCGGTCTCACCGAATGAATCGAACGGCATCGAGGACGCGCGGTTCGTGCGGTTCGTCGAGGACGATGGGGCGGTGAAATACTACGCCACCTACACCGCCTACAACGGTCATGCGATTCTTCCGCAGATGATCGAGACGGAGGATTTTCTGCATTTCCGCGTGCTCACGCTCAACGGGAGTGCGGTGCAGAACAAGGGTATGGCCCTCTTTCCCCGGCGCATCAAGGGGCGCTATGCCATGCTGTCGCGGCAGGACGATGAGAATCTGTTTCTGATGTATTCCGATAGTCCGCACTTTTGGGCCGATCCGCAACTGATCCTGAGGCCCTCCGATGTGTGGAACTCGGTCAAGATCGGCAACTGCGGGTCACCGATTGAGACCGAGGCCGGCTGGCTGGTGATCACGCACGGTGTCGGTCCAATGCGGAGGTATTGCATTGGTGCGGCCTTGCTGGATCTGGGCGACCCCTCGAAAGTGATCGGCCGGCTGAAGAAGCCGTTTCTGTGTCCGGAAGGTCTCGAGCGCGAAGGATACGTGCCGAACGTCGTCTACAGTTGTGGTTCGCTCGTTCACGGCAGGGATCTGGTGGTGCCGTTTGCGGTGAGCGACCGGGCGACGGTGATCGCCACTGTTTCGCTGGATGAACTTCTGGCGGAGCTCAAGGCGTCGGGTTTGAACCGCCGGTAGAAGCCGGTAGAAAAAACTCCCGTTTGATTCCGCTGGCCGGGGGGCGTCCGGTGGCAGGGTGCGGGGGAGTGGGGCTGGAATCCCACGCATCCCGGGCGAAAATCCGCGCATGTGGATTCCGGGTTTGGCCGGATGCCTGCGGGTGGATTCTCCCGGGTGGACTGGAGGCGCTGCTCCATTGGCTTTGACGCGGGGCGGGTTTCGCGTTATGCCGCACGTCTTTCCCCATGAAGGAGCAGATTCCAGCCATCCAGACCGAAGCTCTCGCCCGTATCGCAGAGGCCGCCGACGAACGTTCGCTTGAGGACGTGCGTGTGGGCGTGCTAGGCAAAAAGGGCACTCTCACTCAGGCGGCCGCGGGCATGCGCGACGTGCCGAAAGAGGACAAGGCGGCCGTTGGCCAGCTCCTCAACGAGGCGCGCACGGCGATCACCGCGGGCATCGAGGAGAAGAAGGCGGCGCTGCAGGCGCTGGCGGATGAGAAGGCGCTGGAGGGGATCGATGTCACGCTGCCGGCGCGCGAACTGGCGGGCGGCGGACTGCATCCGCTGACGTTGATCAAGGACGAGGCGATCGGGATTCTGCGGCGGATGGGATTCTCGCTGGCGGAAGGACCGGAAATCGAGGACGAGTTTCATTGTTTCGACGCGCTGAACACGCCGGAAGACCACCCGGCGCGCAACGAGAAGGACACGTTTTACTTCGACAGCGGCAAGTTGCTGCGCACGCACACCTCGAGCGTGCAGATCCGGACGATGGAGACGGCGAAGCCGCCGATCCGCGTCATCGCGCCGGGGTCGGCGTATCGCCGGGATGAGATTGATGCGACGCACCTTTCGGTGTTCAACCAGCTCGAGGGTTTGTTCGTGGCGGAGGATGTCTCGCTGCCGGACCTGAAGGGCACGCTGGAGTATTTCTTCCATGAGTTGTTCGGCGCGGAAACCGACGTGCGTTTCCGGCCGCATTTCTTCCCGTTCACCGAGCCGAGTTTCGAGATCGACGTGAAACTGACCATCAAGGGTCAGGCGCCGCGATGGATCGAGGTGGCGGGTTGCGGGATGGTCGACCCGGCGGTGTTCGAGTCGATCAACAAGGGGCGGAAAGACGAGTTGTTTGATCCTGAGAAGGTGACCGGTTTCGCCTTCGGCATGGGCCTCGACCGCCTGGCGATGATCCGCTGGGGGATCAAGGACATCCGGTTGCTGATCGAGAACGACGTGCGTTTCCTGAAGCAGTTCGCCTGAGGGGGAAGATTATGGATCATGGATTGTAGGTTGTGGATGTGATGAGCACCGAGTCTTTTGGTTACAAGAAGCTTCGAATTTGGGAGCAGGCCCGCGAGCTGGTTTCCGATGTGCACCACATGACGCTGTCCAAACTCCCGAAATTCGAAATGTATGAGAAGGGGTCGCAGATTCGCCGCAGTATGAAGTCGGTAAAGGCCAATATCGTGGAGGGTTACGGACGTCGCAGACACAAGTCGGAATACATCCGTTTTTTGGGTTTTTCCTATGCCTCCGTATTGGAAACCATCGATCATCTTGAGACACTTTATGAAACGAAATCGCTTCGGGATGATGCTCTCTATCATGCGTTGCACGAGCGTCTGACTTTGCTTTCGAAATCCATTTACAAATTCACCCGGGGCGTGGAGCTCCATCACAATGAAGAGCGGGCGTGAGGCGCGGTAGCTCATCGACCATCTCCAATCCACTATCTACTATCTCAAACCATGAACGTATCACTTAACTGGCTTTCGACGCATTTGGATGTTGCAGGGAAATCGATTCAGGAAATCGATGATTTGCTGACATTTGCGGGTGTGGAGGTGGAGGGGATCGAAGCGAAGGGCGTGAGCTCGGAGAAGATCGTGGTGGCGCAGGTCAAGGAGGCGGTGCCGCACCCGAACGCGGACCGGCTGAAGGTGACGCAGGTGGATTGCGGTGAGGACGGGCTGCGGCAGATCGTCTGCGGCGCGAAGAACTACAAGGTGGGTGACAAGGTGCCGTGCGCGCTGCCGGGCGCGGCGTTGCCGGGTGGATTCACGATTGGTGAAACGGTGATGCGCAAGGTGGAGAGCAAGGGGATGCTCTGCGCGTCGAGCGAGATCGGCCTGCCGGAGGGTGAGGATGGATTGATGATTCTGCCGGAGGACGCGGAGATCGGAAAGCCGGTGAAGGAGATGTTCGACAGCGACACGCTTTTCGAGCTGGAAGTGACGCCGAACCGTCCGGATTTGCTGAGCCACTACGGCATGGCGCGCGAGTGGGCGGCCTTGTTGGAAACGCCGCTGAAGCCGCTGGAGATTCCGGAGCGGAAACGGACGGGCGAGACGGCGATCAAGATCGAAAGCCCGGATGCGTGTCCGCTCTACACGGCGGTGCGGATTTCCGGCGTGACGGTGAAGGATAGCCCGGCGTGGCTGAAGGAGCGGCTCGAAGCGATCGGGCTGCGGCCGATCAACAACATCGTCGACATCACGAACTACGTGCTGCACGAGGTGGGTCAGCCGCTGCATGCGTTTGACTGTGCGAAACTGACGGGCGGCATCGTGGTGCGGCCGGCGAAGGAGGGTGAGAAGTTTGTCGCGCTCGACGAGAGCGAGCACGTGCTGGCGCCGGAGGATCTGGTGATTTCCGATGAATCGGGTGCCGCGCTGGCGCTTGGCGGCGTGATGGGCGGGCTCGACAGCGGAGTGACGGAAACGACGACCGACGTGCTGTTGGAGTCGGCGTATTTCACTCCGCAGGGGATCCGCCGGACGTCGCGCAAGACGGCGCTGAGTTCTGATTCGTCGTATCGGTTCGAGCGTGGCGTCGACCCGCAGGGCGTGCTGAGTGCGTCGGATTTCGCGGTGAAGTTGATTCTCGAACTGGCGGGCGGCACGGCTGCCGAGGCGACGGAAGTGGCCGGTGAGGCGCCGGTGCTGGTGCAGCCGGTGAAGCTGGATGCGGCGAAGCTCGACCAGTTGATGGGCGGGTCGATTTCGCTGGATGAGGCCGGGGCGATCCTGACGCGCCTTGGATTGAAGGACCTGGGTGACGGGATGTGGGAGGTGCCGTCGTTCCGCGGGGATTTGCTGCGTCACATTGATTTGGTGGAGGAAATCGCCCGGGTGCACGGGCTGGCGAATGTGCCGTCCCGTTTTCTCGGGGCCTTCGTGCCGACGAGCAAGGTGGACGCCGGTTACGATGCGGACATGATGTTGCGGCGTCGGCTGGCGGCGCTGGGGCTCTACGAGTGCCAGACGATCAAGTTGATTTCCGACGCGCAGATGATCGACGCGCTGCCGCTCCGTCCGCTGATGGACGGGGACGTGATCCGGGTGGCGTTGCCGCTTTCCGAAGACCACGCGGTGATGCGGCCGAGCATCGTCCCGGGACTGGTGGCGAGTGCGGAACGCAACGTGCGCCAGCAGGCGAAGAGCCTGCGGTTCTTTGAAATGGGCCGGGTGTTCCGCAACGCGGGCGGCGGCAAGGCAAAGGACCAGGAGAGTGACAGCCTGGCGATCCTGCTTTCCGGGCCGACGGCTCCGGCGGGCTGGAGTGCGGATGCGGATGCGGCGGACCTTTACGACGTGAAGGGCCTGCTTGCCGCGCTGCTTCCGGGCAAGGCGATCAAGTTTCAACCGCGTGCGCGGGATGGTTTCGCGCTGGCCTGCGACGTGAAGGCGGGTGAGCAGAACATTGGGGTGTTTGCCAGATTGCTGCCGGGCCGTGAGCGCGCATTGGATTTCTCGGATCCGGTGTTTGTGGTGGAGCTGGATCTTGGGAAGCTGCGCAAGCTGCTGACCGGCACCGCGCACGTCGAGGAGCTTCCGCAGTTCCCGGGATCATCCCGTGACGCGGCGATGAATGTGTCTGTGGCTACCGCGAACGCGGACATCGAGAAGGTGCTCGAGAAGTGTGGCGAGCCGCTGTTGGTCGATTTCAAGTGTTTCGATGTGTTCACGGATCCGACCGGCGAGAAGCTGGCGGCGGACCGGAAGTCGGTGGCGTATCGGTTCCACTACCGTGCGGCGGACAAGACGCTGAAGCAGAAGGACGTCGATGGCGCGCACGCGAAGGTGCTGGAGGCGCTGACCAAGAAGCTGGGCGTGGAGTTCCGATAGGGGCGTCTGCGGCCGGGATGGCGGGGTGATCCTGCCGTGGGGAGGGCGTCGCACAATGGAGTTGAACCGCCAAGACGCCAAGGGCGCCAAGGCGGGTGTTGAGTTGGGATTGGAGAATTGATCTCACACGAAGACACGAAGGGTGATTGAGGCCGCTGCGCGGCGGGAGAAGATTGAAGATTGAAGATGGTGGATGAGCTGGGGCGCGGGGCATTGGTTGGGCGATGGCAGATCATGGGCTGAAGACGGATGGGCTCTGCTGGAAGACGGACGCCCCGGCGGTGCGTCCCTACCGAAGACTGATAGGCTTTGGCGGATGGGCTTTGGCGGATGGGCTCTGGCGGATAGGCTCTGGCGGATGGGCTCTGGCGGATGGGCTCTGGCGGATGGGCTCTGGCGGATGGGCTTTGGCGGATGGGCTCTGGCGGATAGGCTCTGGCGGATAGGCTCTGGCGGATGGGCTCTGGCGGATGGGCTCTGGCGGATGGGCTCTGGCTGGTGACTGTTGGGGGGCGGATGGAGGCGCAAAAAATGCGAGAGCTTGATTGACTCTTTCCGGGCTGAATTATCTAATCGGAATGGTTCAATCGCGATCCGTTTGTAATCAAAACAACCCAAAAATCCCAAACCCATGAAAGACTATCGTGCGCCTGAAATTCGTAATATTGCCGTGACCGGACACGCGTCGACGGGGAAGACCCTGTTGTGTGATGCGATGTTGGTTTGTGCCGGGAAGCTCGGCCGGATTGGAAGCATTGAGAGCGGGAGCACGGTGTCGGATTTTCATCCGGATGAGAAGAAGCACGGGCTATCGGTGCATGCGACGGTATTGGCCGAGGAGTGGCTGGGGCGGGAGTTGAACCTGATTGATTGTCCCGGGGTTCCGGATTTCGTGAGCGAGCCGCTGAGCGCGCTGCGGGTGGCGGATTCGGTGATGATCGTGATCAACGGGGTGAATGGAGTGGAGACGGGGGCGGACGAGTTGTGGGCGGCGGCGACTGAGTATGGGATTCCGAAGTATTTGGTGGTGAACATGCTGGATCACGAGCGGGCGATGTTCGACGAGGTGCTGGAGGATGCGAGGGAGCACTACGGCGCACGGGTGTTTCCGCTGACGCTGCCGGTGGATCTGGGGAACGGATTCAGTTCGATTCTGGATGTGATGCGGTCGGTGGTGATCACGTATGCGGCGGACGGCAGCGGGAAGTCCGGGGAGAAACCGGCGGAGGGCGAGTGGAAGGAGCTGGTTTCCAAGCTGCACCGGGAGTTGATCGATACGGTGGCGGAGAGTGACGACGCGCTGATGGAGAAGTTTTTCGAGGCGGGATCGCTGACGGAGGACGAGCTGCGCCAGCATGTGCACGATGCGTTGGTGCAGGAGTTGATTGTTCCGGTTTTCGCGACATCGGCGGCGAAGAATGTGGGGGTTTCCCGGGTGTTGGATTTTGTGGCGCAGTATGGGTCGTCTCCGGCGGACCGTGCGAAGGTGAAGGCTCACGACGAGCAGGGCGGGGATGTGGAGGTGAGTCTGGATGACGGGGAAACGGTGGCGTTTGTCTTCAAGACGATGCACGAGGATCACGTGGGGAATTTGTCGTTTTTCCGGGTGGTTGCGGGTGATGTGAAGTCGGGTTCGGAGCTGGTGAACGTGAACCGTGGTGAGAATGAGAGGGTCGGCCAGTTGTATCGGGTGAACGGGGCGGAGCGGGAACCGGTGGGTGCGCTGCATGCCGGTGACATCGGCGCGGTGGTGAAGCTGAAGAGCACGCATGCGGGAGACACGCTGTGTGCTGCCGGGCGGAAGGTGACGCTGCCGGTGGTGGATTTCCCGGAGCCCAACACGCGGGTGGCACTGGTGGCGAAGAGCCGGGCGGACTTGAACAAGCTGGGTGAGGGGCTGGCGGTGCTGTGCGAGGAGGATCCGACGATTGCGTATCACTTCGAGCCGGAGATCGGGCAGACGGTGGTGAGCGGGCAGGGTGAGCTGCAGCTGCAGATCATGGTGGAGGAGCTGAAGCGGCGGTTCAATGTGGAGGTGGATCTGGAGGAGCCGAAGGTATCATACCGGGCGACGATTTCGGGGAGGGCGGAGTCGAAATACCGGCACAAGAAACAAAGTGGGGGCGCGGGGCAGTTTGCCGAGGTGTGGCTGCGGGTCGAGTCGCTGCCGCCGGAGAGCGGGGTGGATTTCGGTCACTCGCTGGTGGGCTCCAATGTGGACCGGGTTTTCGTGCCATCGGTGGAGAAGGGGGTGCAGGCGGCCTGTGAGAGCGGGCCGTATGGGGGTTTCCCGGTTTCCGATGTGAAGATTGATTTTTACGACGGCAAGCAGCATCCGGTGGACTCGAAGGACATTGCGTTTCAGATAGCGGGCAAGGCGGCGTTCAACGAGGCGTTCATGCAGGCGAGGCCGAAGCTGATGGAGCCGATGATGGAGTTGCGGGTGAAGGTGCCATCGGATGCGGTGGGCGGAGTGCTCGCGGATTTGTCCGGCCGGCGCGGGCGGGTGGTGGGGATGGAGGCGGAGGGGCGCTTTGAGGTGGTGGTGGCGGTGGTGCCGCAGGCGGAGCTGTATCAGTATTCCAGCCAGTTGAGGTCGATCACCGCCGGGCGCGGGAGGCACCGTGAGAAGTTCGACAAGTATGAGGAGGTGCCGCGCGAGCTGGAGCCGAAGATTTTGGCCGAGCACGGGCGGGAGAGGAAGGTGGACGAGTAGGGAATCCGGCGGGAACGGGCCGCGGCGGGCCGGCGAGTCATTCCGGCTCGCTGACGTCGGGGAGGTGGCGGATGTAGAAGACGGTGAGGAGCGAGAGGATGCCGAGGGTGAGGACGGTGAAGGCGGGGCCGAGTTTGTCGCCGATGAGGCCGATCAGGCCGCCGGCGAGCATGAGGACGCCGATGAGGGTGTTGGACACGGCGACGTAGGTGGCGCGGTTGTCGCCGGTGGCCATGTCGACGAGGTAGACTTTTCGTCCGAGGCGGACGCCGCCGTGCATGACGTTGAGGACGAGGAAGATGGCGGCCATGCCGTAGGGGTTGACGATCCAGGACCAGCCGGCGGTGACGGCGAGGAAGGTGAAGATGCCGAGCAGGCCGGCGCCGGCGGAGGCGATGGCCATGACCTGCTTGCTGGAGCGGTCTCCCATGTAGCCCCAGAAGGGCGAGGACAGGCTGGAGGCGAGGCCGTTGGCGATGATGAGGGAGCCGAGGCCGGCGAGGCCGTTTTTGAGTTCCGACTGGGCGATGAGGACGTAGAATGGCGGGGCGAGGGCGACGGTGAGGAGCAGGGCGCGTGCGGTGAGGTAGCGGCGGAATTCGGCGTCGGTCTTGAGAATGGTGAGTTGCTTGAGGGCGACGGCGAGCGCGTTTCCGCCGCCATCGGTGGCGCCGGGTTGTTCGAGGATGGTGGAGAAGACGCCGGCGCCGATGATCCAGAGCACGCCGCCGGTGATGAGGAGGCCGGAGAAGACGCGGGTGCCCGCGGCGGAGAGGTCGACGGATTCCAGCCAGAGGCCGATGAGCAGGATGGCGATGCCGGAGAGGCTGGCGCTCCAGCCCATGAGGGCGCCGCGGCGGCTTTTGGAGACGGTTTTTCCGAGCACGTCCTTGGCGGAGACCGAGCAGAGGCCGCGTGACAGGCTGAAGAGGATCAGCATGAGCAGGATGAGGGCGCCGGCGGCGATGCCGGTGGTGGCGGAGGCGGCCCATGCCATGCCGAAGAGGCTGATGGCGGAAAGCAGGGCACCGGTGACCCAGACGAATTTGCGGACGGCGAGTTTGCGGACGGCGGCGGCGACGGCGAGCTGGGGGAGGAGGACGCCGCCCTCGCGGATGGGAACGAGGAAGCCGGTGAAGACGGCGGGGACGCCGAGCATGCCGAAGAGCCAGGGGATGATGAGTTTGGCGCTGCCGATTTCGTCGGCGACCTTGCCGAGCAGGTTGGCGATGAGGTAGCAGAAGAAGTTGCGCGGCTGGTCGTTGCAGGCGGAGTCCGGGATGTCCTTGCAGACGCGTGCGTCCTCGTCGCCGGTGATGCGGTTGTAGAGGGATTCGATAAGTAACGAACGGGTGTTTTCCATGATGAGCTGGGCGTTTGGACGGCCCGGGTGGTGCGGCGGGGAGTCAACAGGGGGCGGTTGTCGGAGTCAATCGCGAGCCTGTGTGCGTGCTCCGGTGGACGGGAAATGGGTAGAGTATGCGGGATTTATCAATTACGTTATGATGTAACTAAGATTGTGCGGATTTTGCTGGCTTGGTTTGATGTTTGTGAAATATACGGTTCGCATGAATTACCGTATGGTTGAAAGATCGAGTGCTTTGGGAGGATTTGCCGCGCTTTGCGTTCTCGGGGGATTGTCGTCCGTGAATGCGGCGATTGTGGAGCAGATCGGTTCGTATGGCAGCTGGCCGACCACTTGGACGGCGATTGGCGGGTATGACACGGATGCCACCGATCAGGAGGCCGCCGCTTACCTTGATTTTGTCGGGGATGCGAGTGATCCGGGGTTGTATTATGCGAGTGACGAGTCGTATGTGTATTTCCGGATGCGGGTGGATGAAGGCACGTTCACATCGGATACTGCCAGCGGGGCCCACATTCTGTTGATTGACATTGTGGGGGTTGGCAACGATGGCATCGACTACGGTTTTTCATGGGATAGTAAATCTAATGATCCATCGTCGCACGGTCTTGAAATGTCTGTGGTTTCTACAAATGGTCCGTCCTGGGGTGTGTCTCAAGTGGATGATTTGGATGGAAGCAACGCGAAGAAAGAAACGAATGATATCAACGGGGACGGTCGCACGACGGATGGATATGTGCGGACCGTGGATGGGGTGTCCACGACGAGTTTCGGGACGACATCGTTTATTGATTTTGCGGTCTCCTGGAGTTATCTGGATACCTACACGGATCTGGACCCCAGCCAGACGTGGAATGTGACGGCGGCGAGCATTGCCAACGCGACCGACCACAATGCGTTCAATGCCGATGTGATGGGGGCCGAGTTGACGGATTCGGTGACTACGGGATGGACGTCCGTGAGTCTGGTGCCGGAACCGGGCAACGCGCTGGCGATTGTTCTTGTGGTGGCTCTGGGCACGCAGCGCTGGCGCCGCCGCAGATGAGGGGGCGGCCGGCGGCGTTTGTTGGTGTTTGTTGGCGGGGGCTCAGTCGCGTTGGCGGGGCAGGACTGCCTGATAGGTGACGATGCCGTCTGATTCGGCGGGGTCGGGGGATTGGCCGGTGGTTTCCGGGTCGAAGTCGAGGATGTGGGACTGGGCTTCGAATCCGGTTCGGGTGAGGAGAGCGAGCATTTGGTCGTGTTCGAACCAGCGGATGGTTTGGGTGGATTGGTGGCGGCGTGTTTGTTTGCCGAGGATGGTGTAGCGGTGGCGGCGGGTGAGGGTTTGGTTGGCGTGGTCGATGGTGTGGCGGGTTTCGAGGCGTGCTTCGGTGCCGTCTGAGTGGAATGCCTGGTGGTCGGGGTACCACTGGTTTGCGGGGAGTTCTCCGAGGATTTCTGCGTAGGGGATGAAGGTGGTGATGTAGAGGGCACCGCCGGGGTTGAGGAGGTTGCGCCAGTGGGCGAGTGTGGCGGCGGGGTCGGTGGCGAGCTGGAGGGTGAAGGCCGGGGCTAACAGGGAGTTGTATGTTTTATCCGTGGTCCATGAGGACATGTCGCCGCGGTGCATGGTGACCGGGCGTTTTTGTTCGGCGGCTTGTTTGCGGGCGATGGCGAGCATGTCCGGCGAGAGTTCGAGGCCGTCGATATCGAAGCCCTGTTCGGCGAGGGGGAGGAGGAGGCGGCCGGAGCCGGAGCCGATTTCGAGTGCGGGGCCGGGGTGGTTGGTAAGGAACTCCGCCATCATGCGGAGTTCGGAGCCGTCGTCTTCGGCGAGCCAGAAGGCGTCGTGGAGTTCGGCTTCGAGTGAGAGGTAGGGTTGCATGTTTTTAGAGGCAGGAGGCAGGAGGCAGGAGGCAGGAGGCAGGAGGCAGGAGGCAGGAGGCAGGAGGCAGGAGGCAGGAGGCAGGAGGCAGGATTGGGCGGTTCACTGGTGTGGAGGCCCCGGGGGGGCGTCCCTAACGGCTTTGCGGAAGGGGAGGGCGAGGAGGAGGAAGAAGGTGAGGGCGAGGAGTTGCATGGGGATGAGGTAGAGTGGCCAGGGGCCGAGGTGGTCGAGGAGGCTGGGGTTTTCTGGCGGGCGGTTGACGAAGCCGAAGTTGGTGCCGAGGGAGGAGTTGATGACGAGGGCGAAGGCGAGGTAGCCGAGGGACCAGAGGTAGACTTCGACGGGGCTTTTCCAGAATGGGAGTTTGGGTCGCCAGCCTTCGACGATCGGGAGGTAGAGGGCGGCGGCGACGATGGCGAAGTGCTGGAGGAAGAAGGCGATGAAGGCGAAGTGGGGGAAGCCGACGTGGATGGCGGGAGTGAGGAGTGCCTGGATGGTGGCGGCGAGGCCCCAGAAGTAGGTGAGGGTGGCGAGGAGGTGGTGGCGGAGGAGGAGTGCGAAGCCGGCGGTGATGGCGGCGATGTCGCAGAGGTGGAAGGGGAGGATGTTGTCGAGCGGGACGGAGTGGTCGAGCATGAGCCAGCCGGCTTGGTTGAGCGGGTAGGCGGCGAGGTTGCAGAATGCGAGCACGGCGGTGGCGGAGGTGCGTTGTTGACCGCCGTTTTTGCCCATGATGATGAGGACGCCGGAGAGGATGATTCCGACGAAGAGGGTGACGTAGTGTTGGGGAGTGAATGGGGTGAAGGTCACGATGTTTGCAGGGGCGGATGGGCTTTGGGCGGATGGGCTTTGGGCGGATGGGCTTTGGGCGGATGGGCGGATGGGCGGATGGGCTTTGGGCGGATGGGCGGATGGGCGGATGGGCGGATGGGCGGATGGGCTTTGGGCGGATGGGCTTTGGGCGGATGGGCTTTGGGCGGATGGGCTTTGGGCGGACGCCCCGGCGGTGCGTCCCTACCGGTGCGTGGTGGTCGGGGTGGGGCTAGTGCCGGGGGGCGATTTCGGCGATGGCGGGTTGGCGGGAGTTGAAGACTTGGCGGGCGATTTGTTGGATGTCGGTGGTGGTGACGGAGTTGATGGTTTCGCGCCATTCGCGGGGGGACGGGATGTGGTCGAAGTCGAGCACGCCTTCGCCGGCCCAGCTGGCGTGGGTGGCGGTGGATTCGAAGCCGACTTTGCTTTGGGAGATGGCGAGTCGTTTGGCGCGTTGGAGTTCGGTTTCGCGCGGGCCGTTGCGGACGATGTCGTCGATTTGGCGGAGGATGGTGTCGAGTGCTTCCGAGCGGGAGGCGGGGTCGAGTCCGGCGTGGACTTCGAAGGCTCCGGTTTCGTGGAAGAAGGTGACGTCGGTGGAGATTTGGTAGCAGAGTCCGCGTTCTTCGCGGAGTTCGAGGAACAGGCGTGAGGAGGCGGTTTCCCCGAGCATGAGGGAGAGGAGCCGGAGGGCGTGGCGGGTTTCCGAGTGGCGGCCCGGGGTGTGCCAGGCGAGGGCGAGCTGAAGTTGGTCGGTGGCGCGGTGGTCGGTGACGGTGCGGGCGGTGGCGGTTTGGTGGTCGAACGGGTGGGAGGGGGTGGCGGGGTGGAAGTGGTCGGGGAGTTTGGGGATGAGGGTGGCCTCGACCTGGTCGATGGTGAAGGGGCCGGCGACGGCGATGACGAGGTCGTCGCGGTGGTGGTGGAGGTCGCGGAAGGCGATGAGTTGGTCGCGGTCGATGCGGGAGATGGATTCGATGGTTCCGGAGATGGGGTTTCCGAGTGGGTGGCCGGGCCAGAGGGCGCTGGAGAGGAGGTCGCCGATGTGGTCGGTGGGTGACTCCCGGTACATGGTGATTTCCTCGTTGATGACTTCGCGTTCGAGGTTGATTTCGGCTGCGGGGAAGGTGGCGTTCCAGACCATGTCGGTGAGGACGTCGATGAGGACGGGGAGGAGGTCGGCATCGCCGCGGCCTTCGTAGACGGTTTGGTCTTCGGAGGTGCAGGCGTTGATTTGGCCGCCGGCGTTTTCGATTTCGAGGCTGAGCTGGCGGGCGGAGCGGGTTTTGGTGCCCTTGAAGACCATGTGTTCGACGAAGTGGGCGAGTCCGGCGGGCAGCCCGGATTCATCCCGGCTGCCGACGGGGATGTGGATGCTGACGGCGGCGCATTCGGAGTCCGGGAGGGTGGCGAGGGCGAGGCGTGGACCATTGGGGATCTGGCGCCATTGGTAGTGGGCGGTGCTCATGGAGAAGGGTGGGTGGGCTGGATGCGGGGTGTGCGCTGGTGGCTGGGGATTGAACTGCCGGGAGGCCGGGAGCGCCATGAAAGGAATGAGGGATGGGGTGCTTCGCGCGTTGCTCGAGCTGGAGAGGTTGAGATTTGAGATTTGAGATTTGAGATTTGAGATTTGAGATTTTGTTGGGGGGCGAGGGCAGGATTGCCCGCACTGCTCAGATGGTTGGGTTGAGGAGAGCGGTTGCCAGGGCGAGGTCGGCAGGGGAGGTGATTTTGAGGTTGGGGCTGCGGGATTCGACGAGTTTGGTTTTCACTCCGATGGATTCGAGGGCGGAGACTTCGTCGGTGACGGTGAGGTTTGCGGCGGCGACGTGCCGGCAGGCGGACAGGAGGATGGGTTGCTGGAAGACTTGCGGGGTTTCCATGAACCAGAGGTTTTCGCGGCTGACGGATTCGGTTGCGAAGTTCCGGGAGTCGGAGCGTTTGACGGTTTCGACGGCGCGGCGGGCGAGGGCGGCGGCGCGGTGGGTGCGGGCGGCGGCGATGGTGTTTTCGATGTCTTCCGGTGAGACGAGCGGGCGTGCGCCGTCGTGCACGGCGATGAGCGGGGTGGTGGGTGCGGCGAGCAGGCCGTTGGCGACGGATTGCTGGCGGGAGTCGCCGCCGTCGGTGCGGGAGACGGGTTTTGAGAAGGCTGGTGGCGTGAGGTTTTCCCAGCGGTCGGGCGGGCAGACGACGATGATGGAGGTGATGGAGGGTGCGGTGTCGAAGGCGTGGATGGTGCGGAGGAGGACGGGCTGGTCGGCGAGTTTCCAGAGGAGTTTGTCAAAGCCCATGCGGCGGCTGGAGCCGGCGGCGACGATGATGGCGGTGCAGTCGGGTTCGGGCATATTGGTGCCGGGAATGTGGCGGGGATTGGAGGGGCGGAAAAGGGGGAAGTTCGCGGGGGAGGAAATGAGTGGAAGTTGTGGGACCGTGCTTATTTGTCCTTGATGATGGAGGATGCGGGGATCAGCTTCTGGCGCCCGCCGGGAGACGACGGACACAGGAGGCGATGAAACAGGAAGCGAAGGGCAATGGCGGTCCGGGAAAATCCCGGAGGTGTTTTCGGCCGAGGTTGGTCGAAGTGATGCGGGGGAACTACAGTCGGATGGATCTGACGGGTGACATGATGGCGGGGGTGACGGTCGGGATGATCGCGCTGCCGCTGGCTCTGGCGCTGGGGATCGCGAGTGTTCCACAGGGTGTGGAGACGGCGTTTCCTGCGCCGGCGCTGGGGATTTTCACGGCGATCATCGGCGGGTTTCTGATTTCGGTGTTCGGCGGCAGCAGGGTGCAGATCGGAGGGCCGACGGCGGCGTTCATTCCGATCATTCTGCTGGTGATCGAGCAGCATGGTTACGGTGGTTTGCTGGTGGCGACGATGATGGCGGGTGTGCTGCTGGTGGTGATGGGGTTGGCGCGGATGGGTTCGCTGATCAAGTATATCCCGTGGCCGGTGACGAGTGGATTCACGACGGGGATCGCGGTGGCGATCATGGCGACGCAAACGGGGGATTTTTTCGGGATTCACACGGACGACGCGCCGCCGCGCGAGTTTCTGGAGCGGATGCACTGGCTGGTGGAGCATGTGGGGAGCGCGCACGTTCCGACGGTGTTGTTAGCGATTGTTAGCCTGGTGGTGATCCTGGTGTGGCCGAAGTTCGGCTGGAAGCGGGTGCCGGGGTCGATCGTGGCGATGGTGGTGGCGACGATCGCGGTGATGGTGACGGGCTGGGATTCGGCAGGTGGGATTGCGACGATTGGTTCGAAGTTTGGCGAGGGTGCGATTCCGGCGCGGTTGCCGGGGTTTGCGTTTCCGGCGTTCAGTCTTGATACGGTTAGGGACCTGATGGGGCCGGCGCTGGCGATTGCGGTGTTGGGATCGATCGAGTCCCTGTTGTCGGCGGTGGTTGCGGACGGGTTGTGCGACGACCGTCATGACAGCAACACGGAGCTGGTTGCGCAGGGGATTGCGAATCTGACGTGTCCGTTGTTTGGCGGGCTGCCGGTGACGGGAGCGATCGCGCGGACATCGGCGAACGTGAACAACGGGGGGAAATCGCCGGTTTCGGGGATTGTGCATGCGGTGACGCTGCTGGGGATTGTGTTGGTTTTCGGCCGATGGGCGACGCATGTGCCGATGGCGGCAATGAGTGCGGTGCTGGTGTTTGTGGCGCTGCGGATGGGTGAGTGGCACGAGTTGGCGCGGCTGCGGCGGATGCCGGCGAGTGATGCGCTGGTGCTGGTGGCGACGTTTCTGCTGACGGTGATCTTTGATCTGGTGGTGGCGGTGGAGGTGGGGATGGTGCTGGCGGCGATGTTGTTCATCAAGCGGGTGGCGGACACGACGGAGGTGTCGCGGGTTTCATCCGAGGATGTGCTGGAGCGGCCGGAGCAGCTGGCGCACGGCAAGGAGATCCCGGACGGGGTGTTGGTTTTCCGGATCTTCGGACCGTTTTTGTTTGGGGCGGCGGAGAAGATGCAGGATGCGATCGAGCGTGCGGAGATTCAGCCGCGGGTGTTGATTTTGCGGCTGCATCTGGTGACGGCGATGGATGCGACGGCGCTGAATGCGCTGGAGAGTGTGGTGGAGCGGGTGCGGAAGCACGGCGGTGTGGTGGTGCTGAGCGGGTTGCACCGGCAGCCGCTGGACACCTTGCGCAAGGCGGGTTTTGTGGAGGTGGTGGGTAGGGCGAACCTGGTGGCGCACTTTGATGATGCGCTGGCGCGTGCGCGGGAGGTGATGGCGGATGAGGAGGCGGGCGCTTAGGCGGAGCCCGGGCCGGGTGGTGGATTTTCTGGCGCGCGGGCGGCGGGTCTGGCAGGCTGGCGGCGATGAAGACAGAGTTTGGCGCGCCCTGGGGGAGAAGTTTGATTTGGATATCGGTGCTGGCGACGGCGCTGCTTTTGGGAGTGGGACTGATTGTTCCATGGTTTACCAGAGAGCTGGCGCCGCCGTGGGTGGAGCCGATGTTGTGGCTGCCGCTGGTGATTGCGCCGTGTGCGCTGCCGTTTGTGGTGCGTGGGTATGTGGTTGCCGGCGGGGAGATCCGGGTGCGGCGGTTGTGGTGGGAAACGCGCTTGAGCGGGACGCCGGTATCGGCGCGGGTGGATGCGGAGGCGATGAAGGGGAGTGTCCGGACGTTTGGTAACGGCGGCTTGTATTCGTTCACCGGGCGGTATTGGAGCCGGAAGCAGGGAAGCTACCGGGCGTTTGTGACGGATCCCAAGCGCTGTGTGGTGGTGGAGTATGCGGGGGCGATGGTGGTGGTTTCTCCGGATGATCCGGAGGGCTTTGTGGCGGCGGTTGGTAGTGGGGAGGCGGCTGCAAATGGGGAGGCGGACGCAAAAAAAACGACCCCGTGATACGGGGCCGTCAGGAGAGTCGGGGCTGTGCTGCCGCGGGGTCAGCCGATGTGGCTTTGGTAGGCGGCGGCGTCCATGAGGGCGGCGACGTCTTCGGGGTTTTTGACGCGGAGTTTGAAGAGCCAGCCGTTGCCGTAGGGGTCGGTGTTGACGAGGGCGGGGTCGGCTTCGAGGTCGCTGTTGACGGCGATGACTTCACCGGCGACGGGGGCGTAGATGTCGCTGGCGGCTTTGACGGATTCGACGACGGCGACGGGGTCACCAGCGTCTGCGGCGCGTTCGAGTTCGGGGAGTTCGACGAAGACGATGTCGGTGAGTTCCGCCTGGGCGTGATCGGAGATGCCGACGGTTGCGGTATCACCTTCGAGGCGGACCCATTCGTGTGAGTCGAGGAAGCGGAGATCAGATGGAATGCTCATGGTAAATTCTGAAAAGTGTGGTGCTGAACTGCTGAGAGGAAGGAAGCGGTTTATTGGGGTTTGTGGAAGGGTTTTTTGACGACTTTGGCAGGGAATGCGCGGCCGCGGATGTCGATTTGGAGTTCGGTGCCGATTTTGGCGAATTCGATGGGGAGGTATGCCATTCCGATGCCGGTCATGAGGGTGGGGGAGAGGGCGCCGGAGGCGAGTTCGCCGATGGTGGTGCCGTCGGGTGTGGCGACGGGGTAGTGGGCGCGCGGAGGTGCGCCTTTGCCGGTGTATTGGATGGCGGTGAGTTTGGTGGTGAGGCCGTCGGCTTTCTGGCTGACGAGGGTTTCGCGGCCGATGAATTCGGGTTTCGAGAGGTCGCAGAAGAATCCGAGGCCGGCTTCGAGCGGGGTGCGTTCGGGCGAGAGGTCGGAGCCGTTGAGCGGGTATCCCATTTCGAGGCGGAGGGTGTCGCGTGCGCCGAGGCCGCAGGGTTTGGCGCCGGCGGCGAGGAATTTGTCCCAGACGGCGATGCCATCGGCGGCGGGGCTGAAGAATTCGAATCCGTCTTCGCCGGTGTATCCGGTGCGGCAGACGATCGAGCCGTCCGCGGTGGTGGCGATGCCGTTGCGCGGCGGGAGGGTTTCGTTAGGGAATGCCTTGGCGAAGGTATCGGCGGAGGCGGGGCCCTGGACGGCCATGCCGGCCCATTGAGGGCTTTCATTTTCGAGGGTGACGTCCGCGGGGAGGTGTTGTTGGAGCCAGGCGAGGTCTTCGTCGATCATGGATGCGTTGACGACGAGGAAGTAGGCGGATTCACCGGTGCGGTAGGCGATGAGGTCGTCGATGACGCCGCCCTTTTCGTTGAGCATGAGGGTGTACTGGCCCTGGCCGGGGGCGAGTTTTCCGATATTGTTAGTGAGCATGGTGTTGAGCCATGCTTGGGCGCCGGCGCCGGTGACGATGAACTGTCCCATGTGGGAGATGTCGAAGATGCCGGTGCTGGAGCGGACGGATTTGTGTTCGTCCATGATGGAGGAGTATTGGACGGGCATGTTCCATCCGGCGAAGGGGACGAGTTTGGCGCCCAGTTTTTGGTGGGCGGCTTCGAGCGGCGAGGATAGTAGGGTGGTGTTGGTCACGTGCGGAGCTTAGAGATCGAGGCGTATGGAGCAAGCATGAGGTGATCGGAAGTTTGCTGGCATGGCTGATGCTTTAGGGCGGGGGATGATGGATGATGGAATATGCGGATGGTTTGGGAATCGGGGACGGTTTGGTGCTTGCGGGTCAGGAGCGGGGAATTCAGGGTTCGCGCCGATGTTTGGCAAATTGCGACGGTTTTCTCTGATAGGTTTTCTGGTGGCGGCCCTGCTCGGGGCGTGGGTTCCGACGGCTGCGGGTGCGGCTCCGGAAGAGGAGGCGAAGGCGAAGGAGGAGATGACGGTTGACGAGAAGATCGACCAGTTTTTCAAGCCGGCGACCGATGGGTTCAGCAAGGTGATTTTCTTCAACATTTATCACAGTTCGGAGAAGGATGAGGACGGCAAGCCGTTGCTGAGTATTCCGTTTATTTTGGTATGGCTGGCTGGCGGCGCGGTGTTTTTCACGTTGTTTTTCAAGTTCGTTAACCTGCGGTCGTTCGGTCTGGCGCTGAAGACGGTGCGGGGGAAATATTCGTCTCCGGATGATCCCGGGGAGATCACGCATTTTCAGGCGTTGACGTCGGCGATCTCGGGGACGGTGGGACTGGGGAACATTGCGGGGGTAGCGGTGGCGATCAACACGGGTGGTCCGGGTGCGGCGTTTTGGATGCTGGTGCTGGGGATTTGCGGGATGAGCAGCAAGTTTGCGGAGTGTACGCTGGGGGTGAAGTTCCGCCAGGTGGGGCATGACGGGAAGGTTCACGGCGGGCCGATGATGTATTTGACGAGGGGGCTTGCGGATCGCGGGCTGGGTCCGTTGGGCAAGACGCTGGCGACGGTGTTTGCGATTTTGTGTGTGCTGGGTTCTCTGGGTGGCGGCAACATGTTTCAGGTGAACCAGGCGGTTTCGCAGCTGGTGAACGTGTCCGGGGGTGCGGGGAGTTTTGTGGATGCGAACCGATTTATGTTCGGGATTGTGCTGTCGGTGTTGGTGGGGATGGTGATTATCGGCGGGATTTCGAGGATTGCGGTGGTGACGAGCAAGTTGGTTCCGGTGATGACGGTGATTTACGTGATTGGTTGTCTGGTGGTGTTTTTCGTGCATTGGGACCGGATCGACGACACGTTCGGCTTGATTTTGAGTGGAGCGTTCAACCCGCAGGCGCTGGGAGGCGGGGCGATCGGTGTGTTGTTGATCGGGGTGCAGCGGGCGGCGTTTTCGAACGAGGCCGGGGTGGGTTCCGCGCCGATTGCGCATGCGGCGGTGAAGACGCGATTTGCGGCGAGCGAGGGGTTGGTGGCGCTGCTTGAGCCGTTTGTGGATACGGTGGTGATTTGCACGATGACGGCGCTGGTGGTGATTTGCACCGGGGATTACCTGCACACGGGCAAGGACGGGATCACGATCACGTCGGATTCGTTTTCATCGGTGATTCCGTGGTTCAAGTATGTGCTGTCGCTGGCGGTGATTTTGTTCGCGTTGTCGACGCTGATCACGTGGTCGTATTACGGTTTGCAGGCGTGGAAGTTCCTGTTTGGGAAGGGGAGGGCTGCGGATATTTCGTTCAAGGTGCTGTTCTGCATGGTGATGATCGTGGGAGCGGCGATGGCGCCGGGGAATGTGATCAATTTCACCGATGCGGCGTTGTTGGGGATGTGTTTTCCGAACTTGATCGGGGTGTATTTCCTGCTGCCGGTGGTGAAGCGGGAGCTGAAGAAGTTCCAGGCGTATGCGAAGCGGGTGGATGACGGTGAGTCGCTGGATCGGGCGCGCGGTCATGTGACGTCGCACTACGGCGAACACTGAGAGAGTGGCGGATTTGGAATTTGAAATTTGTGGTGGGCGGAGGCGCATGTGAGAGTGGGCGCGCATGGCACGGAAATACACGCTTCACAAGACGGCTCCCGCGAAGGGGGCCTCGGGGATTGATTTTGCGGCGGAGCTGAACAAGGAGCAGCATGAGGCGGTGACTTCGCCGCCGGGGAAGGCGCTGGTGATCGCGGGTGCGGGGTCGGGGAAAACGCGGACGTTGACCTACCGGGTGGCGTGGTTGCTGGATCACGGGATCGATCCGCGGGAGGTGTTGTTGCTGACGTTCACGAACAAGGCGGCGCGGGAGATGACGGAGCGGGTTCGGGATTTGACGCCGCATGACACGTCGGCGTTGTGGGCGGGGACGTTTCACTCGATCGGCAGCCGGATTTTGCGGAAGCATGCGGAGGAGATCGGGTTCACGCGGTCGTTTTCGATCATGGACCGGGACGACCAGAAGAGTTTGCTGAAGGTGGTGATCAAGGAGGCGAAGATCGACGCCGGGCAGCGGCGTTTTCCGAAGCCGGATGTGTTGGCGTCGTTGTTCAGTCTGATGGAGAACACGGAGAGCGGGCTGGAGGAGGTGATCGCGGACCGGTATGACCATCTCTACGACTGGATCGAGCAGATCGAGGCGGTGCGGAAGGGCTACATCAAGCGGAAGGAGGAGGGGAACTCGATGGATTTCGACGATCTGCTGGTGAGGCCGGTGCGCTTGTTTAAGGAGCGTGAGGATTTACTGCGGCTCTATCAGAAGCGTTTCAAGCATGTTCTGGTGGACGAGTATCAGGACACCAACTCGGTGCAGGGGCGGATGATCGATCTCCTGACGGGAGGGAACAGCAGCCTGATGGCGGTGGGGGATGACGCGCAGTCGATCTATTCGTGGCGGGGTGCGGACATGAGTTTGATTCTCGGGTTTCCGGCGAGGTATCCGGATGCGCGGGTGTTCACGATCGAGACGAACTACCGGAGTGTGCCGGAGATTCTGGAGTTGTCCAACGAGGCGATACGGGCGAACCGCGGGCGGTTTGAGAAGGATTTGGTATCGGCGCGTGAGTCGGCGGGTGTGAGGCCGGCGCTGGTTGCGTTGCCGGATCCGGGGACGCAGGCGGCGTTTGTGGGGCAGCGGATTCAGGAGTTGCGTGACGAAGGGGTTCTGTTGGAGGAGATGGCGGTGTTGTATCGGGCGCATTTCCAGAGTCTGGACGTTCAGATGGAGCTGACGCAGCGTGGGATTCCGTTTTCGATCACGAGCGGGTTGCGTTTTTTCGAGCAGGCGCACATCAAGGATGTTTCGGCGTTCATGCGGGTAGTGGTGAACCGGCGGGACGAGGTGAGTTTTCTGCGGATGGTGGAGTTGATGCCGGGTTGTGGTCCGGCGGCGGCGGCGAAACTGTGGGGGCAGTGGCTGGCGAGCGGGTGGGCGGACAAGGACGAGCTGCCGGAGAAGTGGAGCGAGGTTTTGCTGGGGTTCAAGGTTCCGAAGAAGGCGGTGCCGCACTGGGAGCAGGTTTGTTATGTGCTGGACGAGCTTTGTCCGGACGGTGAGTTTGCTCGGCCGTCGGAGATGATATTCAGCATTCTGGAGGGCGTGTATGACGAGTATCTGGGGGCGAGTTTCGAGAATGCGGAGAGCCGGCGGGCGGACATCGAGGGGCTGTCGGAATACGGCGGAAACTTCGAGAGCGTGCTGGATTTTCTCGAGCAGCTTTCGCTGATGGGCTCGGTGGATGGTGATCCGAAGGGCAAGGGGGATGATGTGGAGAACGAGCAGGTGACGCTGAGCAGCATTCACCAGGCGAAGGGTTTGGAGTGGAAGGTGGTGTTCGTGATCTGGCTGGCGCAGGGGCAGTTTCCGAACGGGCGGGTGATCGAGGCGGATGATCTGGACATGCTGGAGGAGGAGCGGCGCTTGTTCTACGTGGCGCTGACAAGGGCGGAGGATCAGCTTTACCTGAGCTACCCGATGATGAATCCGAAATCGTATAGCGGGGACATCTACTGCAAGCCGTCGATGTTTCTGGATGATTTCCCGCAGGAGCTGGTAGAGGAATGGGATGTGGGTGCGAGCGACCCGTGGGGGGATGACGTGCCGTTTTGAGCGGGACTCGGGGGGCGGGATGGTTGCCGATGGGGGGCGGGCTGGTTGCCGATTTCCAAGGGCCGTTCATTCATGCTTGAGTTCGCAGGCCGAAGGAAGAAGATTTGCCCATGATTTCAACGATGACCCAACGCCTTTGCGCCGTGGCCGTGGTGGGACTTGTGCCGCTCACTCTAACTGGATGTGGAAATACGGAAGACAAGGAACAAATCGAAAAATTGGACGAGGAGATTTCCTCGCTGGAAAAGAAGCTCAGTGCGTCCGACAAGGACCGCAAGGATCTCCAGGAAGATTTCAAGAAGTCCGAGAGTGCGTTGGACAAGGCGAACGACGAAGTGCGCGACCTGAAGCGCCGGGCAGAGTCAGCTGAGCGTGAGCTCGAACGCTACAAGCAGCGTGAAGAAAAGGCGCTTGCGGAGCAATCGCGCAAGAAGCCCTCCAAGAAAGAGCTCGAAGCACAAGCCAAGGCGCTGATCGATGCCCATATGGGCGGGATGGTGGAGATCAAGGGTGATGAATCGTCGGTGCACGGTCTGGTGGTGGCCGCCGATGACAAGAAGTGGATTTATACCGCGGCGAGCGGGATTTCCGGAAACTCCAAGTTGGAGATCACAAAGCCGGGTGGAGGGAAGCTGCTGAAGTTTGGAGCATTTGAAATCGCGGAGGGGTCGGATCTGGCCCGTCTTGAAATCAAGGAGGAGGTGGATCCCGCGCTCGTGATTGCGGAGCCGTCTGACTTGGAATCCCGGTTGTCGGTATACGGGTTGGATGACTCTGAGGAGTTGATCGAAGCGCG
Organism: Verrucomicrobiota bacterium JB025; assembly: GCA_030673875.1. Taxonomy (GTDB): domain Bacteria; phylum Verrucomicrobiota; class Verrucomicrobiia; order Verrucomicrobiales; family Akkermansiaceae; genus Luteolibacter. The sequence continues at coordinate 1,282 of JAUTCT010000078.1, read as the reverse complement.
TGTTTACGGGGGCGAAGCGGAGTCCTTGAAGGTCGGGACGAAGCTCACCCAAGGACCCAAGGGCGGCCCTGTTTTCCATGGCGAGACGGGCGATTTGCTGGGCATTGTGGTCGATGGAATGACGACAGAACGGCCATTGTGGAAGGAGAGTGAGACTCTCCGCAGCAGGTCCAGGTCGGGAAGCAGTCTCATCGTGTGCCGTCTCGACCGAGAAATCACCTGGACCGCGATGTCGATTGGTTCCTTTTTGGAGGAAGGCAAAGCCATTGCCGCGGCGGACGAGATGACGCGCCTGATTCATGCGTGTGTCGCGGTTGCTCCCGATCGCACCGGAGTCAATTTTGATGGTGAGATCGAAGGAAGTGACATGAAGGCGTCCGACATTTTGAATCAATATTCCAAGTCGACGTCCGTCCGGCCCCTGTATGGGTTGGACAAGTGGCTCAAGGTTCGGGGGAACCGGGCATCCCAAGTGGATATGTCCCGCAAGATCAGTGGTGCGTTTTCCATGATCGTTTCCACGGCTAAGAAGGACACCAAGGAGTTCGGCGAGAAGAACTTCTCGTCTTTCCACCGGAGCTCTGCCGCGCAGTCTTTGGAATGGCGCAAGGAGGCGCAGAAGAAGCTCGCCGATTACCTTGGCACACTCTGAAGGGGCGGAGCCCCGGGCGGCACCACGCCGCTGACACGGCACACGGTTGCTCATTCTCATTGGACGCGCCTTGATTGATCTGGCGCTTTGAGGGTGGGCGCCGCGAGATCCGTTCGGCGTGGCGGTTTGGGCGTGATTGGGGGCGGATCCCCATGGATTCCGGGACCGGTTGGTCCCGCGCTGAATCGCATTCGAGTCGAGATATGTCGCCGCTGCCACGGCTCGGACAGTGTGAGTTGGTCCGGGCGATTTTCCAGCGGGGAGGACGCGGCATTTGGTCCGATGGGACAAGAATGAGCGGCGGTCCGAGGTGGTCTGCCGGTCGGTGCTGATGCAAGACGGTTCCGCACCGGGGGGAGTGGAGAGTCGAAGAGTCGAAGAGTCGAAGAGTCGGAGGTCGAAGGTCGAAGAGGCGGGGGTCGGAGGTCGAAGGTCGAAGGTCGGAGGTCGGAGGTCGGAGGTCGGAGGTCGAAGGTCGAAGGTCGAAGGTCGTAGGTCGAAGGTCGAAGGTCGAAGGTCGAAGGTCGAAGGTCGAAGGTCGAAGGTCGAAGGTCGGAGGTCGGAGGTCGAAGGTCGAAGGTCGAAGGTCGAAGAGGCGGGGGTCGGAGGTCGAAGGTCGAAGGTCGGAGG
>JAUTCT010000077.1 GCA_030673875.1 Verrucomicrobiota bacterium JB025 | reverse complement strand
GGCTTTGAGCGGTCGGTAGGTGAGGTCTTCCAAGACATACCGAGCTTGCCGGCTTGCTCACCTTGTCAACCCTAATTTCGGGTTTTTCTTGGTTTAATTAACTGATAACCAATGCGTTGCGACTAACCTGACGCGAATGCGTTTGAGGGTCAGAAACCCCCAACTCGTGAGACCTTCGGAGCCCCGTGCCTCCTCGGGAAGAAAAGCATCAGTGATTTCAGTGCAATCAATGGTTCTGCTGCCGCTCTGATCAAGCGGCTCCCCCTAACCTGATCGCCCTGATGCCATAACTCATTCTTCCTTCTTGTGCATCCGCCGCTTTGCAGCATCCTTCCCAGTGACATGCTCCTCCCCGTATTCCGAGACCTCGTCAAACCCCAATGGCGGAAAATCCTCGAACTCATCAAACTCGAGGGCGGCATGCCCGTCAGTGACCTCGCACGCAACATCGGCGGCAGCTACATGGGCGTGAAAAACCACTGCGACGAACTCACCAAACTCGGCTACCTCATCCGCACCCGCCTCCCCAGAACCGCCGTCGGCCGGCCGGAAATCTTCTACAGCCTCGGACAAAAATCGACCGCGCTCTTTCCCCAGGCCGGTGCCGACTTCACCCTCACCCTGCTCGATGAAACCCGCCGCATGTTCGGCGAAAGCGCTCCGGAAAAACTCCTTTTCCAGTATTTCAACAACGTCGGAGAGACATGGCGGAAGCAGCTGGACCAGCTCGCCACGCCGCAGGACCGCGCCGCCAAACTTGCCACCCTGCGCGCCAAATCCGGCTGTGCCTCGTTGTTCCAACCCGCCACCGGAGACACCCCCGCCCGCATCCTCGAAACCCACAACCCGCTCCAGCAGGTGTTCGACGCCTATCCCCGCGCCACCACCATGGAACAGCGCATGCTCGAGCAACTCGTCGGCACCAGCCTCAACCGCGTCGAAATCCCCACCGGCCGCGAATCCCCCCCCAATATCGCCTTCGAACTGCCGTAGCATCCCGCCCGGCATTCGAGAATTTTATGAATGCGATGCCCGGTCACCCCGTCTCAAACGACACAACGATCTCCCATCGCCATGAAACTCCCGTCAGCCGCGCTATGCGCCACCTCCCTCCTGTTCATCGCCTCATGCGATCCACAGCAAAACCAGGAAACCTCCCGTAAAATCGACGAATTGGAGGCTCAGGCGAAAGCCGCCACCGAACGCCAGCTGGAACTCGAACGCCAGCTCCAGGACCAGAAACTCGCCAACGAACGCGATGCCGTCGAACGCGAACGCGCCCAACTCGAATGGGAACGCATCGACCTCCAGCGCCAAAACGACGAAGCCCGCGCCGCCGCCAGCGAGGCGCTCGCCCGCCGCGAACTGGAACTCGCCACCAAGGAAGGCCAGCTCGACCAACTCCAAAGCACCCTCGAACAACAACAGCTGCAGCTGGACGACCTCTCCGCCGAACTCAGCGAACAGGAACTGCAACTCGCCGGCACCCAGGCCGTGGAATCCACCGCGGGACCGTCCACCACCCAGCTCCCCGTCGCCGACTACAATACCTTCTACACCTCCCTCTCCTCCTACGGATCGTGGTTCGAAACCTCCGACTACGGCTACGTCTGGCAGCCCGCCGTCGTCCGCGACTCCTCATGGCGACCCTACACCCGCGGCCGCTGGGCCTGCACCGACTACGGCTGGACATGGATATCCGACGAACCCTTCGGCTGGGCCACCTACCACTACGGACGCTGGGCACTGCTCCACGGCCGCGGCTGGGTCTGGGTCCCCGGCACCACCTGGGCCCCGTCATGGGTCACCTGGCGCTACGGCGACGACTACGTCGGCTGGGCACCTCTCCCGCCCGAGACCCTCGCCTACAGCACCCACACCTGGGGTTCCTCCGTCGAGGTCACCTTCGGCATCGGCCCCACCTGGTTCAACTTCGTCCGCACCACCCACTTCGGATCACCCATCCGCTCATACTGCCTGCCCAGTTCGCGCAACCACATCTATCTCGGCCGTTCGGTGAACATCACCAACATCTACACCAGGCATGGACAGGTCTACTGTGGCGGCCCGCGCTACAAGGAATTCCAACGCCCCGGCCACCATCCGGTCCCCTACTACCGCCTCGACCGTCGATCCCTGTCCGGCAAGGCCGACCTCGCCCGCAAATTCCAAATCCACGACCGCACGCTGCAAATCTACGCACCGAACGTCGACCGGAAAAAAGGCTCCAGCCAGCGCCCCGGCATCGTCCGCGGCCGCATCGAATCCCCACGCATCGATCGTGTGAAACCGATCTCTCCGGAGATCCAGAAACGCTACCGCGACAGCATGGCTCACACCCGCGGCAACCCCCGCACACCGGCCCCCGATGCGCGCCCGCCGCTCACCGACCCGCGGAATAACAACGCGGCAACCCCGGACGACCGGCGCCCCAAACCACCCGCCGCCGGGCCGACCCGCCAACCGAATTCCCAGCAGACGCCTATCGAGCGGCCGAAACACCCCGGCCAGGGCACTGCCGCCGCCACGCCACCGGAGGTGGAAAAACCCAAACGTCCGGGCCCGACCGAAAGACCCAAGTCCCGGCCGAAACCCGGCAACACCGCAACACCCGCGCAAAAGGCCATTCCCCAACCGGCAACCGGACCCACCCGCCCGCGCGAAACCGGGCCCACCCGCCCGCGTGAAACCGAGCCCACCCGCCCGCGCCAAACTGACTCGCCCCCAAAACTGAAACCGACTCCGCAACGGCCGAATACCGCCCCGCAGTCAGTGCCGAAACCCGCCAAGCCGATCCAAACCAAACGCCAGGCGGAATTGCTCGAGCAACTGCAAACCCGCCAGGCCGAGTCAGCCGCCCGCCGCTCACCCGTGGTCAGGAAACCCACGGTCACCCCGCCCACGGTCGTCACCCCTCCGCGCGTCCGCACCAAAACCACACCCACCCCGACCCGCATCCCGGAACCCACCCGGGTCACCCCGCCCAAGACGAGCATCCCCAAAACGAGCACTCGCTCCGACAGGCAACCCAGCTCATACCGGCCGTCTTCCTCCCGCACGGTCACCCCGCCGAGAGTCCAGACCACCCCGGTTCAGCCCTCATCGCCACGCAGCATCCCACAAACCACCACCCCACCCCGGACCTCGACCCGCCCGACGACACCCAGCCGCGTCACTCCGCAACGGGTCACTCCGCAGCGCGTCACCCCACAACGCACCACCCCGCAGCGCACCACCCCGCAACGCACCACTCCCAGCCCCAGCAGGAAATCATCCCAATCGTCGCGCTCCAGCTCCCGGGTCATCCCGCCGGAGGACTCGATCGATTTCCGCCCCAGCCGGCGCTGAGCATCCCCCGGGGTGCCAATCCCCCTCCACTCCCGTCCACGAAAAAACCGCTGCGGCATCTCCCGCAGCGGTTCTTTTTTTGATTCACAGTCCGACGACCCGGATTCACTCGACCGCGTAGTCGCCCAGCGCCCATTGGATCCCGGCCAGATAATGGCGGGCGATCGTCTCGTTCCAGTAAATGTGGTTGTTGTGGCCCAGCGAACAATAGAACACCCGGCCCTTGCCCCATGACTTCGTCCACGCGATCCCGAAGTCGCCGTCCTTCCGCTGGCCCTTCACCTTCATGTCCGACTTCTCGGTATCCAGCCGCAACAGCATGTCCACCTTGCTCGAATCATACGGCTCCTTGAATTGATAGATCTCCTCCTTGAAGTCCACATTCTTGCCTTCGAACATCGCCACCAGCGGATGAGCCTCCCGGCCCGGCTCCACTTTCACGCTCACGTCCGTCCCGGCCCGCCAGGGGTGACCGCTGAAATAACCACCCATCATTTCACCATACTCCGGCCACTCGTAACAGGTGTCCGTCGCGGCATGAATCCCGATGAATCCGCGCCCCGACTTGACGAACTTCATCAGGTTGTCCTTCAGCCGCAGCTCGAGCACCTTCGCCTCCTCCTTCTCCTGCTCGGACATCTTCTTGAGCCGGTTTTTGTGCGGCGCGAACACATTCATCGTCGTGTTCAGGAAACACACCGCATCAAACTCCTTCAGCCGGGAAGCCTCGAAATTCGCCAGATCATCACTGATCACCACGTCAAACGCACCCGTCTTCTTCGCCATCACCTCAAACATCACCTTGCCCACCGGAATCGATTTGTGCCGATAACCGTTGGTCTTGGAAACCACCAGGATCTTCCGCTTCTTCTTCGGCGTGGCGTATGCCTTCTCCGGCAGCGTGGCACTGATCTTCTCGGCCGTTCCCGGAGGCGCCTGCTCACCACCGGGTTTCTGCGCCACGACAAAGAGCGCCAACGCGCCCACCAACATACTGGGAATCAATGCTTTCATGAATCTATGTGAATTTACCCGTAACCAAGTGGCCTACCCGACACACGCCGGCAATCTTTCATCAGGTCACCCAATCGATTTCCCCCGGCACGGCATGGCGAAATGGCAACCCGGGCTAAATCTCAAAGTCCTCCCCTTCGGCGTCTCCGGCACCGGTCGGCACATGGATGTTCTCCACCATCTCCTGCACATACTCCGGCGCCTCACCGGTGAACAGGTTCACCACATACGCCACCGCAAAGTTCAGCAGCATCCCCACCGCCCCGATCCCCTCCGGCGTGATCCCGAACAAATAATGGTCCGGCGTCCCGCCGAGAAACTGGAAATACACGATGTATCCCATCGTAAACACAATCCCGCTCAACATCCCAGCCACCGCCCCGTCGCGACCCATCTTCTTCGAGAAAATCCCGATCAACAACGTCGGGAAAAATGACGAAGCCGCCAACCCGAACGCAAACGCCACCGTCTTCGCAATGAACGCCGACGGCGGATTGATCCCGAAATACGCCGCCACCGCCAGCGCCACAAACGACGCCGCCCGCGCGTAGTGCACCTCCTCCCGGTCGCTCAGGTCCGGGTTGATGATCTTCTTCATCAGGTCGTGGGATATCGACGTCGAAAGCACCAGCAACAGCCCCGCCGCCGTCGACAGCGCCGCAGCGATGCACCCCGCCATCAGCAGCGCCACCACCCACATCGGCAGCCCCGCCATGCTCGGATTCGCCATCACCATGATGTCGTTTCCAAACCACAACTCGTTCGGATTCGTGTCGTCCGCCTTGTTTGCCAACAACCGTTCTCCATGGCTCCCCCTCACCTGGCTCTCCGGCGCGCCAAACTCCGGATACGCCGGACTCTTCCCCTGAAAGACCGCGCTCGTCCCCATCTCGGATTTCCCCGGGCCGAAATACTGGATCTTTCCGTCACCGTTCTTATCCACCCACGCCATCTGCCCCGTTTTCTCGAAATCCCCGAACCACGCCGGCGCCTCCGCATACGCCGTCCCGTGCAGTTTCTCGATCAGGTTCACCCGCGCGAACGCCCCAATCGTCGGCGCCGTAAGGTAAATCACCGCGATGAACGCCAGCGTCCAGCACGCCGACTTGCGCACGGCCTTCACATCCTCCACCGTGAAAAACCGCACGATCACATGCGGCAAGCCCGCCGTCCCGCACATCAGCGCCGCGGTGATGCACACCATGTTGACCCCATCCATCTTGCCGGAGGTGTATTCCGCAAACCCCAACTCCGTATTGATCGCGTTGAGCTTCTCCAGAAACGGCACCGCCTCGCCACCCGCCGTGTAATGCCCGATCAAGCCGAACTGCGGCACCACATTCCCCGTCAGCGCCATCGCAATGAACACCGCCGGAATCGTATAACTGAACGCCATCACCGAATACTGCGCCACCTGCGTGTAGGTGATCCCCTTCATCCCGCCCAACCCCGCATACACAAACACGATCCCCGCCCCCGCCATCACCCCGGCCGGAATGCTGATCCCGAACAACTGCGAAAACACCACCCCCACCCCGCGCATCTGACCCATGATATACGTCATGCAGATGAAAATCGCACACCCCACCGCCACCCCGCGCGCCAACTTCGAATAATACCGGTCACCGATGAAATCCGGAACCGTCGATTTGTTGAACTTCCGCAAATACGGAACCATCAACACCGTCAGAAGCACGAACCCACCCGTCCACCCCATCAGGAAACGCGACGCGTCATACCCGCTGATCGCCACCGTCCCGGCCATCGAGATGAACGTCGCCGCAGACATCCAGTCCGCCGCCGTCGCCATCCCGTTCGCAAACGGCGAAACATGCCCGCCCGCCGTGTAATACTCCTTGGTCGAGCCCGCCCGCGATTTCACCGCGATCCCGATGTAAACCGCGAACGAAACCCCGATGAATATGAAATTCAGAACGTCCTGACTCATCGCTTCCCTCCACTTCCCTTCATCGTTGCCGCACTTCCCTCCACATAACCGAACTTCCGGTCGAGACGGTTCATCAACACCGCATACACCACCAATATCAGCACAAAACACACAATCGACCCCTGCTGCGCCATCCAAAACCCGAACGGCGCCGTGCCGACCGACGGAAAATGCGCGTCCAACCAGTCGCGCCACACGATCGAACACCCGAAACTCACCACCGCCCATGCGCCCAACAACCACAGCGTGATCTTCAAACAGGCACGTCGGTGCGCCACCCCACCATCCCTTTTCTGCATCCTCCCAGCAGATTCAAATCCCGGGAAAATCACAAACCAAAACTCGCATCCGCACCAATTAGCAAGATACGCTCAGCCAAATCCACCACCCGCCATGCCCCGCCCGATCGCGGATTTCCCAGCCACCCCACGACGACCGCAGCCCGCTCCGCAGCCCGCAAATGAGCGCCCGACAGCGCATTTTACACAAGCTTAACAATTCCCGTCCTTTTCCACATACTCAGTTAACGCTATAGGGTCAGCGTATCCATCGAGTGACGGTTTCGTCACACATCCCACCTTTACTTTGGAAGCCAACAAAAACCGCCGCGAATACAAGTTCCTCCTGCCCCCCGGGCTCGTCGGACGCCTTCGCAACCTCGTCGCCGAACACCTCGAAATCGACCGCGGTGCGACCGAAGGCTATCCCATCCTGTCCGAATACTACGACACCGAGGACCGCATGTCCTACTGGGAAAAACGCTTCGGCGTCACCAGCCGCCGCCGGATCCGCAGCCGAATCTACGGCCACCGCGACGGCGACATCCCGCCAACCAGTTTCATCGAGGTCAAACACAAGCACAACGGCACCGTCGTCAAGCGCCGGGTCATGGTCGGCCTCGCCCAGGTCACCCAGCTGTCCAGCGAGCGGATCATCAACACCCCGGACGACGCCCCGTCCAGCGTGGTGACCGAAATCACCGAGTTGATGGAAAACCCGCCCAAGCACCCCGTCGTGCAAATCCGCTACCACCGCTACGCCTACGACAGCGGCCCGGACGGCACCATCCGCATCACCTTCGACACCGACCCGTGCTGCCGCTTCCGCGACGTCCCGCTCGCCCACGACGACTCTGAATTCGAGCTGCCGCTGCTGCCACCCGGCGAGGCCATCATGGAGGTCAAGACCATCGGCCCGGTCCCCTACTGGTTCCGCAGCCTGATCGGCAGGTTCAAACTCGTGCCCCGAGGGTTCAGCAAATACGCCACCGCTTTGGAAAAATACGAAATGTGCCCGAACACCACAAAAACCGCAATCAATGGACATCAACCAGTTTCTCAATAGCCTCACCACCGTCCCCGAACACCTGCTCCCTCCGGGACCCCTCGAGGTCGCCTACGCCATGGCATACAGCCTGGCCCTCAACCTCCTGATCGCCACGATCTACAAGAAAACCTACCGTGGCACCAGCTACTCGCAGGACTACGTCCAGACGCTGATCATCATCGGCACCGTCACCACCATCCTCATCATGGTCGTCAGCGGCAACGGCGCCATCGCCTTCGGCATGTTCGCCGCCTTCTCGGTGATCCGCTTCCGCCGCACGCTCGGCCAGTCGCGCGATCTCGCGTTCGTGTTCTTCGCCATGGCCATCGGCATGGTCGTCGGCGCCAGATACTACGCCATGGCCGCCGTCATCATCGTCGTCGTCGGCATCGCGATCTGGGCCCTCACCGCCACCGATGCCTTCGCCCCGCGCCGCGCATCCCACCTCCTCAACATCCGCATGACCAGCGACATGGATTTTGAAAAACTGCTGGGCCCGGTCTTCCAGAAATTCACCGACCGCGTCTCGCTCACCCGCGTCGGCTCGGCGCAGGCCGGAATGATGACCGAACTCCGCTACGGCCTGATCCTCAAGGAAGGCATCAGCACCTCCGAATTCCTCGAAGCCCTGCACCTCGCCTGTGGCAACAACCGCGTCATCCTCACTCCGACCGGACGGGAAATCGACATGTGAATCCACCCCGCCCCTCTCCTCCCCACCCATGAGACCTCTGCTGCTCCTCCCCTTCGCCTTCTGCCAGTGCGCCACCGCAGGCTCCAAGGCCGCGCTCGACGAACCCGCCGACACCACCGTCGACTGGTGCGGCTGGCTCTCAGACGAACCCGGCCTCCTCTACAACAACAAGGACAACCCGTGGATCCAGCAACTCTCGATCGGCGGCCGCTTCCACTACCAGGCCGCCTACGTCGACGGCAACGACGTCCGCGGCCGCAACTTCACCGACACCTACTCGGAAGTGCGCAGGTTCCGGCTCGAATCCGAGTGGGACTTCCTCCGCTACTTCTCGTCCGAAATCAACGTCAACCTGGTCGACGACCGCCGCTTCCGCACCGCGGACTCCGACGACCTCGATTGGGGCTATGACTCGTTCGACGAACTCTCGCTCAGCTTCGATCTCGACAAGGCCCTCAACGACACCTTCGGCGACCGCCCGCTCGACAAGATCGAACTCAGCTACGGCCGCACCAAACTCAAGGTCGGCGCGGAAGCCCACCAGTCGTCCCGTGAAATCCACACGATCGAACGCTCGGACATCTCCGATAAAATCGGCGGCGACGAAAACCGCACCACCGGCGCACGGCTCACCCTCGGCGAGGGCGACTGGGACCTCACCCTCGGACTGATCAGCGGCGAGATCGACGAGGAAGCCCTCGCCGGATGGAGCGCCGGCCAGGCATTCTACGGCTCGCTCGAATGGGAGCCGAACAAACATTTCAGGGTCATCTACGACCACGTCCATAACAACCCGCAGGGAGACGAAGACGCCCTCGGATACTCGTGGGTCGGCTCGCTCTCCGCTGTCTACGAAACCCCGCGCTGGGGCGTGATGGCAAACGGCGTCTACGGCGACAACGGCAGCCAGTCGGACCCGTCACTCGAAGGCGAATTCTGGGGCGTCGTGGTCATGCCATGGACATGGCTCGTCGAAGACCGGCTCCAGGCCGTCGTGCGATACCAATACCAGGGCGCCAGCGAAGCCGAAGGCATCCGCGTCGCCAGCCGCTACAGCCGCGCCTACCACGACGACCTGCTCGTCGACGACGACGGCGGCTACGGCGACAGCCAGCACTCGATCTACGCCGGACTCAACTACCACATCTGCGGCGACAACCTGAAACTCATGGGCGGCGTCGAGTTCTCCGAACTCCAGACCCGCACCGGATCACTCTCCACCTGGTCCTATATGGCCGGCGTCCGCAGCTACTTCTAAAACCCATCCCGGCCGATCCCGCCGGACTCAATGCAGAACCAACAACACGCCATGATCAAAAATCCAAACCTGATGAAATGGGGCCGGCGAGCCAGTCTCCCGCTGGTCGTTTCCATGATGGTCGGCACCAGCAGCGGACAACTCGTGATCAGCGAGTTCATGGCGAAAAACGACACCACCCTGGCCGATGGCGACGGCAACTACTCGGACTGGATCGAACTCTACAACGCCGGCGACAGCGCGGTGGATCTCGAAGGCTGGTATCTCAGCGACGACAGCCTCGACCTCACCCAGTGGCCGTTTCCCGCCCTCAGCATCGCCGCCGGCGAGCACCTCGTCGTGTTCGCCTCGGGACAGGAAGTGGACGACTACACGGACTCGCTCGGCTACCTGCACACGAATTTCAAACTCAGCGGCGACGGCGAGGACGTGGTGCTCACCCAGGCCGATGGCGTGACCGTCGAACATTCGTTCATCGACTACCCGGAGCAAAGCGACGACGTGTCCTACGGCGTGGCGCAGGACTCCGACTATTCCTACCTCGTGGTCGGCGAACAGGAGGCAACGGCAATCGTCGGAACCTCGGAACCCTCGGCATCATGGAACACCACCGGCTTTGATGACTCGTCCTGGAACTCCGGCCAGACCGGTGTCGGCTATGACATGGGATCGACCTACTCGTCCCTGATCAACCTCGATCTGGAGGATCAAATGTACGTCGACAGCAGACCGCCCTCGGCCTACGAGTCCGCCTACATCCGCGTGCCCTTCACGGTGGATGACGTCTCGACCATCAGCCAGTTGTCGCTGCGCATGAAGTATGACGACGGCTTCGTCGCCTACATCAACGGCGTTGAAGTGGCGTCCGCCAACGCTCCCGACTCCCCCACCTATGCCTCGTCGGCCAGCGCCGAGCACGATGGCACCAGCTACGAGGACTTCACCATCCTGAACGCCTCCTCCTACCTGCAGACGGGCGAAAACGTCCTGGCGATCCACGGCTTGGCTTACCCATACGACTTCCGCCCCTTCGGTGGTTCCTCCGGCAGCGCGGACTTCTTCATCCTGCCGGAACTGACGGGCATCACGATCGGGGAACTCGACTTCGACACCTCGATGTATTTCAGCACCCCCACCCCGGGCGCGGACAACGTCTTTGGCGTCTACGGCTATGTGGGGGACACCTCCTTCTCCGTGGATCGCGGATTCTACTCCTCGGCCTTCGAGGTCGAGATCACCTGCGAGACCGCCGGCGCGGCGATCTACTACACCACCGATGGCACCGAGCCCGCCACGGACAACGGCACGCTCTACACGGGCCCCATCACCATCAACAAGACCACAGTGCTCCGGACCGCCGCGTTCCTCACCGGATACCAGCCCAGCAACACCGACACCCAGACCTATCTGTTCCTCGATGACATCATCGCCCAGGGAACCAGCGTCACATCCCTCGACCCCTACTTCCCGCCCAGCTCGGTCAACGGCCAGGGCTTCGACTACGGCATGGACCCGGACATCACCACCAGCTCGACCTATTCAGGGGAAATGGAAACCGCCCTGCTAGACATCCCGTCCATCTCGATCGTCACCGACCCGGACAACCTGTTCAACGCATCCTCCGGCATCTATGTGAATGCCGACGAGGAAGGCGAGGATTGGGAGCGCGAGACATCCATCGAACTGATCCATCCGGACGGCACCGAAGGCTTCCAGATCGACGGCGGCGTGCGCATCCGCGGCGCGTCCAGCACCAGCTCCAGCAACCCGAAACACTCGTTCCGCTTCTTCTTCCGGTCGGAATACGGAACCTCCCGCCTCGAATACCCGTTGTTCGGCGAGGACGGCGCGGACAGCTTCAAGCGGATGGACCTCCGCACCGGCCAGAACTTCTCCTGGGCGAACCAGTCGCCGCAATACGCCACCTGGCTCTATGACATCTTCACCCGCGACACCCACCGCGACATGGACCAGCCATACACCCGCGGCGAATACTACCACCTCTACATCAACGGCATGTATTGGGGACTCTATCAAACCGAGGAACGCTGCGAGTCGAACTATGCCGAATCCTACTACGGCGATGACAACGAGGACTTCGACGCGGTCAAGTCGGATGCCGACACCGGCGACCTCTACGCCGTCGACGGCACGCGCGACGCATACGAGGACCTGTGGACCGGCGTCACCGCCGGCGTCACCTCGAACGCCGCCTACTTCGCCCTCCAGGGCATGGACTCCGACGGCACCGAAAACAGCAGCGACACCAAACTGCTCGATGTCGACAACGTGATCGACTACATGCTGCTGGTCTATTTCACCGCAAACCGGGACTCACCCATCGGACCGCCCAACAACGCGACGATGCCGCGCAACCTCAACATGATCTACAACCGGGAAAACCCGGACGGATTCAAGTTCGTCGCCCACGACAACGAACACTCGCTGGAAATCAGCGAAGGCGTGAACCACAACCGCTTCAGCCAGTCACTCAGCACTTCGTTCAACGGCATCGACCGCATGACCCCGTGGTGGATTCACCTGAAACTCATGAACAACGAGGAATACGCGCTGCGTTTCGCCGACCATGTCCACGAGCACTTCTTCAACGGCGGACTCCTCACCGCATCGGAAAACCGCGCCAGAATGCAGACGCGCAAGGACGAGATCTATTCCGCCGTGGTCGCCGAATCCGCACGCTGGGGCGACAGCGCGTCCACCAGCCCGCGCACGCGCGACGACGACTGGGAAGTCCGGGCGGACTGGCTCACCGACACCTACATGACCCAGCGGACGGACATCGTCTTCAGCCAGATCGTCGCCAAGGGCTGGTACCCCTCGGTGGACGCCCCCGAGTTCAACCAGCACGGCGGCAGCGTGGCCTCCGGATTCGAACTCACGATGACCGGCTCCGGCACCATCTACTACACCCTGGACGGATCGGACCCGCGCGAAGTCGGCGGCGCCGTGGCGGGCACCGCATACAGCTCGGCCATCGCGCTGAACCAGACCACGCAGGTCAAGGCGCGCGCGCTGAGCGGCTCCACCTGGAGCGCGCTGACCACCGCCACCTTCGAGCTCAGCGACCTCTCGCCACTGCGGGTGACGGAAGTCATGTATCACCCGGCCGAGGGGACCACGGACGACGAAATCTACTACAGCGATAGTGATTTCGAGTTCATCGAACTGCTCAACACCGGCAGCGAAACCATCGGCTTGACCGGAACGGCATTCACCGGCGGAATCCACTTCGAGTTTTCCGAAGGCTCGGTGGCCACCCTCGATCCCGGCGACTATGTCCTGCTGGTGAACGACCTCGAGGCGTTCTCCCTCCGCTACCCGGAGGTCGACACCTCGATCATCGCCGGCGAATACCACGGCAAGTTCTTCCTGCCGGACGCCAACCTCTCCAACAGCGGGGAAACCATCACCCTGGAAGACAGCCTCGGCCGCACGATCCTCGAGTTCACCTACGATGACGAATGGGTGCCGGCCACCGATGGCGACGGCTACTCCCTGACCGTGATCGACCCCACCGCCGACACCGGAACCTGGAACACCAGCGCGGCCTGGCAGGCCAGCACCGTCGAGGGCGGCACTCCCGGCACCGGTGAAACCGACGAACCGGACTCGGATGACGACGGCATGGACGACACCTGGGAAACCACCTACTTCGGCGGAATCTCCGCGGACAAGGGCGACCCGGACGATGACTGGGATGGCGACGGCTCCTCCAACCTGAGCGAGTTCATCGCCGGCACCGATCCCACCGATCCGGACTCGCTGTTCGAAATCACCGGCGTCACCGTGGAGGCGGGCTCCGTCCAGGTGAGCTGGTCCTCGGTCGAGGGGAAAACCTACACCCTGCAATACTCCACCACCCTCGAGAGCGGCTCGTGGACCAACGTGGCGGACAGCGATACCGCCACCTCGTCCACCACCACCCTGACCCATGAAACGGACGGCCCGACCGCATTCTACCGCGTCATCGTCGAATAGCGCGCACCACCGGATAAGCCCCGTCCAGCCGTGAAATCCGCGGCCGGGCAACGACCCCCGGCCCCTTTTTCGTTGCCCAGCCCGCCGGTTTCCCCGAACAATCCGCCACATGAAAATCCTCGTTGTAGGCAAAGGCGGACGCGAACACGCGCTGGTAAGGGCACTCTCGGAATCCCCCGGAAAACCGGAACTCTTCTGTTTCCCGGGCAGTGACGCGATCTTCGAAATCGCCAAACCCGCCGCCGCCGACGGCCTCGAATCCCTCGTCTCATGGATGGTCGAGAACTCGATCGACCTCTGCGTCGCCGGCGAGGAAAGCTACCTCGTCAAAAACGAGGGCCTCGCCAACCTCTGCGTCAAAAACGGCATCCCCTGCTGGGGCCCGCCCAAGGAATCCGCCCAGCTCGAAGCCTCCAAGGAGTTCGCCAAGGAGTTCCTCATCCGCCACGGCATCCCCACCGCACGCGCCACCACCGTCGCCACCCTCGAGGACGCCGTCACCGCCATCAACGGCGAATACCCGACCGTGCTCAAGTTCGACGGCCTCGCCGCCGGCAAGGGCGTCGCCGTCTGCCCCGACGAGGAAACCGCCACCGCATTCCTCGACGAAATCTTCACCCGGAAACGCTTCGGCCCCGGCCGCCTGCTCGTCGAACAATGCCTCACCGGCCCCGAAGTCTCGATCTTCGCCGCCGTCGTCGACGACGGCTGCCTCATCTTCACCCCAGCCCGCGACTACAAGCGCGCGTTCGAAGACGACCTCGGCCCCAACACCGGCGGCATGGGCGCCGTCGCATCCCGCCAGCTCCTGCCGGAGGAAATGCTCACCCGCATCAACGAGGAAATCGTCCAGCCCACCGTCGCCGGCCTCAACAAGGACGGCCTGCCCTACCGCGGATTCCTCTACTTCGGCCTCATGCTCACCCCCGACGGCCCGCAGGTCATCGAATACAACTGCCGCTTCGGCGACCCCGAGTGCCAGGCGGTCATGCCCCTCGTCTCCGGCGACCTCGCCGGCTTCTGCCTCGCCGGCGCCAATGGCGAACTCAAACCCGACCTCATCTCGTTCGACGACGGCTGGTCGGTCTGCGTCGTGCTCGCATCCTTCGGCTACCCGGAATCCTCCCACTCCGGCGACGAAATCCTCGGCATCGAAAGCACCGGAGACTTCCGCTTCTACCACGCCGGCACCCGCAAGACCGCCAACGGCAAATGGGAAACCAACGGCGGCCGCGTGCTCGCCGCCGTCGCCAGTGCGCCCACCCGCGAAAAAGCCGTCAAAAAAGCCCACCAAGCCGCCGACAGCATCTGCTTCGACGGCCTCCAGCGCCGCAACGACATCGGCATCCTCCACTTCGAGAAGTAAGCCACTCACGCCCGCCGGGGCAGCGCCGCCCGCGCCAGCCCGATGGTCCGGGAAACCGGGCCCGAGGCGTCGATGCGCTGCCAGTCAAGCCGGTCGGGCGCGTGATCGCGCTGCAGCCGGACGACCCGCGCGTCGGCGTCGGACGCATCGCCCCGCCGCGCATCCACCCGTGCAACCAGCACATCCTCCCCGGCATCCAGCCAGAGCCCCGAAAATCCCGCATCGCACGCCCGCGCGACCTCCGCGATGGCACGCCGGTCCTCCGGCCGCAAATACACCGCGTCCGCGACCACCGCATGGCCGGCGCGCAATGCGATCCCGGCGAATTTCACCAGCCGCTCATACACCCGCGCGCTGACCTCCGGCGCGTAGGCCGCATCGGGCAGGCGGGCCGTGGGAGCCACTCCCAGCATCGCCTTGCGTTCCACATCGCTTCGCAAATGCACCGCGCCGGGCACCGCGCCCGCATCCGGCGCCAGCGCGCGGGCGAGCGTCGTCTTGCCCGCTCCCGACATCCCGCCGATGGCAACCAGCGCCGGCGCCACCGGAGCCAACGCGGCGCGGGCATCGGCGAGAAACTGCCGGCCGTCAGCCAACTTTCCCGCGTCGCTGCCGCGCGCCCGAGCAGTCTGGACCGCCACCATCGCACTGATCGCCGCACGCACCCCGATGAACATCGGCAAGACCCGCAGCCCGGCCAGCTCCGCCTCCCTATCCGTCGTGCGGAGATAGGCGTTCAACGCCGCGTTGGCCGCCCCGCCCAGGCCGCGGTGGCGCAAGTCCATCAGCAGAAACGCTAGATCGTAAAGCACGTCGCAGGTCCCTAACTCTTCATCAAACTCCAACGCATCGAACGGCACCGGAGCCCCATCGATCAGCACGAAATTGCGCAGGTGCAGGTCACCGTGACAGCGCCGCACGCGCCCCGCCGCCGTCCGCGCATCCAGCAATCCCGCGTCGCGCGCCAGGCGTGCGCGCGCAGCCCCGAGAAACCCGTTGGTATCGTCCGCGGGCAACTCGGCGGATAGCCCCGCAAACTCCCGCTCCAGTTCATCGAGGATCTGGCCGATCAGCACCGAGCCCGGCTTGCCCCGCCGCACCGCTGCCATCGCATGATACCGCGCCACCGACTCGCCGAGCGTCTCGGCCATCGCCACATCAAGCGCACCACGCTCCGCCACATTGGCCAGCTCATCCTCCGCCCGGAACCTCGCCATCCGCAGCACCCACTCGACCGGCTCACCCGCCCCTCCGATCCGCAAGCGCCCGTCCCCATCGCGCGTGATGGCCACCACGTCCCGATAGATGCCCGGTGCCGCACGCCCGTTGAGCTCCAGTTCGCGCTCCAATGCCGCGCGCCGCATCGGCAGCATCGAGTAATCCAGATAGTCATACCGCACCGCGCGCTTGATCTTGTATGCGTCACCACCGGCAAGAAACACATGCGCCGCGTGGGTTTCGACCACCTCCACCGCATCGCTCGTATCGTGCGTCGCCGGGTCCTTCAGGAAAGCGACGACTTCGGCTTGCGGGTTCGTGGTCATGGGCTCCGGGAAATCGCATCTTCACCCCCCGGAAATCAACGGGCCGCGCGGCCATTCACCGCCGTTGGGGGGACATCGACGCATTGAAACGATAGAACGCATGCCCGCCCCGTCAAGAAACGCGGACCAAGTTTCCACCCAGGGCGATCAACTCAGGGAGCAACGCTTGATCAGATCGGCAGCAGAACCACCGATTGCACCGGATTCACTGATCGTTCCCTGGCTTGCTCGTCCTGGGTTTCCTCCTGCCGCCGCTACGCGGCAAACAAGTTGGCGAGCAGTTGATCCACCGGCGCGATGGCATCCGGATCGTTCAACCGGATCGGCATGATCCCGGTCAGCTTCTTCACCAGTTCCTGGCCGGCGTCGGTGTTGCAGGTGACCCCGCTGATCAGATCCGGCCGGATTTGCCCGATCAGCATGAAGCCGTATGCGGCATACGGGTCGGAGGCGCAGAGGATGCTCAGCTTGATGTGCGGCTCTAGCAGCTTGATCGCGGTGTCGCCGTTGTAGGGTTCCAGCGGCGAGGCGCCGGCCTCGATGACCGCCACGTCCACGTCTTCCGCGGCCATCCGCGAGAGCAGGCGTTTCGCGGCATCGTTGTATTCCTCAGTGCTGCAAACCGTGGAGGGCAGCCCCGCATCGGTGAAATCATATATCACATCCGCTCCGGCGTCGCGCATCGTCAGCACGTCGCGATACCGGCCCGCACCGGTCAGCTTCGCCGCCAGCACCCGCAACCCAAGCTTCTTCAGCCGGCGGATCAGAATCCGTGCCGAGTTGGTTTTTCCCGCCGACATGGAGCTCCCGATGATCATCAACACCGGATGCTCGAACTGCCGGTCGGTCCCCTGGATCGCGTAGTCCGCCATGTTGCAGGAGTGGCCGTCCTTGAAGACATGCCCGACGTATTTCAGCTTGATCGGCGAGGTGGCATACGGGGAAATACTGGTGACCTGGCCGAATATCCCCGCACCCGTCAGCAGGTGGAAACGCAGGTCATCGCCGATGTCGCTCCACCGGCCGGTCATGTCCAGCGTGGCATAGCGGTTGCCGAATGCCCCGAGAATCCGGTCCTTCTGAATCACCTGGATCATCCGCCCGCTGCGCACTTCGACCCAGCTGCTCGGACCCGGCGGATCGGTCACCTCGGCCACGGCGTAATCCGCCATCCGCCACTTGTCCCGGTCCACCGGTTGAATGTCAAAATCACCGAATTTCGCAATCCGGCCTAGTGATGCGCGCACGATGGTTTGCATGATCGTTCCTTTCTTGGTTTTGTTAGCGTCGGCGCCATGATCAGCAGCGCCAGCAAGGACGTTCGTTCCGCCAGTTGATTGATGAAAACGTGTTCGTGATTCGCGTGCGCCCCGTCGCCCACCGCACCCAGCCCGTCGAGGGTCGGCGTCAGCTGGCCGGTGTAACAACCGTCGCTCCCGCCGCCCGCCATGCCCTCCTCGAGATCGAAATCAAGCTCGCCCGCAATCGCCTTCGCGCACTCCCAGAGCCGCATCGAGTCGGGCGTCGGTTCCAGCGGCGGCCGGCGCAGCCCGCCGGAAATCTCCAGCCGCACGCCCGGCGTAACCGACTCCAGACTCCGGATCGCCCGGTCGACCTCCTCGGCATGCCGCGCGGTCGGCACCCGCACGTCGACCTGGCAGGAACTCCGGGGCGCGATCACGTTGGCCCCCAGCCCGCCCTCTATCTGACCGACGTTGATGCTCACTCCCTGGTCGCGGTTGTTGAGCGCGAACAAGCTCTGGATGACATGCGAGAGCTCCAGGATCGCGCTCGCTCCCCCATCCGGATTCAGCCCCGCATGGGCGGCCACCCCGTGCGCCGTGATCACGTATTTCCCCACGCCCTTGCGCGCCGTCTTCAGCTTGCCGGCGATCCCCAGCGCGGGTTCCATCACGTAGGCGCGCTCGCTGATCGCCGCCAGCCGGAGCAGCCGGGAAACGGATTCATGGCTGCCGATTTCCTCATCGCTGTTGACGAAAACCACGGGCGTCACCGGTGGCTCCAGCTCCAGCGCCGCAAGCGCGCGCAGGGCAAACACCGTGTTGCAAAGCCCCGCCTTCATGTCGAACACCCCCGGCCCTTTCAGCAGCCGGTCTTCGACCACCAGCGGAATCTCCTCAATCGTCCCCAGCGGCCAAACGGTGTCGATGTGGCCGATCAACATCTGCACCGGCTCGCGTTTCCTGCGCGACCGCGGCGTCGCCACCAGCTGCCCGCCGCTCGTTTTCCCGGCGAAAATACGCGGCCGGAAACCGATCTCCTCCAGTTCCCCGGCCATCAACTCCAGCCCCTCCCGCGTCCTGGCGGGCTCGCCGGACGGCGTCTCCATCGCCACCAGACGCTTGAGAAACGCCAGCTGCAGCTCGGAAGTCCGCACCACCTGCCCGCGAACCCTCTGGGCGAGCGCATTCATTTGCGGAATCCTTTCGGGAAGGGAAATCCCTGGGAATGCGCAATGCTCGCGAAGCGCCCCGGTGCCAGATAGGCCAGCAGCGGGTGGCGCTCGATCAAGTCCTCGTCGTCCCGGTCCGCATCGCGCAAAACCCCGGGCATCGCCTGCGCCGCCACGATTTTACCGATGATCAACACATAGTCGTCAAAGCCGTCCACAAACCGGTCCAGCTCGCATTCAAGGTAGAGCGGACAGTTGTCGACCAACTCACCGTCGACACAACTCGCCCTGCGCGTCGGCAGACCGGCCAGGTCCGGTTTCTCGCAACACGCGTCCCGCGGAGAGGCCGCCAGAGCCGACAACACCACCTGCTCCGGCGGCGGGTAGCTCACCGTGAAACACCGGGTTCTCCGGATGTTCTGATAGGTGTTGTGCCGCGGAGTGCAGACAAAGGCGAACCAGTTGCCGAAGCCGACCGGGGTGGCCATGTGCTTCGGCGCAAAATCAGGCCGGCCGTTCTCCTCGGTGGTGCCCACCAGCACCAGCGGATGGACGAAAAACGCACGCTCCCAAATCGGATCGTCCTCCAAATTCAGCATCACCCACTCGGTTTTTTCACTCATGGCTGGCCTCCTGACACGCCGCAACCACACGGCGTACCCATCAATATGCCGCCGCTGGCGGAAATTGCAATGGGTATCGGAAAGGCGCAATACCATGGCGACCACGCCAGGGAACCACTCACTCAAGAAGCGCCCATGAGAACCATCAGTGACTTCAGTGGTTCTGCTGCCGGACTGATCAGGCGTTTCTCCCTGAATGGATCGCCCCGGGCGCAATACGCGCCCCGCCAAGGCTCCCCATCACCCCCGAACCGACCTTTCCCCCGGCCCTTTGCTCAGCCTGCCGACTTCTTCTCTTTCCCGTCTTTCCTCTTCGCTTCCAACTCATCCTTGCGCTCGAGATAGCTCTTGCCTTCGGTGATCCACTTCGGAGCCTTCTCGTCCTTCAGGTAGTGACCCAGCCATTCGAGAATGCGGTAGTGATAGTCAACCTGGTTCTCCTCACGCCGCAGATTGTGGTTTTCTCCGGGATACACCAGCATCACGAAGTCATCCTTCCCGGCGCGCCGCGCCGCATTGTACATCTCCACGCCTTGGCTGAAGTCGACCGCCCCATCCTTGTCGCCAAACGCCACCAGGAGCGGCGTATCGAGATTGTCCATGCCGTGAATCGGCGAGTTGCGGATGTAGTTGTCCACGTCGCGCCAGAACGGCTTGTCCATGCGGCCCTGCGAAAGCCCGAAAATCCGGGCATTGGTCCGCCCCGAGTTCCAGTAAATCTGCATCGACATGCTCATCATGTCCGTGAGTGGCGCACCGGCCACCCCGGCCGCGAAAACGTCGCTGTGCGTGACCGCATACGCGGTCTGGTAGGCACCCCATGAGTGACCGATCAGCGCCACTCGCTCCGGATCCACCATCCCGGTGGCAAGCACCGCCTTGACGCCCGGAACGATGCACTCCACCGCCGAGGGGCCGGGCTCCTGCGGACGATAGACGATGTCCGGCATGAAGACGAAGTAGCCTTCTGCCGAAAAGACCGACGGGTTATAGGGGTGGGTCTCGCTCGGAACCACATAGCGGTGGAGGTTCTGCGACAGGCGCTCGTAGATATACGTGACCATCGGATATGTCCTCCCCTTCTTGTAGTTCGCCGGATAGATCAGCGCTCCCTGGAGCTCCTCTCCGCTTTCATTGCGGTAGTCGACCAACTCGGCGCGCCCCCAGCGGAACTCCTTCTGGAACGGATTGGTGGCCGTCAATGCCTCGGGCTTCTTCAGATCCGGCCCCGCCAGAAACAAATCGGGCGAATCGCGATACGATTCCACCTTGAACACGAACACCTGGTCGTTCTTCTCCGCACGACGCAGCCAATTCACGGAGCGGTTCTTCCAAATCAGAACCTCAGGGGCCGCCCCCTCGCTCCCATCGGCCAGCGACATCCGCGCATAGCCGGTCTTCTTGCTGCGCTCGCCATACAGGGCCAGATAGAGCGGACGCTTCGGATCGAGCAACCCGTCGTCGTCAGCGGTGAAATTTGCGCTCGAAATCCGGTGGCGGATCATCTCCCCGTCGCCATCCGTCAGCCGTCGCGCACCTGAACCGTCGGCCGCCACAAGCCAGACATTGAAGCGGTCGTAAAGCAAAACGCCGGAACTGTCGGCTAGCCATTTACCCTCGCCATAGGGCTTCTTCTCCTTGGCCAGCGAGTCGTCTTCCTGTTCGGTGAACGCGGTGCCCAACTCCCCGGTTAGATTCCTTTTCTCACCGGATTCCACCTGATAGGACCAGATGTTGCCCTTGCGGATGTAGAGGATCCACGCGCCGTCGGGGCTCGCATTGAGCAGAAATTCCACCCCCTTGAGGATCCGCTTCCTTTCCCCATTGGTGGTATCGATCAAATAAACATCCTTGAGCTCGGGACCGAACATCGCGGCTTCCTCGTGCGGGGTGTAGTCGAAACCAATCGCGTATTTGCCATGCCGCAACAACACGACCCGCTCGGTCAGTTCATTGGCGAGCGGAATCAACTTGCCTTCCTCCGGCCACCAGATCCCACGGCGTTTCGGATTATCTTCCCCCTTCGCCAGCTTCTTCTGCTTCGGCATGATGTCGACGTCTTTGGCATGCCAAACCTCAACATTGGAATCGGCGTCGAGCGTTTCACGCAGTGGCTTCGCAACGGCACCCTTCTTCTCCTCAGCCTTCGGGGATTTCTTATCCTCTGCTTTCTTTTCCTCGGCCTTCGGGGATTTCTTATCCTCTGACTTCTTCTCCTCAGCCTTCTTCTCCTCAGCCTTCTTCTCCTCGGCTTCCACTTCCCCAGGCGACTTCGTTTCTTCCTCTTTCTCGCCGTCCATTCCGCCCATGGCATCCTTGTCCCCGGCATTCACCTTCTTGTCCCCGACCGCTTCCTTCTTGCCCCTAGCAGCGTCCTTCTTGTCCTCGGCTGCTTCCTTCTTGCCCTCGGCAGTTTCCTTCTTGCCCCTAGCAGCGTCCTTCTTCTCCCCGGTTACTTCCTTTTTCTCCCCGGCAGCTTCCTCCTCCTTCTTCTTGTCTTTCGCAAACTCCTTTGGCCGCTCTTCCCAATCTCGGAGATCCACCAGCACGCCCTTGCCATCCTTCGTCCACTTCGGATCCCCGCTGGACACATACTGGCTCTCGGAAAACCCTTCGCTGGCAAGATGATCGAAGACCATCGCGTTCTTCCTGCTCCGGCGCTTGGCCTTGTCAAGATCCCGCCAGGCCAGCAGCACGTGGGACACATCCTCGTCCTTGCCGTGCTTCATCTCACGGCTGACCACCAGATCCATGGCGTCCTCCCGCCAGCTCATCCCGGCATACTCCTGCTCGCTCGAGTCAAGCGTCCGCAGCACCCCTCGCCGCGCATCGTAAACTTGCAGCGTGTTGCTGATCCCCGGGGAATCAACAACCATCGCAAGCAGCGAACCCTTGTCGCTCCAGGCATGACGGGTCACGTTTCCGAATGTGGTGTCGGTATCGGTTCGCAGGTTGCGAACAATCAGCGCCCGCCCCGCAGTGGACTTGGCGCCGGGTTTGCCGCCGACCTCAAACGCCACAAACCGGCTGTCCTTGCTGAAGTGCAGCGAATACACCGAGTCGAGATCGATCGTCTTTCCATCGCGCAGCCGTCGCAACTTCACCGAGCGACCCGCCGGCGGCGCGGACTTGCCTCCGCTGGCCCTCAGCGCCTTCTCCTGCTTCCTGACTTCCTCCGGCGTCTTGCTGATCGCGACAACCAGCCACCGGCTGTCATCACTGAAGCTGGGATCCCCCCCCTGCTTGAAGGTCGCGACCGGCTTGCGCTTGTCTGCGGACTCGAGATCGAGCAACTGAAGCGTCTGGGTCTTGTCCACCCGCCGCACCGTGTAGGCAAGCCAGCGACCGTCGGACGAAATACCTCCCGAATCCGATCGAAACGATTCCCAACGCCCGTAGTCGGCGGGACGGATCGGCTGCTTCCCCTTCGCCCGCTTCTTGGCCGGTGCCTTCGCCCGCTTCTTATCGGAAGCCTTGGCGTCCTTGGCCGTCGCGGCCTTGTCAGGAACATCCTCCGACTTGGCGGGTCGGGCATCAGCAACGGAAAAAGCCAACGAGGCAAAGCCCGCGAACAAGGCGGAGAAAACCAGAAAACGGGTGTCTTTCATATCAATAAAGAAGCGTGGAAACAGCAAAGCCCAATCAATGACGATCGGGCTCGCGAAACGATGCAGTTATTGGACCAATCGGCAAGCCCCGGGAATCATCACATGCTTTTTGCCAATCTGGCGAAACCCGTCGGCATGCGCGAAAATCGCACACTCACCCGCAGCACAACGTGCGAACCAGCCGGCATCTTACAAAGAGCACATCCGGCAACCCGGCGTCCGGCGACGCAAGCATTCAAATTCAGGGCGAGGCGCGACGAGGAAGTGAATAGCCATTCACCACCGAGGAACAACCAAGCATTGGCTTTGAAGGCGCTGCGCCCGGAACGGCGGCACTTTCCTCTCCTCGGCGAAGCCACTCCAATCAACAGCACCAATAGCTGCCACTGCGGGTGTTGGGGTGCCGGATGTGCCCCAAAGCACACTGCGACCAACATCAATCCACCCCCGCCGCCCTCCCGGATCAGCCCCGCACCCGCTCCAGACGGATGTCGAAAACCAGCGCCGCATACGGCCCGATCTTGTCTCCCGCACCACGTTTCCCCCACGCCAGATCCGTTGGCACCACAAACCGGAACCGCCCGCCTTCCTTCATCAGCGGCAAACCCTCCTTCAGCCCCGCAATCGCCTCTTCCATCGTGAATCGATCGTGATCGGGAGTCCGATAGGTGTCCTTGATCACCGTCCCGTCCACCAGCAGAATGCGCTGGTTCACATCCACCGTGCTCCACTCCGTCGGACTCGCCCCCTCGCCGGGATCGATAACCTCATACTGCAACCCGCTCTCGGTCTCCACCACCCCCTCCTTCATCCGGTTCTTCTTCAGAAACTCCTCGCTCTCGGCGCGAATCTCATTCGGATTCCCACGCCCGCGCTTCTTGCCCTTGCCTGCACCCCGGCTCTTCTCTTTCTGACGTCTCATTCCTGTCTCCTCCACCCGTTCAATCACAACCCGCGCAAAATCGCAATCCCGCACCCGAATACCACCCGGCCACCCACCCGGCCACCCGCCCCGCCTGATAGACCAGCCCGACCCCGCTCATTTTCCGATTGATCTCACCGCACAGGCTGTTCCACTCCTTCGGCTTGCAACACCGCCGTGACATCGGCATTCTCAACCTCACTCGAACGACCTCATGGACGCCCGCACCCTCACTGCTGAAGACATCGCCGCAGGCGTTGCCAAACTCGCCAACGACATCCGCGAGAAAAACCCCGAAACCAACTTCGCCCTCATCGGCATCCGCTCACGCGGCGACGAAGTCGCCGAACGCGTCCAGCAACTCCTCTCCACCAACGGCGCCAACATCCCCTTCGGCACGCTCGACATCTCCCTCTACCGCGACGACTTCGAACACCTCCACCAAAACCCCTCGCTCCAGCAAAGCGACATCCACTTCCCCATCGAAGGCGCTCACATCATCCTCGTCGACGACGTGCTCTTCACCGGCCGCACCATCCGCGCCGCACTCGACGCCCTCTCCGACTACGGCCGCCCGGGAAAGGTCGAACTCGCCGTCCTCATCGACCGCGGCCACCGCGAAATGCCCATCCAACCCAATTACACCGGCATCACGCTCGACACACGCCGCCTCGATCACGTATTGGTAGCATTGAAAAAAACCGACGGTAACGACGAAATCCGCATCGTCCAAAAACACGCCCCATGACCCCCCTGCCTCAGCGCAAAAAATCCCCCGAGGAAATCGCCAAACTCCGCGAAAGCCTCGGCGTCCCCGAATTCCCGGCTGAGACAAATCCACCGGGAAGCCCCCCAGCCCCCCCTGCTCCCGCTCCTCCCGCAGCTCCGGAGCACACCGCGCGGCAGGAACTCCCACCCGCGCCCAGCCCACACCCCGGCCTGCGCAAAAATCCCGCACCGCTCCCATCACCAAACCCGGACCCATCCCCATCCCCGGACCCGGCGCAACCCGCACCGGAACAACCGATCCCCACCCTTTCCGCTGGCCCCACCGAACCCGTCGTCACCCTCGAAATCGACGACCCCGCCCCCGTCCACATCGACCCGCCGGGACCGGAACCCACCGCTGGCCCCAAACCCGTCCGCTCCCTCAAAAAATCCGAACAAGGGCCCATCGAAAGCCACGAACCACCGCCGGACTCCAACCTGCCCATCCACCGCCACAGCGACCGCGAACTCCAGGACATCCGCCGCCGCCAAGCCATCGCACTCCAAACCCAACACCCGCCTCACGACCCCAGACTGGTCAAAGCTCACCCCGCCCTCGTCATCGCCAGCTACCTGCTCGCCCTCTCCCCCGCCCCGCTCATCTACTTCCTGAACCCGGCCACCGCCATCGGCCTCGCCCTCCCCATCCTCTCCGCACCCGTCGCCACCTTCATCGGCATCCGCACCCCACTCTCGCGCCACCACGCCGCATTCATCGCCATCATCGCCATCTTCTCCCTCACCTTCGCCATCCTCCACTACTTTCCCCACCTAAGGCATGCCGCATAAAGACCTCCTGGATATCGCCGCTCTCACGCGCGAGGAAATCGAACACCTCCTCGACCAATCAGCGCCGTTCAAGGAACTCTTCACCCGCTCGGTGAAAAAAGTCCCCGCCCTCAAGGGCAAATCCGTGCTCATGCTCTTCTACGAGCCCAGCACCCGCACCCACTCGTCCTTCGAAGTCGCCGCCAAACGCCTCTCCGCCGACGTCACCAACTTCGACGTCGCTCAATCATCCGTCACCAAAGGCGAATCCGTCCGCGAAACCGTCGAAACCCTCCAGGCCATGCGCACGGACTTCGTCATCGTCCGCCACCGCTCGTCCGGACTCCCCGGCGTCATCGCCAAACTCACCAAAGCCTCCGTCATCAACGCCGGCGACGGCACCCACGCCCACCCCACCCAGGCCCTGCTCGACGCCTTCACCATCAAGGAAAACTTCCCCAACCCCGCAGGCAAAAAAGTCCTCATCACCGGCGATATCCTCCACTCCCGCGTCGCCCGCTCGACCTCCTGCATCCTCAAAAAACTCGACCTCGACGTCGCCTACCTCGGCCCCGGATCCCTCGTCCCCAAAGTCGGCCCCGAAAACATCCGCCGCTTCACCAACTACGACGAAGCCATGAAATGGGGCCCCGACATCGTCTACCTCCTCCGCGTCCAGATGGAACGCCAGGACGTCCAATACTTCCCCTCGCTCCGCGAATACCACAAACTCTACGGCATCACCGAAGCCCGCCTCGAAGACATCCGCAAACGCGGCCTCTACATCATGCACCCCGGCCCCGTGAACCGCGGCGTCGAACTCTGCGACGCCGTCATGGACTACGAACGCTCGCTCATCAACGACCAGGTCGAAAACGGCATCGCCGCCCGCATGGCCGTCCTCTACTGGCTCAAACCCGGCGGCCACTGACACTCCGCCAACCCCAGGCTCACTCCAGGCTCACTCCAGGCTCACTCCAGGCCAACCCCAGGCTCACTTCAGGCTCACCCCACCGGCCTCCCCCCAAGGGCGGCGATCTCCGTATCGCCGACCCCCATTTCAAGCCACACCCAAAAATCCCCCCACAGACCGCCACCCATGCGGGCTGGTGCAAATCCGGCAGCTTTTGGCCTAGCCCAAATCCGGCAGCTTGTCCCGCGTCGCCTCCACCAGCTGCGGAAACTGCTCCCGCACCGATTCCAAATCCGGCAGCCCTCCGTCCTTCGCCACCTGCTCCCAACCACCGGCACATCCCGATATCCCGGAAAACCCCAGCATCGCCGCCGCCCCCTTCGCCTCATGGCTCAACTCCCGGAAACCCGACACATCCCCCGCCTCCACCGCCGCCACCAACCCGCTCGCAAACCGTCCGCAATCAACGAAAAACTCCAACGCGAGATCGGTGAAATCATCACCCAACGCATCCTTCATCATCTTGACCTGACCCAGATCAAACAATTCTCCGGAATTATTCATACCCATCATGACTAGCAACCATTCTTGAATACCCGGCAAAAACAAGTAAAATCCGCCCCATGACCAGTCGTTCCCGGCCGCCGGAACTCATCGTCGCCGAAGACGACCCCACCGCCAGAAAACTCCTTCTCATGCTCGCCGCCCGGCGCGGCATCCATGCCGAGGGCGCCGAAAACGGCAAAATCGCCATGGACCTCGTCGGCCCCGCCACCAAAGCCGTCCTCCTCGACCTCCACATGCCCGTCTGGGACGGATTCCGCTGCCTCCAGCACCTCGCCGACAATCACCCCCACCTCCCCGCCATCGTCCTCTCCGCCGCCGACCAGGCATCCGATGCCGTGCGCGCACTCAAACTCGGCGCCATCGACTACCTCACCAAACCCTTCGACCCCGAGGAACTCTTCGCCGTCCTCTTCAAGGCCTTCAACCTCCACCGCATCCAACAGGAAAACGAAGACCTCCGCGACGCCGTCGGCGAATCCGTCCAAACCGAACACATGGTCGCCGAATCCCCGGCCATGACCTCACTGCTCAAAAAAACCCGCAAAATCGCCCCGCTCGACTCCACCGTCCTCCTCACCGGCGAAAGCGGCTGCGGCAAGGGACTCCTCGCCCGCACCATCCACTCCCTCAGCTCCCGCGCCGATAAACCCTTCGTCACCGTCAGCTGCCCCGCCCTCCCCCGCGAACTCCTCGAAAGCGAACTCTTCGGACACGAAAAAGGCGCCTTCACCGGCGCCGTCAAACGCCGCATCGGCAAAATCGAATCCGCCGCCGGAGGAACCCTCTTCCTCGACGAAATCGGCGAACTCCCCCTCGACCTCCAACCCAAACTCCTCAACGTCCTCCAGGACCGCCAGTTCTCCCGCGTCGGCGGCGAATCCACCCTCACCTCCGACGTCCGCCTCATCGCCGCCACCAATATCGACTTCGCCGCCAAAATCGCCGACGGCTCGTTCCGCGAGGACCTCTACTACCGCCTCAGCGTCATCCCCCTCGAAATCCCCCCCATCCGCGAACGCCCGGAGGAAATCGAACCCCTCATCCGCAAAATCCTCGCCGACATCTCGCTGCGCCGCACCGCACCCGCCGCCACCCTCTCGCCCGAGGCCCTCGCACTCTGCCTCTCCTACCCGTGGCCCGGCAACGTCCGCGAAATCGAAAACGCCCTCGAACGCGCATCCGCATTCTGCGACGACAACACCATCACCCCGCTCGACCTCCCAGGCGAACTCCAGAAACACGCACGCCTCGCCGCCCCCGACGAACGCATCGGCCAACTCGCCGGCCACACCCTCGCCGAAATCGAACGCGCCGCCATCCGCCAAACCCTCGACGCATGCCAGGGCAACAAGGCCGGAACCGCACGCAAACTCGGAATCAGCGAAAAATCAGTTTATAATAAAATCAAGCAATACGGCATCCTCCAGCCCTCCGGGATATAGCTTGACCCCCACCCCAACCCGCATTTCAGTTTAGTCATGTATGGCATGGTAAACAAGGCAGTCCAGGAACTCGTCGTATCTAACTTCGGCGAGGACAAATGGCTCGCCATCAAGGAGAAGGCCGGCGTCGAAGACGACATCTTTCTATCTAACGAAAGCTATCCGGACAAAACCACCTACGACCTCGTCGCCGCCGCCAGCGAAGTCCTCTCCGTCCCCGCCTCGGACGTCCTCGTCCTCTTCGGCGAACACTGGGTCCTCAACACCGCCCGCAAGGGATACGGCAGCATGCTCGAGGCCAACGGCAAATCCCTGCCGGAATTCCTCATCAACCTCCCATCCTTCCACACCCGCGTCGCGATGATCTTCCCCAACCTCCAGCCGCCGCGCTTCAACTGCACCGACATCTCCGACAACTCCCTCCTCCTCCACTACCACTCACACCGCCCCGGACTCACCGACTTCGTCGTCGGACTCCTCAAGGGCCTCGGCAAAATGTACGATACCCCCGCGGACATCCGAATCACCGGACGCAAGGCCGACGGCGCTGACCACGACGTCTTCCTCGTCTCATGGACGTCACCCCCATCCCCATGAACACCAAACCCGGGCCCGACAAACAACAGAACACCGGGCTCGACCACGACGCCCTCGTCTCCGCCTTCCCCTTCTTCATCGCCTGGGACGACCAACTGCGCGTCACCGACACCGGCCCCAGCCTCACCAAAATCTGCCCGGACGCCGAACCCGGCCGCGCCCTCCCCGAACTCTTCGCCCTCGAACGCCCCACCGGCGAATCCTTCGCCCGGATCCTCCGCGACCACCAGCACTCACTCTTCCTCTTCCGCCACCTCCCGAGCGGCCAGCTCTTCCGCGCCCAACTCATCCTCAAGCACCCCGATGCCCTCGACGGCATCTTCCTCGCATCCCCCTGGTTCACCCACCCCGACCAAGTCCCCGAAAAAGGCCTCACCGTCTCCGACTTCGCCGTCCACGACCCCATCTTCGACCTCCTCAACGTCGTCCAGACCCAGCGCTCCGCCGTCGACGAACTCAAGGAACTCGCCGCATCACTCACCGCAGAACGCACCAAACTCCGCGACGCCAACAAACTCCTCAAAGCCAGGGAAAAAGAATCCCGAACCCTCGCCCTCGTCGCCGCCAGAACCGATAACCCCGTCGTCGTCACCGACACCCGCGGCCTCGTCGAATGGGTCAACGACGCCTTCACCAAAGTCACCGGATACTCCAGCGATGACGTCATCGGCCGCAAACCCGGCAACATCCTCCAGGGCCCCAAAACCAACCCCGAAACCGCCCGCAATATCGGCCGGGCCATCGCCCGCGGCGAAGGCATCTCAACCGAAATCCTCAACTACCACAAAAACGGCACCCCCTACTGGATCTACATGGAAATCCAACCCATGCTCGACGAATCCGGCACCCTCACCAACTTCATGGCCGTCCAGCGCGACATCACCCGCCAGCGCGCCGAAATCCAACGCCGCAACATCCAACACGCCGCCTCCCAAACCTTCGCCTCCGCCACCTCCATCCAGCACGCCGGCCACCGCATCCTCCAAACCCTCTGCCAGCAACTCGAGGCCTCCGTCGGCCTGCTCTGGATGAAACACCACGACCACAACACCCTCGAATGCACCGAGTCCTGGAATAACGGCGACCGCGACCTCACCCCCTTCCTCAAGCTCTCCATCGCCGTCCGCATCCAGCCCGGACAATACCTCCCCGGCATCGTCTGGAAATCCCGCGAATCCTGCTGGATCGCCAACCTCGGCGACTACCCGCAATGCCCCCGCTCCTCGGCCGCCGCCGCCCTCGGCCTCCACGGCACCTTCGCATTCCCCATCCTCTCCGGCAACGAAGTCCTCGGCGTCTTCGAAATCTGCGGAACCCATATCGACGAACCCAACGAAGCCCTCTCCCAGGTCATCTCCGCCATCGGCTCACAAATGGGCCAGTTCATCGCAAAAAAAGACGCCGAAGACAACCTCCGCGACGCAAAGGAAATCGCCGAACGCGCCAACGAAGCGAAATCCCTCTTCCTCGCCACCATGAGCCACGAAATCCGCACCCCGCTCAACGGCATCATCGGATTCACCAACCTCCTCCAGGAAACCCAACTCACCGAAACCCAGACCGACCACGTCAAAACCATCCACAACAGCGGCGAAATCCTCCTCCACATCATCAACGACGTGCTCGACTACTCCCGCATCGAAAGCGGCAGCGTCCGCATCGAACACGTCCCCTTCAGCCCGGCGGCCCTCATGGAAAACACCATGAAAATCCACCGCCACACCGCCGCCGAAAAAGGCCTCGAACTCACCCACACCATCGATCCCTCCACCCCGCACACCGTCATCGGCGACAGCACCCGCCTCCGCCAGGTGCTCATCAATATCGTCTCCAACGCCATCAAATTCACCGAGTCCGGCAGCGTCCGCACCCGCGTCTGGGCCGACAACCAATCACTCTGCTTCGAAGTCGCCGACACCGGCATCGGCTTCGAACAAAGCCGCGCCAAACGCCTCTTCAACCCGTTCGAACAAGCCGACGTCTCCACCACCCGCCGCTTCGGCGGAACCGGCCTCGGCCTCGCCATCTGCAACCGCCTGCTCGAACTCATGGATGGCTCCATCTCCGCCACCTCATCCCCGGGAAACGGCGCCGTCTTCAGCTTCCACATCCCCCTCGTCGTCGACACCGCCTCACCCGGCCCCGAAAAATCCCCCGCCGCCAACCCGCCCGCCAACCCGCCCGCCAACCCGAACACCGGCGCCGCCAACCGCACCATCCTCATCGCCGAAGACAACCTCGTGAACGCGAGACTCCTCAAGATCATGCTCGACCAGCTCGGCTACCAGGTCCTCACCGCATCAAACGGCGCCGAAGCCATCCAGACCCTCAAGCAAAACCCGCACTGCTCCGCCATCTTCATGGACGTCCGCATGCCCGTCATGGACGGAACCGAAGCCGTCCGCCGCATCCGCAGCGGCGAAGCCGGCACCGAAAACCAGTCCATCACCATCATCGCCATCACCGCCAGCGTCCTCCCCGCCGACCAAAAAGCCTGCATCGACGCCGGAATGGACCACTACCTCACCAAACCCTTCCGCAAAGCCGAACTCATCGAGACCCTCCAACACGCCGGCGTCCTCGACTGACCCCCCGCGCCCCCCGCGCACCGGACCCGGAAAATCCTACAAACCCACCCTCCGGAACCCGGTAATTCTTACAGGATCCACCCGTGGAAGCCAACACCCAAAAATTCCACGGAATTTTTTTCCCGTTGATTTCCAACCACTTGCAACGCCTCCAGCCATCTTGGCACAACACGAGCAAATAAGATTCCGCACAAACGAAACAAACCAACCATTTCTCAACCACCCCCCCGAAAACTCCCCCCCAGTAACACATCCCCCCCCGAAAAAACTCCCCCCCTGTAGCACATCCCCCCAAACCTTCCCCCCCAGAAGCCAATCCCCCCCAAAAACGGTTTCCACTCCCCCCAGAAGCCAATCCCCCCCAAACGGTTTCCACTCCCCCCCAACGGAAACCACCCCACCCAAACAAGCAGGCACCGGCACCCGG
>JAUTCT010000076.1 GCA_030673875.1 Verrucomicrobiota bacterium JB025 | reverse complement strand
GCGCAAAGTCTGCCTGTCCCTGCTCAAGCAAGACACCACCATCAAGGACAGCCTGCGCGGCAAACGCTACCGGGCCGCACTCGATGAATCCGTCCTTGAGGGCATCCTGTTCCCGGTAAGCTCAAAGTGAGGTAGCCCTGTTGGTGACCGGGCAATGGGTTTTCGATGCTTGATTGGGTGCTGGGTTTTTGTCTGACTTGGGATGTTTTAACGACACCTCCCAAGTTCATGAGATCATTCCATTCCCTGTCCGCTTTATCGGTAATTTCCTTCGCCGCGCTGGTCTCTGGCGCACACGCCGCGCTGGTGTTTTCCGCGAACTTCGACGATGGCACCTCCGGTGTTGTCGATGATCTTACCGATTTGGGGACTCCCGCCGTCGGGTCTTTTGCTTTTGAAAACACCGGGACTTCGACCTACGGCGACATCAGCAACGCCTCCTCCGGCAACAAGGCGTTTACCTCCGGCAATGACGCCAACACGCGGATCACGATCAATGGCGCGACCAACAACGTTCCCTTCGAGGCGTCGCCGGGCACCAATTTCCTCGGCACAGATGCGGACAACCGCCTGTATGCGAACTTCGCGGCATCCAGCATCACGGGCGGGGTAGGAGCGACGGTTCAATTCGATGTCGGAAGTTACGGCACGCAGAACCTCGGGGTCTTCAAAGCGCTGGTGGTTCGCGGGCTGAGTTCGACGGGTGATGAGGTGTTTGAGACCTGGATTTCCTTTGGCAGCTCCACCGCAACCCGGAGGATCTACGCACGGGAGGCTGGCGACACCACCTACACCCGCTTCAGCAACACGAATGGCGTGCCGGCGGGGAGCTTGGTCTACAGCAGCATCGCCGGTTGGAACAGCACTGACCCCACTTCCGCGCCCGGGAATCTGAACACGGTGACGATCGGCATTCAGGACGGTCTGGTTACCTATGGGTCCGAGTCGGGAACCGCCGGTTCGACACTGGTGTTCGGGCAGAACTCGGCTGCCACGGACATCGCCCAGCTGGAGTTCACGAGCGTGAACTACAACCAGGGAGGCAACTCGGGCTACTGGCTCGACAACGTCACGGTGGAAACCATCCCCGAACCATCGGCCGCGCTTCTGGGTGGGCTTGGAGCGCTTGCGCTGCTGCGCCGCAGGCGCGGCGTCGCATGGTGAACCCGCCAGATTGATCCGATGATTCCGGCTGGTCCGCATGCTGCGGTCAGCCGGTTTTTTTGTCTGACGGCGGGATGCGGTGCAGGCGCCCGGCGGGACATCCGCCGGACGGTTTGGGAGAGCGGTTTCGGCGTTCAGTTGCGTTTGGCGCTTTTCATTGCCTGGGAGAACCAGTCGTTGCCTGGGGCATCGGCGCGTTGGTTCTGTTGGCGGCGCTGGCCACCTGAGCGATGCGAGTCGCGCTGGCCGTTGCCACCGCCGGGTCCGCCACGGCGGCCGCCGCCTTCGAGGTCGGGATTGGATTTCATCGAGAGTCCGATGCGGTTGCGGGTGAGATCGACTTCCATCACGGTGACGTGGACTTTCTGGCCGACTTTGACGACTTCCGCGGGGTCGCGCACGAAGTGGTCGGCGAGTTGGGAGACGTGGACGAGGCCGTCCTGGTGGACGCCGACATCGACGAAGGCGCCGAAGGCGGTGACGTTGGTGACGATGCCGGGGAGTTTGATGCCGACGGTGAGGTCGGACGGTTTTTCAATGCCCTCGGCGAAGGTGAAGACCTCGAATTTCTTGCGTGGGTCGCGGCCGGGTTTGGCGAGTTCCTCCATGATGTCGCGGAGGGTGGGCAGGCCGACTTCGTCGTCGACGTAGCGTTTGAGGTCGATTTTTTTGCGGGTGGCGTCGCTGGTGAGGAGGTCGCTGACCGAGCAGCCGATATCGTCGGCCATGCGTTTGACGAGTTGGTAGCGTTCGGGGTGGACGGCGGATGCGTCGAGCGGGTGTTCGCCGCCGCGGACGCGGAGGAATCCGGCGGCTTGTTCGAAGGCTTTGTCGCCGAGGCGGGGGACGTTTTTGAGTTGGGCGCGCGAGGTGAATGCGCCGTTTTCGTTGCGCCATGCGACGATGTTTTCGGCCAGTGATCCGGTGAGTCCGGAGACGTAGGAGAGGAGTTGTTTGGAGGCGGTGTTGAGTTCGACGCCGACGGCGTTGACGCAGGATTCGACGGTGTCGTCGAGGTTGGACTTGAGCGCGCGCTGGTCGACGTCGTGTTGGTATTGGCCGACGCCGATGGATTTCGGGTCGATTTTCACGAGTTCGGCGAGCGGGTCCATGAGGCGGCGGCCGATGGAGACCGCGCCGCGCACGGTGACGTCTTCGTTGGGGAATTCCTCGCGTGCGGCTTCGGATGCCGAGTAGATTGAGGCGCCGCTTTCGTTGACCATGACGACCGGGATGGACGACGGGAGTTTGAGTTTTTTGACGAAGGTTTCGGTTTCGCGGCTGGCGGTTCCGTTGCCGATGGCGATGGCTTCGATGTCGTATTTTTTGACCAGCGAGGTGGCTTCGACGGCGGCTTCGTATTGCTGGCTGTTGGAGCCGGCGGTGGCGTAAAGCACGGTGTGGTGGAGGAGTTTGCCGGAGCGGTCGAGGATGACGGTTTTGCAGCCGGTGCGGAAGGCGGGGTCGATGGCCATGAGGCGGCGTTCGCCGAGGGGTGATGCGAGGAGGAGTTCGCGCAGGTTTTCGCCGAAGACCTGGATGGCGGTTTCGTCGGCGCGTTTTTTGGATGCGAGGCGCGACTCGGTTTCCATGGAGGGCATGAGCAGGCGTTTGCAGCCGTCTTCGACGGCTTTGGCGACGTCGTCGGCGGCGGGGCCGGAGCCGGTGACCCAGTCGGGTGTGGCTTCGGCGGTGACCCGCTCGAGCGGGACCTGGACGCGCATGAGGAGGAAGCCGTCTTTTTCACCGCGGCGGATGGCGAGCATGCGGTGGGAGGGGATTTCGGCGAGCGGTTCGGACCAGTCGAAGTAGTCGCGGAATTTCTGCGCGTCCTTGTCCTCGTCTTTGCCGTACATGATTTTGGAGGTGACGATGGCGTCGTTTTGATAGATTTCGCGGACGCGTCCGCGCAGGGCGGCGTCTTCGGAGACGCGTTCGGCGATGATGTCGCGCGCGCCAGCGAGGGCTTCCTCGGCGGTGGCGACTTCCTTTTCCTCGGAGACGAATTTGGCGGCTTCTTCGGCGGGGTCGGCGGATTGGTTTTCGAGCAGCCAGTCGGCGAGCGGGGTGAGGCCTTTTTCCGCGGCCTTGGTGGCGCGGGTCTGGCGTTTGGGGCGGAAGGGGGCGAAGACGTCTTCGAGAGCGGCGAGGGTTTCGGCGGCTTCGACTTTCTTTTTCAGCTCGGGAGTGAGGAGGCTGCGTTCTTCGAGCGACTTGAGAATGGTGGAACGGCGGGAGTCGAGTTCCGCGAGCTGGAGCATGCGGTCGCGGATGGTGGTGATCTGGACCTCGTCGAGCGATCCGGTTTGTTCCTTGCGGTAGCGGGAAATGAAGGGGACGGTGGCGCCCTCGGAGAGGAGTTTGGCGGTGGAGGCGACTGAGGAGAGGGCGATACCCGTTTCGCGGGCGATGGTTTCGAGGTGTTTCTGCATGATCGGGTGAAGGGGCGGAGATCAAAGCAGGTTGAGGCGGGTGGGCAAGGGGAGAGTTGGGCGGATGAACCGGCAGGGCGGGAACTGGGTGCAGGCGGCGGTGTGGCGGTGCTGGAGAGGGGATTTCGCGCGGATCTGCGGGGAGCTGGCCCTGCGAATGGATGCGGTGTTTGGCGGAATGGCTGATGGTTGGCCGGGAGCTGGAGTATGGGCCTTGATTTTCGGCCGCGGGATGATTGGTTGGCAGCGTGAAAACCGCGCTTTTACTCTGCACCGTGCTTTCGTTTGCGTCTCATGGATTTGCCCGGCTCCCGCTTGCTCCGGGGGCGGAGTTGAAGGTGGTGGCGGACGGCTACAAGTTCACCGAGGGGCCGGCGGCGGATGCGCAGGGGAACGTGTATTTCACCGACCAGCCGAACAACCAGATCCTGGTTTGGGATGCGGAAACCGGGCAGGTGGAGACCTTCATGAAACCGGCGGGGAGGTCGAACGGCTTGTATTTCGACCATCAGGGCCGGCTGATCGCCTGCGCGGATGAGAAGAGCGAGTTGTGGCGGGTGGATGTGAAGACGAAGCAGGTGGAGGTGCTGGTGGACGACTACCAAGGGAAGCTGCTCAACGCGCCCAATGATGTGTGGGTGGCGCCGGACGGGGGGATGTATTTCACCGATCCGTTTTACAAGCGGAAGTGGTGGACCGGGCGGGACAAGCCGGAGCAGGAGAAGGAGCGGGTGTATTACCTGGCGAAGGGCGCGAAGGAACTGGTGATCGCCGACGAGGACTTCGTGCGGCCGAACGGGATCATCGGATCCGAGGATGGAAAGGTGTTGTTTGTCGCGGATATCGGCGACGGGAAGACGTATCGATACGACATTGGCGCCGGCGGGAAGCTGGAGAACCGGAAGGTGTTTTGCGGCATGGGCTCGGACGGCATGGCATTGGACCGCCGCGGCAATCTCTACCTCACCGGCAAGGGCGTGACGGTTTTCGACAAGAGCGGCAGGAAGCTCGGCAATATCCCGAATGACCGGCAATCGACGACGAACGTGTGTTTCGGCGGCAAGGACGGGAACCTGCTGTTCATCACCGCGAGGGATGTGGTGTTTGCGATCGAGGTGGACCACTGATCCTGACGCAAAAAAGGACCGGAGTGGTGACTCCGGTCCTTTTGGAATGGTTTGCGATGGACGGGTAGAGCGGGCGGGATCGCCCGGTTTCGCCGGCCTTATGGCAGGTTGGTGTGGCCCATGAGGTAGCGGTCGCATTCACGGGCGGCGCCACGGCCTTCATTGATGGCCCAGACGACGAGGGACTGGCCACGGCGCATGTCGCCGGCGGCGAAGACGCCTTCGATGTTGGTGGTGTATTTCTCGTGCTCGGCTTTGACGTTGGAGCGGTTGTCGGTTTCGAGGGCGAACTGCTCGACGATCGTCTGTTCCGGGCCGAGGAATCCCATGGCGAGGAGGCAGAGTTGGGCGGGGATGACGCGTGCGGTGCCTTCGACTTCCTTCGGGGTGAAGCGGCCGTTTTCGTCCTTGGCCCATTCGATTTCGCAGATTTCGAGGCCGGAGAGGTTGCCGGCGTCGTCCTTGATGAAGCGCTTGGTCTGGATGAGGTATTGGCGGGGGTCTTCGCCCTGGACGGCTGCGGCTTCTTCCTGGCCGTAGTCCATTTTGTAGACTTTCGGCCATTCCGGCCACGGGTTGTTGGCGGCGCGCTCGGTGGGCGGCTTGGGCATGATTTCGAGCTGGATGACGCTTTTGCAGCCGTGGCGGAGTGAGGTGCCGACGCAGTCGGTGCCGGTATCGCCGCCGCCGATGACGACGACGTCCTTGCCTTCGGCGTTGAGCGGGGGCTTGGTGCCGTCGAACTTGTGGTCGAGCTGGTAGCGGGTGTTCTCGGTGAGGAACTCCATGGCGAGGTGGACGCCGTTGGCGTCGCGGTTTTCGATCGGGAGGTCGCGGCCGAGGGTGGCGCCGCAGCAGAGGACGATGGCGTCGAACTCGGTGCGGAGTTTTTCAGCGGTCCATTCGGAGTCCTTGCCGATGAAGACGCCGGTTTTGAAGTCGATGCCTTCTTCGGCCATGAGGTTGACGCGGCGTTGCACGACATTCTCCTTGTCGAGTTTCATGTTGGGGATGCCATACATGAGGAGGCCGCCGATGCGGTCTTCGCGTTCGAAGACGGTGACGGTGTGGCCGGCTTGGTTGAGTTGGTCGGCGGCGGAGAGGCCGGCGGGGCCGGAGCCGACGACGGCGACTTTCTTGCCGGTGCGTTTGGCGGGCAGTTTGGGGGTGACCCAGCCTTCCGACCAGCCGCGGTCGGTGATGGCGCACTCGTTGTATTTGATGGTGACGGGCGGCTCGATGACGCCGAGCACGCAGGACCCTTCGCAGGGTGCGGGGCAGACGCGGCCGGTGAATTCCGGGAAGTTGTTGGTTTTGTGGAGGCGTTCGAGCGCTTCTTTCCAACGGCCGCGGAAGACGAGGTCGTTCCACTCCGGGATCAGGTTGTTGATCGGGCAGCCGCTGGCCATTCCGGAGACGATGTTTCCGGTGTGGCAGAACGGGGTGCCGCAGTCCATGCATCGCGCGCCTTGTTTGGCCCGGTCTTCATTGGTGCCGGAAAGTTTGAATTCCTTCCAGTTTTTGAGGCGTTCGAGCGGGGCGATTTCAGAATCGTTCTTGCGTTCGATTTCAAGGAAGCCTGTTGGTTTGCCCATGGTGTCTTAGGATTTAAAATTTGAGATGTGTGATGAGTAACGGGCGAATTAGTTGCCGCCGACGCGGGAGACGTCGTTGATGTTTTGCTCGAAGGCGGCCATGGCGGCTTCGTCGCCGGTGAGGCCTTGTTTTTCGACCTCGCGGAAGCATTCGAGCATGCGTTCGTAGTCGCGGGGGAAGACCTTGAAGAACTTGGGCAGGGTGTTTTTCCAGTCTGCAAGGATTTCCCGGCCGCGGTTGGAGCCGGTGAGTTCGACGTGTTTTTCGATCTCGGCCTTGACCATGGCGATGTCATCGTCGCCGCACTCGACGAGGCGGTAGAGGTTGACCATGGCGGGGTTGAGGCGTTTTTCGAAGAGTCCGTCGATGTCGTAGACGTAGGCGATGCCTCCGGACATGCCGGCGGCGAAGTTGCGGCCGGTGGCGCCGAGGCAGATGACTTGTCCGCCGGTCATGTATTCGCAGCCGTGGTCACCGACGCCTTCGACGACGGTTTTGACGCCGGAGTTGCGGACGCAGAAGCGTTCGCCGGCGATGCCGTTGATGTAGGCTTCGCCGCCGGTGGCGCCGTAGAATGCGACGTTGCCGATGAGGATTTGGTTTTCGGCGACGAATTTGGATCCTTTCGGCGGGTAGATGATGATTTTGGCGCCGGAGAGGCCCTTGCCGACGTAGTCGTTGGCGTCGCCTTCGAGGGTGAAGGTCATGCCGGGCGGGCAGAATGCGCCGAGTGATTGTCCGGCGCTGCCGTTGAACTTGAGTTTGATGGTGTCTTCGGGGAGGCCCTTGCTGCCGTATTTTTTACTGATTTCGTAGCCGGTGATGGTTCCGACGACCCGGTTGATGTTGACGATCGGCAGTTCGACTTTGACTTTTTCGCCGCGGGCGATGGCGGGTTTGCAGAGGTCGAGCAGGTGGGTGTTGTCGAGTGCCTTGTCGAGGCCGTGGTCCTGGATTTTCTGGCAGTAGGTTCCGACTTCCTCGCCGACGTCGGGTTTGTGGAAGATGCCGGAGAGGTCGACGCCCCTGGCTTTCCAGTGGTTGGTGGCTTCGCGGGTGTCGAGGTGTTCGACCTTGCCGACCATTTCGTCGATGGTGCGGAATCCGAGTTCGGCCATGATTTCGCGCATTTCCTGAGCGATGAAGTTCATGAAGTTGACGACGTGCTCGGGTTTGCCGGTGAAGTTCTGGCGTAGTTTCGGGTTTTGGGTGGCGACGCCGACCGGGCAGGTGTTTTTCTGGCAGACGCGCATCATGAGGCAGCCCATGGTGACGAGTGGAGCGGTGGCGAATCCGTATTCCTCGGCGCCGAGCAGG
The DNA here is from genome assembly GCA_030673875.1 of Verrucomicrobiota bacterium JB025. Classification (GTDB taxonomy): domain Bacteria; phylum Verrucomicrobiota; class Verrucomicrobiia; order Verrucomicrobiales; family Akkermansiaceae; genus Luteolibacter. The sequence continues at coordinate 25,054 of JAUTCT010000076.1, read as the reverse complement.
GCGGCGATGGCGATGTCGCGGCCGGTTTTGAGCTGGCCGTCGGTTTCGAGGACGACGCGGCTGCGGAGGTCGTTGAGGAGGAGGATTTGGTTGGTTTCGGCGAGGCCGAGTTCCCATGGAGCGCCGGCGTTGTAGATTGACGATGCCGGGGATGCGCCGGTTCCGCCGTCGTGACCGGAGATCAGGATGACGTCGGCGTGGGCTTTGGCGACGCCGGCGGCGATGGTTCCGACGCCGACTTCGGCGACGAGTTTGACGTTGATCCTGGCGTTCGGGTTCGAGTTTTTCAGGTCGTGGATGAGCTCGGCGAGGTCCTCGATCGAGTAGATGTCGTGGTGAGGCGGAGGCGAGACGAGTCCGACGCCCGGGGTGGAGTGGCGGACTTTGGCGACCCACGGGTAGACCTTGGAGCCGGGGAGTTCGCCGCCTTCGCCGGGTTTGGCGCCCTGTGAGATCTTGATTTGGATTTCGTCGGAGTTGGCGAGGTATTCGCCGGTGACGCCGAAGCGGCCGGATGCGACCTGTTTGATGGCGGAGCGTTTGCTGTCGCCGTTGGGCATGGTTTTGAAGCGTTCCGGGTCTTCGCCGCCTTCGCCGGTATTGGATTTGCCGCCGACGCGGTTCATGGCGATGGCGAGGGTTTCGTGAGCTTCCGCGGAGATCGATCCGTAGGACATTGCGCCGGTTTTGAAGCGGCGGGTGATGTTTTCGAGGGGTTCGACCTCATCGATGGAAATCGAGCCGCGATTGGACTTGAATTTCATCAGGGAACGCAGGGTTGAGAGGTTCTCGGACTGGTCGTTGACCTTGGCTGCGTATTGTTTGTAGACCTCGTAGGATCCGGTGCGCACGGCCTTTTGGAGGAGGTGCACGGTGTCCGGGTTGAAGAGGTGGTATTCGCCATCCTTGCGCCATTGGTAGACGCCGCCGGAGTCGAGTGCCGCGTCATCGGTTTGGATGTGGCGGTCGGGGAATGCGGCGCGGTGGCGGATGAGGGCTTCTTCGGCGATTTCCTCGATGTCGGATCCTTCGCAGCGGCTGGAGGTGCCGGCGAAGTATTGGTTCACGAGGTGGGTGTCGAGGCCGATGGTTTCGAAGATTTGGGCGCCACGGTAGGATGCGACGGTGGAGATGCCCATTTTGGCCATGGTTTTGACGACGCCCTTGATGGATCCCTTGAGGAAGTTGTAGGTCGCGGTGTCGAGGTCGATGTCGAGCATCTCGTCCTTGATCATCTGGTGGAGCGATTCGAATGCCATGTAGGGGTTGATGGCGTCCGCGCCGTAGCCGATGAGGGTGGCGAAATGGTGGACTTCCCGGGCTTCTCCGGACTCGAGCACGATGGAGACCAGGGTGCGGGTGCCGGCGCCGACGAGGTGGTGGTGGAGGCCACCCATGACGAGCAGGGTGGGCATGGCCGCCATTTCCCGCGAGATGTTGCGGTCGGAGACGATGAGGATATTGGCGCCGTTGGCGATGGCGGCGTCTGCCTGGTTGCAGAGGTTGGCGATGGCGGTTTCGAGGCCGCGGCCGCCTTTTGCGGCGGGGAAGACCGCCTCGAGGGTGGCCGACTTGAAGCCGTCCTCATTGATTTCGCGGAGTTTGGCGAGTTGTGAGTTGTCGATGAGCGGGCTGTCCAGGCGGATCATCCGGCAGCTTTTGGGATTGGGGTCGAGGATGTTGCCTTCCGAGCCGATGAAGGTTTCGGTGGCGGTGACGAGTTCCTCGCGGATGCAGTCGAGCGCCGGGTTGGTGACCTGGGCGAAGATCTGCTTGAAGTATTGGTAGAGGTGTTTCGGTTTGTCCGAGAGCACGGCGAGGGGCGTGTCGTTGCCCATTGAGGCGATCGGTTGGACGCCGGTGGTGGCGGTCGGGCCGAGGATGACGCGGAGGTCTTCGTAGGTGTATCCGAAGGCGATCTGGCGTTCGAGGATGCGTTCGTCCTCGACGTTCGGGACGGCATTCGGTTCGGGGAGGTCGTTGAGGAAGATGCGGTTTTCGTCGAGCCACTTTTTGTAGGGTTTGGCGGAGTAGACGCGTTCCTTGACTTCGTCGTCGGGGACGATTCGGCCTTCCTTCATGTCGACGAGGAACATGCGGCCGGGTTCGAGGCGGCCTTTGCGGACGACGGTGAGGGGGTCGATGTCGGGGATGACGCCGACTTCGGACGCCATGATGACGAGATCGTCTTCGGTGACGTAGTAGCGGGACGGGCGGAGGCCGTTGCGGTCGAGCACGGCGCCGATTTGTTCACCGTCCGAGAAGGTGATGGATGCGGGGCCGTCCCAGGGTTCCATCATGCATGCGTGGAACTCGTAGAATGCCTGTTTGTCCTCGTTCATGAGGGTGTGGCGTTCCCAGGGTTCGGGGATCATCATCATGACGGCGTGGACGAGGTCGTAGCCGCCGTAGTGGAGGAATTCGAGGGCGTTGTCGAAGCGTGCGGAGTCGGAGCCGTCTTCGACGATGACCGGGAAGGTGTCTTCGATGCCGTCCTTGTAGAGCTTGCTCTTGCACTGGGCCTGGCGGGCTTTCATGGAGTTGGCGTTGCCGATGACCGTGTTGATTTCGCCGTTATGGGCGATGAAGCGGTTCGGGTGTGCGCGCGACCAACTCGGGAAGGTGTTGGTTGAGAAGCGGGTGTGCATCAGGGCGAGGGCGGACTCGAAGTCCGGATCGTGGAAATCCGGGAAGTATTCGGCCAGCTGGCAGGGCGTGAGCATGCCCTTGTAGACCATGGTGCGGGAGGAAAGATTGGTGACGTAGTAGTAGTCCTTGCCCGGGAAGGAGTTCGACTTGTTGCCGTGGACGTCGGAGTATTTGTAGGGGATTTCGTTGGACTGGACGAGGTTGGCGACGCGTTTGCGGATGATGTAGAGTTTCCGCTCGAACTCCATGACGTCGTTGATTTCCGGGTTTTTGCCGATGAAGATCTGCTTGATGCAGGGTTCGTAGCGGCCGGAGGTTTTGCCGAGGATTTCGCTTTTGGTGGGGACGGTGCGCCAGCCGAGGAAGGTTTGGCCCTCTTCCTTGATGACGTATTCGAAGAGCTGCATGAGCGCCTCACGTTCGGCGGTTTCCGGCGAGCAGAAGACGATGCCGGCGCCGTATTCGCCTTCGGGCGGGAGTTGGACGCCTTTTTTTTCCATTTCCTTCCGGAGGAATTTGTCGGGAATTTGGATGAAGATGCCTGCGCCGTCGCCGGTGGCGGGGTCGGATCCGCTGGCGCCACGGTGGTCCATGTGCTCGTTCATCGTCAGCGTCTTCTGAATGATGTCATGGGAGCGCTTGCCCTTGAGGTGGGCGATGAATCCGACACCACACGCGTCTTTTTCACGCGATGGGTGCCAAAGTCCTTGGGGCTGGGGCCAACCGAGCGGGGATTTCTGCGTATCGGGCATGGAATCGTTCATTTGATGGTGGGAAATGATCTAAAAAAGCGATCATATGCGGCCCTGAAGACCGGAATGGAGCGGGAATTTGCGTCTCCTGAAACGGGGTGTCAAGAGCGGGAGAGGTCCGGCATGTCGGCGGGCGACGGTGCCAAACGGCGGTGAAAGCAGGATTGGGGCCCGGTTGGGATAAATTAATTACGAATTTCGGAGCGTGTTAGAGGCTCTTGTTCTTGCCCATTGGCGTATGGCTTCTATGGTCCGGGCTTTCCTTATGGCCACCGTCATCCCATTTGCCGCGCTTCGCCCCGATCCCGAACTGGCTGCCATGGTCTGTGAATTGCCATACGACGTCATGTCTTCAGCGGAGGCGAAGGTGATGGCCGAGGGGAATCCGCTGAGTTTTCTGCGGGTGAGCAAGCCGGAGATCGATCTGCCGGAGGGCACGGACGTGCATTCCGACGAGGTGTATGCGAAGGGGCGGGAGAATTTCGACAAGTTGATCGCCGACGGCGTGCTGCGGAAGGACGGGAAGCCGATGTTCCACCTGTATCGGCAGGTGATGGGGGATCACGCGCAGGTCGGGCTGGTGGCGCTGGCGAGCTGCGAGGAGTATCTGGACAACATCGTGAAGAAGCACGAGTTGACCCGGCCGGACAAGGAGGACGACCGGGTGCGCCACATTGAGACGTTGAACGCGCAGACTGGTCCGGTTTTCCTGACGTATCAGGCGGTTGGGGCGATTGACGGGTTGGTGGAGAAGATCACGGCGGGTGAGCCGGAGATTGATTTTACCGCGCCGGACGGCGTGCGGCACAGTTCGTGGCCGGTGGCGGACGAGGGTGACATTGCGTTTTTGGTGGCGGAGTTCGCGAAGCTGCCCGCGCTTTACATTGCGGATGGTCATCACCGGAGTGCGGCGGCGGGCAGGGTTTTCGAAAGCCGCCGGGGTGAGGGCGGGAGCGGAGGGTTCCTGACGGTGATTTTTCCGCACGACCAGATGAACGTGCTGGCTTACAACCGCGCGCTCAAGGACCTGAACGGCAAGACCAAGGAGGAGATCGTGGCGGCGCTCGGGTGTGTGTTTGAGGTGACCGAGGATGGGGATCCGGTGCCCGACGCAAAGCACAAGCTGGCGTTTTACATGGATGGAAAGTGGCTGGGGCTGGAGTTCAAGCCGGAGGTGAGTGGTGGCAAGTCGGGGATCGATGCGCTCGATGTTTCCCTGCTGCAGAATGAGGTGCTTGCTCCGGTGTTTGCGATTGAGGACCCGCGCACGAGCCAGCGGATTGCGTTTGTCGGTGGCATTCGTGGCACGGGCGAGCTGGAGAAGATGGTGGATTCCGGTGAGTATGCGTGTGCGTTTTCCATGTATCCGACGGGCATGGTCGATCTGATGTCGATCGCCGACGAGGGTGGCATCATGCCGCCGAAGAGCACGTGGTTTGAGCCGAAGCTGCGGGACGCGATGTTTTCGCACGTGCTGTGACCGGCATTGCGGTCCGGCCGGCGGACGGGATGATTTGCGGGTGGCGTGGCGGTTGTTGCCGTCATCGGGGGCGGGCGATGCAGCGGGCGAAGCGGTCCGGCATCGGGGGTGCGTCCGCGGCTGCCGGAGGATTCCTGATTTGCGATGGTGAACTTGCCGGTGGCGGGCCCGGCGGCTAAGTTAGCCCGCAGGATGGGCGGGCATCAGGCGCCGTCTGTCCGGCGAGATCATGAAATCCGGACGCAGGTTGATTGTAGATGTTGATAGACAGACGCTGGAGCTGTTCGAGGGCGGGTCCCCGGTGAGGACATTCGAGGTATCAACTTCCGCGTGGGGGGTGGGTTCGCGGGAGGGGAGTTTCCGCACGCCGCTAGGGAAATTCAGGATCTGCGAGAAGATAGGATCGGGCGCCGAGGCGGGGACGGTGTTCAAGTCCCGCGAGCCAGCGGGCGTGTGGACGCCGGGCGACGGGGCTGAGGGCGACATGATCCTGAGCCGGATCCTGCGGCTTGAGGGATTGGAGGACGGGAATGCAAATACCTATGACCGGTATGTTTACATTCATGGTACAAATGACGAGGAACGGATCGGCACGCCCGTTAGTCATGGTTGTGTGCGGCTCCGAAACGCGGATGTTATCGAGTTGTTTGATCTGGTCGAGGTGGGGGATTTGCTCGAAATTCCCGCTCCGACAAGGGTTTGCGGGAAGTTGTGCTTCATTTCGGGTGATATGAAACGGGCGGGTGCCTATAAGTGCGGCTGCCCGGAGTTGTTTGAAACGTTAAGGTCGGGCGGCTGGCGGCTGGTTTTTGTGATTTCCGAAACCGACAGGGAATTCGCCGCCGCGGAGGAGGCGGATGAGGTGGAAATTTTAAAACAAAGCTCAATGGTTGAGGATGTTCTGGATGACTGGATAGAGGCGCTGAGGCCCGAGCGGGCGGTGTTTCTCGAGGTTTTGGGTGAGGCTGGAGAGGTTCTGGTGCGCGATGTCCGGCCGGGATGCGGAGGGGAGGGAGCGGGTTTGGAAAGGCGCGTCGATCTAGCAGGAATTGGGGAGTTTGGGGAAGAATTGGGGAGGTTGTAGAATTGATGGCTGAGTTGATAAAAAGTTAAACTTTTCACTTGCATGTGGCGTAATTGTCACGAAGGCTGACGCCGTCATGAGTAATAAAAAGAAGGCTGTGCCTACAGGCATTCGCTACACTGAAGCGCAGAAGAATGAGGTCGTTGACTTTGTGATTCAGCACAACGCAAAGAACGGTCGTGGCGGCCAGAGTGCCGCCGCCAAGCAGTTCAAAATCACGCCGTTGACGATCGGTGCCTGGCTGAAAGCGGCCGGTGCGCCGTCACCGGGGAAGAAGATCAAGCCCGCCACCCGCAAGGCAGGCAAGAGCGTCTCCGGTTCCAACAGCAAAAAAGGCATGCGTTACACGCCGGAGCAGAAGCAGGAAGTTGTTGACTTTGTCTCCGACTACAATGCGGCCAACGGACGTGGCGGGCAGAGCCAGGCGGCGAAGAAGTTCAATCTCTCCGTGCTGACGGTTTCATCGTGGCTGAAGGCTGCGGGGGCACCGAAAGCGAAGGGTGGTGCCGCACAAACCACGGCAGCGGTCGGTAGTTCCGCTCCTGCGGTGCCGGCGAGTTTGCTTAACAAGGTTTCCTCACTCATTGAGTTGAGCGATGAGATCCGCAAGACTGAGAACGATCTGGCGCGCCTGAAGGCACGTTTTGATTCGGTCAAGGATTCCGTTCGTTCGGTTATCTAACCCGTTCCACAATCAACCATTAATCAAAAAGCCGCCTTCTCAGCGAGGGCGGCTTTTTTGTTGGTTGGTGGTGGGCTGGCTGGTTGCGGTTGGGGTTGGTCCTAGGGGACGTGGGGCAGGGTGGACTGCGGGCAGTGGTCCCACGAGTGGCCGGTGGTGATTTGTTTCCACTGCATGGACTCGCCCTGGAAGACGAAGCGGCCACGGAACGAGGTCTCACTGAGGAGCATTTTCATCCAGTGGAAATCGTCCTCCCACATGCGGTGATAGGGGATGTCATCGACGCTGCACCAGAGCGGGACGGCTTCGTCGGTTTCGGTCGGGGTGCCTTCGTGGTCGTCTGCGCGATAGACATGACAGAAGATGTCGGGGCAGTCGGACATGACGAAGCAGAGTTCGCCGATTTTGCGGGTGCCGACGGGTGTGACCAGGAGTTCCTCCTGGGTTTCGCGGATGACGGCCTGGGTCGGGGTTTCCCCCGGTTCGATTTTTCCGCCCGGGCCGTTGATTTTGCCTGCGCCGAGCCCCCGTTTTTTTTCGATGAGGAGGACCTGGCCCTGCTTGACGATGAACATCAGGGTGGCGTGCATTTCGCCGCGCCAAGCGGACCAGTCGATGGGGGAGTCGGGCATGGGGATCAGTTGGCGGATGCGGAGGCGTAGGCTTCGACGCTGTCGCAGGTGCAGACGAGGTTGCGGTCTCCGTGGACGTTGTCGATGCGGCCGGTGTAGGGCCAGAACTTGTGGTCGCGGAGGTAGGGGAGCGGGTAGGCGGCGGATTCGCGGCTGTAGTTGTGCTGCCATTCGTCGGCGCAGACGGCGTGTGCCGGGTGCGGGGCGTTTTTGAGCGGGTTGTCGGTGGGGTCCGAGTCGCCGGCGATGACGGCGGAGATTTCGCTGTGGATGGAGATCATGGCATCGCAGAAGCGGTCGAGTTCGGGTTTGGACTCGGATTCGGTGGGTTCGATCATCAGGGTTCCGCCGACGGGGAAGCTCATGGTAGGGGCGTGGAATCCGTAGTCCATGAGGCGTTTGGCGACGTCTTCGACGGAGATGCCGCTCTGGTCCGAGAGCGGGCGGACGTCGATGATGCATTCGTGGGCGACGAGGCCGTCCTTGCCGGAGTAGAGGACCGGGAAGAACGGGGAAAGTCGTTTGGCGATGTAGTTGGCGTTGAGGATGGCGATGGCGGTGGCTCGTTTGAGTCCGGCGCCGCCCATCATGGCGATGTACATCCAGGAGATGACGTTGACGGAGGCGCTGCCCCAGGGTGCGGCGCTGACGGGGCCGGTTTGGTTTTCGAGTTCGCGGTGGCCGGGGAGGAACGGGACGAGCTGGGGAGCGACGCCGATGGGGCCGACGCCGGGGCCGCCGCCGCCGTGCGGGATGGCGAAGGTTTTGTGGAGGTTGAGGTGGCAGACGTCGGCGCCGCAGAAGCCGGGGCTGGTGAGTCCGACCTGGGCATTCATGTTGGCGCCGTCCATGTAGACCTGGCCGCCGTTGTCATGGGTGATCTGGCAGATTTCCTTGATGGTTTCCTCGAAGACGCCGTGGGTGGACGGGTAGGTGACCATGAGGGCGGCGAGGTTGGCGGCGTGTTTTTCGGCGAGTTCGCGGAGGTTTTCGACGTCGATGTTGCCGTCGTCATCGCATTTGACGCCGACGACTTTCATGCCGGCCATGACGGATGACGCCGGGTTGGTGCCGTGTGCGGAGACGGGGATGAGGCAGATGTTGCGGTCGGTGTCGCCACGCGAGAGGTGGTAGCGGCGGATGGCGAGGAGGCCGGCGAATTCGCCCTGTGATCCGGCGTTTGGCTGGAGCGAGACGGCGGCGAAGCCGGTGATTTCGGCAAGCCAGTTTTCGAGGCTGGCGAGCATTTCGCGGTAGCCGGTGCTTTGGTCGGCGGGGACGAAGGGGTGGATGTGAGCGACCTCCGGCCAGCTGAGCGGGATCATTTCGGAGGTGGCGTTGAGTTTCATGGTGCAGGATCCGAGGGCGATCATGCTTTCATTGAGCGCGAGGTCGCGGGATTCGAGGCGCTTGAGGTAGCGCAGCATCTCGGTTTCCGAGTGGTGCGAGTTGAAGACCGGCTGGGTGAGGAAGGCGGTGTCGCGCGCGAGGTTTGCGGGGAATGAAACCGGGTCGCTTGTTTCGGCGAGTTGGGCGCCGAAGAGCGAGCAGAGGGTGTCGAGATCGGCGGATTCGGTGGTTTCATCGAGCGAGATGCCGAGGTGGTCGCCGTCGATGAGGCGGAGGTTGGCACCTTGAAGAGCGGCGGCCTTGCAGAGGGTTTCGGCTTTGCCGGGGACCTTGACGACGAGGGTGTCGAAGGTTTCGCCGGGTTCGATTTCGACTCCGGCGGCGATGAGTGAGCTGGCGAGTTGGCGGGTTTGGCCGGCGACTTTGTTGGCGATGGACTTGAGTCCGTCGGGGCCGTGATAGACGGCGTACATGGATGCCATGACGGCCAGCAGGACCTGCGCGGTGCAGATATTGGAGGTGGCCTTGTCGCGGCGGATGTGTTGTTCGCGGGTCTGGAGGGAGAGGCGGTAGCCGGGTTTTCCGTAGGGGTCGATGGAGACGCCGATGATGCGGCCGGGCATTTTGCGTTTGAGGGCGTCCGAGACGGACATGTATCCGGCGTGCGGGCCGCCGAAGCCCATGGGGACGCCGAAGCGCTGGGTGGATCCGACGCAGATGTCGGCGCCGAAGGTGCCGGGTGCCTTGAGCACGGTGAGGGCGAGCATGTCCGCGGCGACGATGGTGGCGGCTTTGGCGGCTTTGGCTTTGGCGAAGAATTCCGCGAAGTCGTCGATGCGGCCGCGGGTGTCCGGGTATTGGACGATGACGGCGAAGACGCTGCCGTCATCCGGGAAGGTGAAGGTTTGCCAGTCACCGGTGATGACCTCGATGCCGATGGGTTCGGCGCGGGTGTTGATGACGTCGATGGTTTGGGGGTGGCAGCGGTCGGAAACGAAGATTGCCCTGCCCTTGGGTTTGGAGGCGAGTGCGAGGCTCATGGCCTCGGCGGCGGCGGTGGCTTCGTCGAGGAGCGAGGCGTTGGCGACGGGCAGGCCGGTGAGGTCCGCGACCATGGTTTGGAAGTTGAGCAGGGCTTCGAGGCGGCCCTGGGCGATTTCTCCCTGATAGGGGGTGTAGGCGGTGTACCAGCCGGGATTTTCGAGGATGTTGCGCTGGATGACGCCCGGGGTGTGGGTTCCGTGGTAGCCCTGGCCGATGAAGGATTTGAGGACTTTGTTTTTGGCGAAGGTGTTTTTCAGGCTGGCGAGCGCGCTGTGTTCGGAGAGGGCCTCGGGGAGTTTGAGGTCCTCTGGCAGGCGGATTCCACCGGGGACGGCGGCTTCGGTGAGTTCGTCGAGCGACTTGTGGCCGGTGACGGCCAGCATGAGATCGAGATCGGAGGTGGACGGGCCGAGGTGACGGCTGGAGAAATCGGTGCGTTCGGACATGGGATGCGGCGTGTTTTTGGCAAGAATCGAGCCGCCCCCTGCATAATATAAAACTCTCCTAACGCAACCCCTGTGTTTTCAAGTGATTTTGAGGGTCTGCAGGCGCTTGCACAGGTGTTTTTGGATCTTGCGCTGTTTTTTGCTGAGTGCGGTCCACAGGGATGGTGAAAAATGCGGAGTGAATCCGTGTTTACGGAGCCATTCGGCGAGGGTGCGCAGGTCATTTTCGCGGCCGAGGGTGACGAGCAGGTCGTCGAGGTGAGGGTCCGGGTTGATGCGGCCGTGGGGAAAGAGCGAGATGGCGCCGGTCCAGGCTTTGAGGGCTTTTCGGGCTTCGTGGAATGACTCGGGGTGGTTGCGGTCGAGGGTGGCGCAGCAGGTCGTGATTTTCCCTGCGAGGCGTTTGATGCCGGATTTGGCGCGTTTGGTGAGGGCGTCTTCGGGGATTTGACGGATTTCGGATTCGGCGGTTGCGACGCGGGCGGAGCACCATGCGATGACTTCCGGAGGTGGGGGGATGGTGGCGGCTTGTTTTTGTTGTTCGAGCAGGCTGCTGATGGTTCGGGCGATTTCGGGATCGTCGTTCCAGGCGAGTTTTTTCCAGGCGGTGAGGTGTGAGGCGGCGTCGCGCGATTGGGCGAGGATGCGGCCGATGGACTGGATTTCGACGGCGGCGGAGTGTTTGAGTCCGAAGAGTGAGAATCCACCGCGGAGCGATTTGCCGAATTTGCGGACGGTGTGGATTCCGCGGGTGGCCTTGCCGTCGGCTCGGGCGAGCGCGGCGAGGTGGTGTTTCATGGTCTCACATCCCGTGATGAGCTGGTCACGGGCGAAGCGTGCGTCCGGTGCCGTGGGAAACTTCATGCGGTTCCTAACGAAGCATGAAACCGGTGGGATGTCAGTTGGAATCGCTTGGCAGCGGAGGGCTTGGCTAGTGGAGCCAGAGCGACTTGAGATACGGGGTGTCGGTGAAATCCGCGGGCATGGGGGAGTGGGTGGGTTTCATCGGGCGGGGGAGGGCGGAGAGGATCTGGTGTTCGAACTCGCGAGGGGAGATGCGGCGGAAGTTGGTGCAGCAGAGGAGGAACCCGTCGGGTGCGAGGACTGAGGCGGCGAGTGCGGCGAGGTCGCCGTAGTGTTTTTCGACGCGGAAGACCCTGCCCTTTTCGTCGCGGGAGAAGGTGGGGGGGTCGAGCACGATGGCGTCGAATGTCCGGCGTTGTTTGGCGAAGCGTTTGAGCCAGTGGAAGGTGTCGCCCTTGCAGAAGTGGTGGTCGGCGGGGTCGAGATTGTTGTGGCTGAAGTTCCGTTTCGTCCAGTCGAGGTATGGTTGTGAGAGGTCGAGGGTGGTGGTTTCTGCGCCGGCGGTGGCGGCGGCGACGGAGAATGCGCCGGTATAGGCGAAGGTATTGAGGAGGCGGAGGCCGGGGTGCATGCGGCGGCGGATTTCGGCGCGGTTGTCGCGTTGGTCGAGGAAGATGCCCTGGGAGTAGCCGGACTGGAACGAGATTTCGTAGTTGATGCCGTTTTCGCGGATGAGGAATGGTTCGGTGGTTTCCGGTCCGGAGAGGTGGGCGGGGGATTGTTTTTGGTGTTGGTCGAGGCGTTTGTGATAACAGGAATTTCCGCGTTGGCGGAGCCAGTCGACGACATCGCGGGGGATGGTGCCTGCGGTGGTGGAGACGAGTTCTCGGCCGGCGAAGGATTCGAGGATGAGGTTGGGGATGCCGTCGCCGGCGGCGTCTATCAGCCGGATGGCGTTGGTGTCACCGGTGAGGATGGGGGAGCGTTTGGCGATGGCGGATTCGAGAAGGCGGCGCATGGGGCTGGCGCACGTTGGGTGTGGGCGGAGGGGCTTGTCGATCAGGAAACGGGCGGGGAGATGCGGTCGCGGAAGCGGTGGTAGAGGAATCCGACGGCGAGCACGACGATGCCGACGCCGAAGAATGCGATGATGCGGTAGAAGGTGTCCTGGATGTCCCAGATGAAGATATGTGCGATGCAGCAGACGAGTCCGGCGAGGCCGGTGAGGCGGTAGGAGCGGAGGCGGGCGAAGAGGCCGGTGATGAAGAGGGCGATGGCGGAGGCGCCCCAGAAGACGGCGGTGAGGTTCTGGCTGACGAGGTCGTCCGTGGCGAAGGCGGTGAAGGGGACGAGCAGGGCGGGGCTGGCGTGGAGGGCGGCGAGGGGTTTGGGGGATTTCGGCGTGGCGAGGAGGATGCCGTTGGCGGCGAGGGCGGCGGTGGTGATGAGGGCGTTGGTGAGGACGGCGTCGTTGTTGTACTTGATGAGGATGTGGGCCAGCATGTGGGCCATGGTTGTGATGGCGGCGATGGTGAGGGGGAGCAGGCCGATGAAGCCGATGGTGGGGATGTTGCGGAATTTCCAGAGGGATGAGCTGAGGAGTGCGATGGCGGAGAGGGAGGCGGGGTGCCATGGATCGTCGACGAAGAGGAGGACGAGCAGGGTCCAGCCGAGGGCGGGGATGGCGGGGATGGTGCGGGCGAGGATTTCCCCGGCACGGGCGGATCCGGGAGCGGGTTGGTGGTTTTTCCGCAGGTGGTGGTAGAGGAGGAGATGGAGGAGGAGGGCGATGCCGGCAGCCGCGGCGGCGGGCGAGTGATCCGGGTTCCAGTAATGGGTGAAGTTGGCGAGTGCGACCAGGCAGCCGAGGGCCGGGGCGAGCCATGACGCGTGGGCAAGCGAGCGGAAGGGGGCGGGGATGCTGATGATGAACAGGGCGAGTCCGGTGAGGGTGTCCGCGAGCAGGGCGTGGGCGGGCTGGAGCTGGTGCTGATAGAAGAAGTGGAGTGAGAGGATGACGATGGAGTGCAGCAGGGCGTCCGCGGTGACGAGGGTGGTGGGTTGGGTGGCGGTGGTGCGTTTCCAGAGGATGGTGGCGATGGTGGCGGCGAGGCCGGTGACGACGGCGAGGTTGGTGATGAGGGCGGCGGTGTTGGTGGTGGTGGCGAAGATGAGCTGGTTCCAGAAGAGGAAGGTTGCCGACAGGAAGGGGACGGCACCGGCGGTAGCGGACGTGGCGTGGCGGGTGCGGAAGAGGGTGGCGAGCAGCGGGACCGAGGCGAGGGCGAGGGCGGCGGGGAGGTAGGGGGAGGCCGCGGCGATGGTGAGTGCGCCGGCGTTGACCAGGAGGCCGGTGGCGAGATGGAACAGGACGGTGGGGGTGGCAGCGGTGGAGTGGGATGCTCCGGAGCCGCCGGGTTTCGCGTAGCGGGCGAGGAGGATGGCGGTGGCGAGCAGGGGGAAGAGGGCGAAGAGAAGCAGGGTGGTGTTTCCGGCCAGGGAGAGTTGGTGGGAGATGAACGTGGTGGTTGGGAGCAGGGTGGCGAGTCCTGCGAGATGCGAGGCGCTGCGGAGGTGTCCGGCGGCGGGTGTGGCGGCGGGCCAGAAGCGGCGGGCGAGCTCCGCGATGGCGAAGGTGAGGGCGATGAGGAGCGGGCCGAGGATGATGGCTGAGTGGATGGTTCCCGCGGTTGGGGAGATCGAGGCGTAGCCGAGGTAGGTGGAGACGAGGGGGATGGCGGCGGCGACGCATGGAACCGGCTTGCGGAACACGGGGGTGAGCAGGGCGATGGCGGATGAGAGGGCGAGCAGGAACCAGACGGGCGCGGCGTTTTCCGGCGGGAACGGGGTGCAGGCGAGGGCGAGGGCGGAGCCTCCGATGGCGAGTGCGGCGATGATGCGGAAGAGGCGGGCCTGGCGCTGGTGTTTGGCGGAGTGTCCACCGATGCCGTCGGCAAACCACCGTGCATGCAGGGCGATGGTGCCGGTCAGGAAGATGAGGAAGAGGGAGCCGATGATGTGGAATGGATCCCGCCAACTCCATTCGGCGGGAGGTGACACGGCGAGGTCGTGCCAGAACCATGCGCCGGAGACGGTGACGAGGATGGCGAAGCCGTAGGCGATCCAGCGGGAGCCGCTGCGTTTGGCGGTCCAGAGGAGCGAGAGTGCCTGGAAGGCGATGGCGATCCAGCGGGCGGGGCCATCGAGTGCGGTGGCGAATCCGAGGCAGAGGAGTGCGCTGGCCTTGAGGAAGAGGGTTTCCGCGAGCGGTCGATCGGGGAGGCGGAAGTGGTGGAGTGCGGCGAGTCCGAAGAGGAGTGCGGCGGTGGTGAAATAGAAGGGTTCGAGTTGGGTCGGGTGGGCCAGGCGGATGATGAGGTAGCCGAGGGCGGCGGCAGCGGAGGTATTGGTGAGGGCGAGTGCGCGATGCCGGGTGGCGGAGAGTCCGGTGGGTTGGATGAGTTTGCGGATGGAGAGGCCGGCGTGGAAGATGACGGTGAGGGAGACGATGGTGGCGATGAGGACGGGAAAGCCGGGGGCGTCCCGGATGATGCGGTCGAAGATGGAGAACCACGTGAGCGCGGCCCATGCGCAGGCGAGTGATGAGATGAAGGTGGTGAGCCAGCCGCGGGCTGCCAGGAATGCGGAGCCGGTGGCGGCGAGCAGCAGGGTGCCGGTGAGGGTGAAGTGGTCGAGCCCGTGGCTGTGGGAGAAGACAACGGAAACGAAGCCGAGGATGACGGTGAGGGTGGCGATGACTTGATCGCGTTTCCACAGTGATCCGGCCAAGGCGATGGCGAGGGCGGCGAGTTGGGCGAGCACGCCTGCGGCCGGGGAGGTGATGACTTTGGTGGCGGGCAGGGCGAAGGCGGCGAAGGCGGTGACGTAGAGCAGGGCGAAGCCGCCGGCGGTGATGGCGCGGCCGAAGTTGCGCAGTTCGCCCTTGAGGCGGGCGCCGAGCCAGATGGTGCCGGCGGCGACGGCGGTGAGGGTGACGACGCGGAGCCAGGGGGGTGTCCTGAGGCTGACGTGGATGCCGAAGAAGACGGCGGCGATGATGAGCAGGATGAGGCCGATGCGGGTGGCCCACCATGCGGCGAGGTGGGATTCGGCGGTTTCTCCGGCGCGGGTGGGCGGGAGGAGGTGGAGTTGTTTGAGGATGTCCCGCCATGGGATGCGGGAGAGCCGTGATGGGGTGGCTGGAGCCGGAGCCGGGGCCGGGGCGGGCCGGGATGCGGGGATGGGCGGGGGCTTGGGGGAGGGGGTTGCCGGGGTGGCCGCGGGGTTGGTGGGTGAGGTTTCCGGCTGCGGTTCTCTGGCGAGCACGGCTGGGGCCGGAGTGGGTGGGGTGGCGGGGGCGGTGTGGGCGGTGGGTTCGGGGACCGGCTGCGGGGCCGGGGGTTCCGGGGTTTTGGCTGGGTCGTTGGTGTGGTCGGGGTGGTCGAGTCGTTTTTCGAGGCGATCGAGGGTGAGGCGGAGTTCCTTGTTGGCCTGGTTGAGTTTGGCGAGGAGCGAGTGGCTGGCGGCGGTTTCGTTTTCGAGGGTTTCGATGCGCGAGCGGAGTTTGCGCCAGCCGATGAGGAAGACGATGAGCAGGGCGAGGAAAGGGATGCCGAAGTCCATGGCGAGTGTTGGACCGTGGCGGCGGTCTCATGATTCCTGATGACCGGTGGCGTGGGTCATCGGGATGCCGGGGGTGACTGGAGAGTTGTGTGGCGTGGCCGCGCGACGCGGGTTTTCAGCGGCGGGCGCGGAGGGAGTCGCGGAGGGTTTCGATTTCCTCGATGAGGGAGAGGATGAGTTTGAGTCCGGATTCGTTGACGCCGCAGGTGTTGCGGAGGTGTTCGATTTTCCTGACGGTCCGGAGTGCTTCGTCGTCGAAGACGAGGGAGGCGGGGTCTGGTTCGGAGCCGGAACAGGGATCGGTATCGGTATCGGAATCGGAGTCGGGATCGGAGAGGGGGCGGATGAATCCCTGTTGGTGGTAGCGGATGATGGTTTCGGTGGAGACACCGGTGATTCGGGCGCAGATTTCGGTGGAGTAGGCCGCGTGATCGTCGGGTTCGTAGATGGGCAGGCCGGATTCGTCTGGTTGCTGCGGACGGTTCATGCGGAGGAGCGGGTTCGCGGGTTGAATGTTGAGGTGTCGCGGAGTTTTTCCCAGAGGGCGCGTTCTTCGGGTGGCGGGTTTTGCGGGAGTTTGATGTTGAGGACGGCGTAGTAGTCTCCGCGTTGGCCGGATTTTGCTTTGGGCAGGCCGCGGCCGCGGACGCGGAGGTGTTGGTTGTTTTCGCTGTTTTGGGGGATGCGGAGGGTGACGTTGCCGTCGAGGGTGGGGACGGTGATCTGGGTGCCGAGCACGGCTTCCCACGGGGTGATGTCGAGGTCGTGATAGACGTCGTGTCCGTCGGTGGAGAAATCCGGGTGAGCGGCGTGGCGGACGCGGAGGTAGAGGTCGCCGGGGTCGGCGCCGCCGATGCCGGGTTCGCCTTGTTTGGGGATGCGGATGCGTTTGCCGTTGGTGACTCCCGGGGGGATGCGGACCTGGAATTCGTGGGTTTGGACCTTGCCGGTTTGGGGGTTGGCGATTTGGAGCGAGATGGAGCGGAGCGAGCCGTGCATGGCTTCGTCGAGGGTGACGAGGATGTCGCCTTCGATGTCGTTGCCGCGGGCGGGGCGGGTTCCGCGGGGGATGTCCCGGGGGAATCCGTAGCGGCTGGCTCCGGAGAAGTATTGTTCGAAGAAGTCGGAGAATCCGGTTCCGGAGAAGTTGAATTCGCGGGATGTGTGTCCGGGGCGGCCGTAGGGTGGGGGTGGTTGGGCATCGGCTTGCCAGCCGGGGCCGAACTGGTCGTATTTCTGGCGTTTCTGGGGGTCGCCGAGGACTTCGTATGCCTCGTTGATGTCCTTGAATTTTTGTTCGGCGGATGATTTGTCGGTTGCGACGTCCGGGTGGTATTTGCGGGCGAGTTTGCGGAATGCTTTTTTGATGTCCGCGGCGGAGGCGTCGCGGGGGATTCCGAGGATTTGGTAGTAGTCCTTGAACTCGACCGGCATGGCGGTTGGTTTTCCGGGTTAGGGGGTGGTTGGCACGATGGTATTGGGCGGGGTGTCGTAGTATCCGCCGTCGTCGTGCTCGAGGGTTTGCTTAATCAGAAACCATATCGCGATCGCCAGAAGAAGTGACAGAATCTTCGCGATCCAGTTGTGCGTCAGGTTCAGTCTCATTTGGATTGTGTCCGGAGATAAAGATTTCCGCGAGTTTTTCGCGGAATTGTTGTTCGGTGAGGTTGCGTTGGAGTTTGCCGTATTCGCTGATGGAGATTCCGCCGGTTTCCTCGCTGACGACGATGGCGACGGCGTCGGTGCGTTCGGTGAGGCCGATGGCGGCGCGGTGGCGGAGGCCGGTGGAGCGGTCCTGCATTTCGCGTTCGGTGACGGGGAAGACGCAGGCGGCGCCGGCGACGCGTTCGTCATCGATGATCATGCCGCCGTCGTGGAGTGGGGCCTTGGGGTGGAAGACGGCCATGGCGAGTTCGGGGGAGAAGCGGGCGTCGAGCACGACGCCGGTTTCGAGTTGTTCCTTGAGGGTGTTTTCGCGTTGGATGGCGAAGAGTGCGCCGATGCGTTTTTTGGAGAGTGCGATGATGGCGTCTGCGAAGCGTTCGAGGAAGTCGAGGCGGCGGTTTGAGTAGAACGAGAAGATGCGGTTGCTGCCGAGGCGTGCGAGTCCGTTGCGGAGTTCGGGTTGGAAGATGACGATGAGGGCGAAGGCGAGGACGGCGGCGGCGCGGGTGATGAGCCACTGGATGACTTCGAACTTGAAGGCGGTGGAGACGAGGGTGAGGACGACGAGGATGGTGCCGAGGCCGACGAGGATCTGGGCGCCGCGGGTGGCCCTGAAGGCGCGGTAAATTTGGTAGATGCAGGTGGCGAGGAGCAGGATTTCGATCCCGTCCCGCCAGTGCTCTTTGACAAATTCCCAGATGTGATTTCCCACGAGGTGAGGATACGTCGGGTTAGTGTGGGGTGACAACCATTGATTCGCTCAAAGGGCGGGTAGTGAGGGGCCGGTGAGCACGGTGTTGGCGTCCGAGGGGGCGGGATGGGTGCCGGCGAGGTCGAGGGTGAGGGTGAAGGATGACGGGACGAGGGTGGAGCCGAGGCTGAAGTCGAAGGCGCGGGCGCCGGTGATGTTTTCGTCTGGCAGGCTGCCGATGAAGATGGGGGTGGTGCCGGGTTCGATGGTGACCCAGAGGTTGTAGTGGTTTTGGTCTCCCGAGGGCGGGAGTTTGCTGACGACGAGGCTGCCGGCGTCGCGGGCGGGGTCGTAGATGGGGATGGCGACGGGGTAGTCGAGGATGAGCGAGGGTTCGGCGTCGGCGGGTGGGACCGGTTGGTTGGGGAGGGTGGTGGTTTCGGTGTTGCCGTGGATGGGGCGGACGGGGATGGAGGGTGAGCCGTCGCCGGGGGCGGCCGGGAGGGTGTCGGTGGGGTCGGGTGGGGTGGAATTGGCGGAGAGGGCGGCGGCGTTTTCCTGGTTGATGGCGTCTGAGAGTGATTTCCCGAGGAGTGCGGCGAGCGGGGAGGTGCCTGCGGTGGAGTCGAACAGGAAGGAGTCCGAGGGGTCGATGTCGGGAGGGGTGAGGACCATGACGATTTGCATCGAGTGGCCGGGGACGGAGGAGAAGAGGATGTCGTCGCGGGTTTGGAAGGTGGCGAGGGTTTCCCGGAGGTGGCTGATTTCCTTGGTGAGGCGTTCGGTTTCCGGGGTTGCGGGGTTGTGGGGCGGAGCTTCGGCGGTGGGGGTGGTGAGAGGGGATGGGGCGTTGGTTTGTTGCGCGGCCGATTGGTGCTTGTGGATGAGGAGTGCGGCGAGGGCGGCGGCGAGGATCCAGCCGCTAAGGGCGGCGGCGGTTTTGAAGAGCGGGGGCCGGTTGAAGCCGAGTTGTTTGTGGAGTTGGTCGAGTTGTCCGGGGTCGGGGGTGACGGTGGGGGTGGTGGCGACGGCGATGGCGGTGGCGATGCGGTCGATTTCGAGGCCGGCGTCGCGGATGACGGTGTCGTGGGTGGCGGCGTCTTCGAATTGTTTCACGTCCGCGGAACTGAGCATTCCGAAGCTTCTCCAGGCGGCGCTGTCGTGAGGATCAGAGTTCATGAAGGGAGAGGTTGGCGCGGAGTGTGTCGAGGGCGGTGCGGAGGGTGGTTTTGAGGAGGGAGTCGGGGTGGGGAGCGCCGGGGCGGTTTTTGGCGAAGCCGAGGAAGACGGCTTGTTCGAGCGCGGAGAGTTGTTCGGGCGAGAGGTGGTTGATGGCGGATTGGAGGCGCTGGCGGTCGTCGGCGGAGATGACGCGGGTCTGGCCGGTGGGGAGGACGCCGGTTGTGCGCGGGGGTTTTTCCTGAGGTTTTGTTTTGGGGAGGATGCGGATGCATTCCACGCGGAGGTGGTTGGCGGCCCAGACGAGGGGCGGGGCGGTGTGAGGGTTGTAGGATGCGGCGTTTCGCCAGATGCGGATGAATGCGCGGCGGGTGGCGAGGTCGGCGTGTTTGCGGTCGCCGAGGATGCGGTAGGCGATGCCGAGGAAGGATGGGGCCCAGAGGGAGTGGAGTTCGGAGAGTGCCTGGCGGTCCTTCATGGCGAGGCGTTCGAGGAGGGCCATGGATTCTCCGGTGCCGTCCTCACAGAGTCCGCATGGGAGGATGTCGGCGGGGTGGATTGCGGCTTCGCTCATCAAGCGTGGATATAACACCCTGGGGGTGGGGGATGGCAATCAAGAAGGGGGGAGGGGAAAGAATTTGGAGGCGCGGTTGTTCTTTCCGGCGCCGGGGCGGGGCGCGCGGGAAGGGTGGAAGGGAGGGGGTGAAGGGGGGACGGGGGAAGCCTAACTGCGTTGAGGTCAGGGATTGGGGTTGCCGGTGGTGCGGGTGGGTGCGGGCGGGCGGCGGTCGAAGCGTTTGCCGAATTTCATGGCGGGCATTTCGAGGGTGCGGTGGATGATTTCCGCGGAGATGAGGATGGCGGGCATGCAGGTGACGAAGAGGATGGCGAAGGCGGCGGTGGAGGTGACGGAGGGGAGGAGTTTGAGAAGGAGGAAGAGCGCGGCGATGATGACCGGCCAGTGGACGAGGTAGACCGGATAGGAGATTTTTCCGAGGTGCTGGGGGATGGGGTGGAGCAGGGTTTTGCGGAAGATGCCGAGGAAACGTGAGAGTGGGTCGCGGCCGCGGACGAGGATGCAGCCGAAGCCGAGGGCCCATGCGACGAGGGCGACGGAGTGCCATCCGCTGATGATGGCGACGAGGATGACGCCTGCGGCGGCGAGGCTGGGGAGGGGTTGGGCGGGGCGGTTGTTGGAGAGCCAGACGTAGAGGTGGTAGCTGCCGATGCCGATGAGGAAGAGCGGGAGCTGGGGGGGGAGGAACGAGAGTTGGGCGTTCTGCCAGTGGGGGGCGAAGTGGATGCCGGCGGCGGCGATGAAGCCGAGGGCGAGGAGGCTGGTTCCGGAGCGGACGCCGCGGGCGATGAACGGGGCGACGAGGTAGTATTGCCATTCGAGGGTGATGCTCCAGGCGGGGGTGAGGAAGGTGCCGGTGGCGCCGGGGAGGATTTGTTTGGGGAGGGTGCCGTTGAGCAGGGTGAGGTGGGCGAGGAGGTGGGCGCCGAAGCGGGAGTTTTCCTGGTCGGTGAGGGTTCTCACCCAGGAGAAGTAGACGGTGTCCCGCCACGGGGCGGCGTGGGTGATGGCGGGGGTGAGGAAGCTGGCGGCGATTCCGAGGATGAGGCAGAGGATGTAGACCGGATAGATGCGGAAGAAGCGGCCGCGCATGAAGGTGGAGTAGTTTTGTTTCTTCTTGTGGAGGAGGAACGAGATGGCGAATCCGCTGAGGATGATGAAGGTGTCTACGGCGGGTTTGGCGCTGATGAATTCGAGCCATGCGCCGTTGAGGCGGCCGGGTCCGGGGTTTTCCCAGAAGCCGGTCCAGGCGAGGATGTGGGTGAGGGCGACCCAGATGGCGAGCAGGCCGCGGAGGCCGTCGAGTTCGTCGACGCGTGCGGGGGAGTTTCCGGTTTTGGGGGGAGGATTCATGGGGGATGAGGGGGCTGGGGGCGGGGGCGTGCTCAGTCGAAGGCGGTGGGGAGGGTGGGGTCGTGGTGGTGTTTCCAGGCGAGGTCGAGGTAGTGGGGAGCGGCGCGCCAGGGGCAGAGTTCGGGGATTTCCGACCGGGAGAAGAATCCGGCGCCGGTGGTTTCGATGCTGTGTTGGAGTTTGCCGCCGACGGGGTGGCAGAGGAAGACGAGTTTGTAGACGTGTTCCGGTTGGCTGGGGTGGCCCTGGTGGTCCTTGTCCCAGCAGGCGATGAGTTTGCTGACTTTGATTTCGATGCCGGATTCCTCGCGGGTTTCCTTTGCGGCGTTTTGGGACGGGGTGAGGTTGACGTCGGCCCATCCGCCGGGGAGGGTCCAGAGGCGGGAGGCGGCTTCCTGGACGAGGAGGATGCGTTGTTGGTCGTCGATGACGGCGGCGCGGACGTCGACTTTCGGGGTGGAGTAGCCGAATTCGACGGGCCATTTGAAGTCCGGGGCGGCGGCCTGCATGGGGAGGGACGAGAGTTCGTGGAGGCGTTGGTAGCGTTGGATGTCGTAGGGGCCGTCGGAGTAGCGGAGGCCGGCTTCGGCGATGGCTTTGAGTTCGCGGCTGAGGGTGATCCAGTTGGAGTGGGTCATGGGGAGGAGAGGTTCGAGCAGGGAGGAGAGGTTCGAGCGTGAGGGTATCCCAGATGGGGGGGCGGGTGCAACGCGCGTGTTTGCGGGGTGGATTTTGGGCGATCACGTGAGGGGGGAACGTTTGATCCGCTCGGCAGCAGAACCACTGGTGGCACTGAATTCACTGATTCCTTTCTGCCTGAGCAGGCATGGTGCTCTGCAGGTCGCGAGTTGGGAGTTCTTCACCGTCAAACGTGTTGAAAAATCAGCGCAATCCGTCCAATCGGTGTTTCCTGCTGGCGCTTGTGGGGTGAGTGGTTTCCCGGCTTGGTCGTGCAGGGGGTGGATTTTGGTTTTGCGGTGGGTGGGGGAGCGGGGCATTGTGGGAGGCATGAAATCGGCGGAAGAGTGGCTGTATTCGGAGGAGACCGGGCGGGAGTTCAGTCATTGCGTGCGGTGCCGGATGCCGTTGTTGGAGACGGATGGTCCGTGGTTGGTGAACAAGGATTATTTCCGCGGCGAGTGTGTGCGGGAGTATGCGATCTGCCGGGTCTGCCGGGATGCGGTGACGGAGGGGCTTTCTGACGAGTCCAAGGAGTCGGTGCGGAGCTTTCTGGAGACGGCGATCGACTGGGAGGGGTGGCTTGCGCGGGCGATGATGATGCCGGATGCGACGGGGCGTTTCGCGGGGTGTGTTTCGTGCGGGGCGAAGCGCGAGCAGGTGGATGGATTTGGTGTCTCGGCGTATTTCGACCCGGGCGGGAGTCTGGTGGCCGGGCCGCTGCCGCTATTGATATGCGGCGGGTGTGTCGGGCGGATGACCGCGGGTCTGTCCGAGGAGAGCCGGGGTGTGTGGAAGGACTTTCAGGAGCGCTACCTTACCGGGTTTCCGGGGGATTCCGACTATCCGGGGATGTTTTGAGGTCCGGGTTTGCGGCGGAGGTGGTCAGGCGGGCGGGGGCGCCATTTTCAGACGAGCGAGAGTGCCTTTTCGAAAATCGGGACGAGGGTGCCGGCGGGTTCGGTGCCGCAGGAGACGCGGAGCAGGTTTGCGGGGACGCCGCAGGCTTCGACCCATTCGATTTCCCGGTAGTGGGCGAGCTGGGTGTAGGGGCAGACGAGGGTGAACGGGGTGCCGAAGCTGGGGCCCTTGCTGATGCAGAGGGAGTCGTAGACTTTGGGGGTCTTTTTGGGAGCCTTGAGCGAGAAGGAGAGGAGTCCGCCGTAGCCGCCGTTTTTCCTACGGACGGCATCGTAGTTTTCGGTGGACGTGAGTGATGGGTGCCAGACCTGGGCGACGGCCGGATGGTCGGACAGCCAGGTGGCGAGTTCGAGCGCGTTCTGGTTGATGGCGGCGGCGCGTTCCGGGTAGCTCTTGATATTAGATAGCAGGACTTCGGCGTCCGAGATATAGAGTGGGGCGCTTTCCTCCATGTCCTGGGCGAGCGGGATGCCGATGGTGGCGGCGAATGGCGAGTCGTCGCGGACGGCGGCCATGCCGGCCATGACGTTGCCCTCGCCGGAGACCCATTTGGTGAGGCTGTTGGTGACGACGTCGGCGAAGCGGAGGACTTCGACGTTGAGGGGTCCGCTGGCGGAGTCGTCGACGATGAGCGGGGTGTGGCCGTCGGCGCAGGCCTGGGAGACGAGTTCGAGGTTGACGGAGCGGAGGAGCGGGTTGCTGGGGACCTCGGTGAAGACGCCGGCGAATTCTCCCTGGCGGATGCGCTGGAGTGCTTCGTCGAAGGATTCGCCGTATGCTTCGTTGAGGTAGACGACGCCGTGGCCGATGTGGCGCTGGACTTTGAGGCAGTCGACGTAGGGGAACTCGAGTTGGAGGGTTTTTTTGCCTTCCTTGAGTCCCGGGAGGGACCGGAGGACGGAGGTGATGGCGGCCATGCCGCTGGAGAAGACGAAGGTGTTGTCGGTGCTGGTTCCGGTGAATTTCGTGAGGGAGCGGACGACGAGGTGGGATTTCGAGCCGGTGCGGAGGTTTCCGTCGAGGAAATCCTGGGCTTGGCGGGAGCTGACGATTTCTCCGGTGTAGCGCCAGTATTCGTTGGCTTTCGAGCGGAGACGGGCGGGGAGGATGAGGACCTGCAGGCCGTTGAAGCTGGTGATCCGGACGGCGGTTTCGGTGAGGCGTTCGATCCAGC
Organism: Verrucomicrobiota bacterium JB025; assembly: GCA_030673875.1. Taxonomy (GTDB): domain Bacteria; phylum Verrucomicrobiota; class Verrucomicrobiia; order Verrucomicrobiales; family Akkermansiaceae; genus Luteolibacter. Next base: position 1,270 of record JAUTCT010000076.1, on the reverse strand, counting down.
GGTGGGCGCGTTGCACGGATGCGCGGGTGGGCAGGACGAGGATTTCCTCGTCGTCACCGGCGACTTCGGTGCGGGCGTTTTCGAAGAGGCGTTCGACGGTCGGGTGCTTGAAGAAGCGGGGGTATCCGAGGCGGAGGCGTTTGAGGATTTTTTCGCGTCCTTCCTCGTAGCCGATGACGGAATCCCATGTCGGCATGCAGACTGAGCAGGCGTGAGCGGAATCCGGGAGAGGTTGTCCCAGATCCTTCTCGCGCCATGCTGGCTTGTCGAAGAGGTTACGCGTCACGTCCTTTCAATGCCGGGTGAAGGGACTTTGGGCAAGCCGGATATTCCTTCAAACAATAGTATTGACATTGTGATTGATGATAGCAGTGGGGTGGCGGGTGGATTTTCCGCGCGGCGGCCGTCTGATTGGCTGCCGGCGTGAGGTGGGCGTGGTGGGATCGATGGGGGGCGGGTGGATGGGGTGGATTTGCGGGATTCGGGGTGGATTTCCGGTGCTGGTGATGGTGTGGCTTTGCTGGTTTTTCCTTGGGGTGAGGGAATTGGCGAGCGGTGGTCGGGGTGTTCCGCGGGCATCGACGGACTTGGCGTATTTTTTGATGAATTTGCGGAAATGATTGATTTTGCGAGGTATCCGGGTCCATAGTTCGTTGTTCTAAAAATCCAACATGTCATGGAAACATTGAAATTTCTCCTTCAAGGAAAGCAGGCCGACGGCTCGGTAGCGAGTCAAGTGGTGGAAGAAGCCGTTTCGTGGATGCACGAGCAGTTTCGCAATGCCGGCATTCAGTATCACTACTCTGATGGTGGTGCTGGTTTCGGGGTTTACGGGTATTTTCAGATCAAGTCGATTCTCAAGGAGCAGGCGATCACGCTGCATTTGAAAATCGCGGAGATCAACGGGATGGCGTATGCGGCATCCGAGGTGAGGATTCGCGGGCACCACGAGGGGATCATGTTTCCCTATTACGGTGAGATCGGCAGTGAGGACGGCAAGCTGAACTTGCTGAACTTTGTGGCTGATTTCATTTTGAGCACGACGCCTGATTTGTCGGCGTTGTGATATCAGATTGTGTTTCGTGACACGAGGGTGGCCTCGGGTTTCCCGAGGCGCAGGCCGTTGGCAGATCCATGATGCAAGCGATGAAGCGCGCCGCTGGCATCCCTGCCGGGATGCGGAACATTTTGGGGGCGTGGGGTCCGGGGGTGTCGCTGCGCTCGACCCCCGGCTACTGGCTGTGATCCCTCCGGGATCATTTTTGTGGAG
>JAUTCT010000075.1 GCA_030673875.1 Verrucomicrobiota bacterium JB025 | reverse complement strand
TATCTGATCGGAGTGGTCGACATCGCAGAACTTGGGCTCTTCGAGCAATGGCTTGATGTCCGGCACGTCAAGCGGGACACGCGCGTGCGGATATCCTCGATAGAATCAGGCATTCAGGCCCTAAGCTGACGCGAATGGGCTGAGTTGTCTTATTGGTGAAATCTTTCCGATGTGTTTCAGAGCCTCTTTTGATTTGCTACGTGGTATTACGCCTTGAGCAGCCAGTCGGCGACGGCCTCGACATTGGGGAACTCGGGGATCCAGGCGAGGTCTTCGGGGAGGTCTGTGGTGAATTCGCAGCGCAGCCGCACCGGATGGGCGCCGGACTCGATGGCGGCGTGCTGGTTGTAGATGCGGTCGTCAACGAGGATGGTTTCGTCGGGGTTGAGATCGTATTTTCGGTAGCAGTCCCGCAAGCGGTCGATTTTGGCGGTGTCGTGCATGAACTGGCCGTGTTGCACGCATTCGATGGTGAGGAATCCGGTGACCGGGGCGAGGACGTCGCGGAGGTAGGCGGTCTTCGCCTCGACATCGAAGGTTGCGGACATGGTGAACTGGCGGTATCCGCGCTGGTTGAGGCGCTTGAGGGTTTCTATCACGTTCGGATAGAGCGGGCGGTTGCGGAAGAATGCCTGGTCGGCACAGAAGTCGCGATCCATTTCGGCGCCGAGCTGCGGATGGGTTTTCAACTCGAGCGCGCCATATTCCGGCAGGATCGGCAGGACTTCCGGGAGTTGCTCCCATTTCAAGCCGGCGTAGCGGTCGCGGTAGTTCGGGTGGTTGGTGAGGAAATGGAAGTAGGCGTGGTTGAGGTCCGCGAGGACGCCGTCGACGTCCCAAAAGATGTTTTTGATTTGGGCGGGATTCATCGTGTGTGTGGGTGGTTTTCCTCGCAGATTCCGGATGGGATGGGAAGTGCCATTGAGGGGTCAGCCGCGCATGGCGCGGAGGCGCTCGATGAGCGGCGGGTGGGAGTAGTCGAGCCAGACGCGGAGTTTGCCGGGGGTGGGGTGGGAGAGGTGGTCGGCGGTCATGCGTTTGAGGGCGTTGGCGAGCGGGGCGTGGTCGCCGGTGGACTGGACGGCGTAGGCGTCCGCCTCGAATTCGTGGTGGCGCGACCAGGCGTTGGCGGCGACGGAGAGCGCCTTGCTGACGGGTTCGAGGAGGATGGTGAAGAGCACGAGGCCGACGTGGGGGGAGATTTCGGGAACGGCGAAGGCGTCGAAGAGGACGCGGGCGAATGCGCCGTCGGGGTCGGTGGCGAGGCCTAGCAGGTAGAAGATGACGAACATCTGGGCGATGCCGACGGCGATGCGTTGTTTGATGTGGCCGCAGCGGAAGTGGCCGATTTCGTGGGCGAGGACGCCGAGGAGTTCGGGGGTGGAGGATTTTTCGATGAGGGTGTCGAAGAGGGCGATTTTCTTTTGTTTTCCGATGCCGGTGAAGAAGGCGTTGGCCTTGGTGGAGCGTTTCGAGCCGTCCATGACGAAGACTTCGGAGAGGGGGAATCCGCATTGGTCGCCGAGTTTTTCGATTTCCTGTTTCAGTTCGTCATCGGGCATGGGGGTGAACTTGTTGAACAGCGGCATGATGTAGGTGGGGGCGAGCCAGGTGAGGAGGAGCTGGAAGGCGGTGACGATGGCCCATGCCCAGAGCCATGCGTGGGGGATGTGGTGGAAGATCCAGAGGACGGCGGCGGCGAGCGGGAGGCCGATGAGGGCGGCGAGGAGCAGGCCCTTGAGGCGGTCGATGACGAAGGTGGCGGGGGTGACGCGGTTGAAGCCGAATTTGTTTTCGATGACGAAGGTTTCGTGGATTTCAAACGGCAGGGTGAGGATGGACTGGCCGAGGAAGAGGGCGGCGAGGAAGGTGAGGCCGGCGAGGACCTGCGAGTCCGGGAAGATGGAGCGGGCGAGGGAGTCGAGCCACGGGAAGCCGCCGAGGAACCAGAAGACGAGCAGGATGGCGAGGGAGGTGATGGACTGGATGATCTCGAAGCGGGCGTTGACGCGGAGGTAGTCGCGGGCGCGGTCGAGTTTGCCGGCGTCCATGACGTCGGCGAGTTCATCCGGCACGGTGTCGGGGAAGGCGCGGAGGTTGAGCAGGGTGGCGATGAATTCGAGCTTCCAAAGGGCGAAGAGCGCGATCACGATGATTAGCGTCATGAAATTCCAATCGGTCATTACGCCCATCATGCATGGCGGGCGATTCGCGGCAAGGGTGGCGCTGGGTCTGTGTGCATTCGGGCAGGTTTCCTGCATGGCGCTGAAGGCGGACAAGCACACGTATTCGGCGAGTTCGCCGGCGGTGGAGGTGAACGGGGCGAAGGTGCGGATGCAGGTGAAGCCGGAGGGGACGGAGAATGGCAGTGTGGCGTTCAGCGCGATGGTGGTGGGAGCGGCGATTGCGACGTTTGACGGTCCGTTCCGCTGGCGGATCGAGGCGGAGGGGCGGGATTTGGAGCATGAGTCGCTGGTGGTTCACCGGATCCGGACGCGGACGGGGAAGACCGGGCGGGACGAGTGGTATCCGGCGTCGCATTTGGGGAGGAGCGCGGAGTTTCGCAGGCAGGATGGCGGGTTGGCGCGTGCGGTTTATCCGGTGCCGGGGATGCTGCTGGTGAAGCCGCGTGAGGACGGGGCGCTGGTGGTGACGGTGGATTTGACGGTGGTTTCCAGGGATGGGGCGCGGCGGAGGATGGTGACGTTCAAGATGGATCCGGCGGAGAAGGATGCGGACGAGTTTGTGTTTTTGCCGACGGAGATTGCCGAGAACATCGGCAAGCCGCTGTCCGAGCAGGACGACAAGGGGTGGGATTGAAGGATTGCGCGGGTTGGGGATCGGATTTAGGCTGGGCGGCAAGCACATGCTGAAATTTCGAGTTTTTCGCCAGTTTTCCTCCGTCATGATCGGGTTTTGCGGGGTCGTGTCCGCCCAGAGTCCGAATGGGTCGGCGCTGTTGGCCGCGCGGTCGGATTTGCAGTCGCCGCAGGTGGCGGAGACCTCGAGGGATGCCTCGGACGGATCGATCATCACGCGCAAGGATGCGAGGACGATCACGCTGAGGATTCCGGCGCCGCGGGGATTGATTGTGGACCGTGAGGGGCGAGCATTCGCGCAGAACAGGGTTGCCTATCAGGTGGGTCTGCAGTTCCGCCAGTTTGAGGATGCGGACCGTGATTTCGTGGTGGATTGGGCGCGGACGAGGCTGGAGTCGCTGGAGGGGCTGGTCCGGAACGTGTATGAGCTGACGGATGACGAGCTGTATTCGCACTATCGGCACCGTCGCTGGCTGCCGTTGCTGGTGAGCAGTGAAATGAGCGAGGACGAGGCGCAGAAGCTGGAGCCGAAGCTGACGTCCGGGCTATCGCTCAATCCGCTGTATCAGCGGTATTATCCGGAGGGGGATTCCGCGGCGCATGTGATCGGTTATTCGGGCAGCAAGGGGAAACTGCCGACGGGGCCGATCAATTTCAACGAGCCGCTGTGGGAGGAGAGCGAGGGGCGTGCGGGGTTTGAGAAGTTGTTCAACGACGAGTTGACCGGCATTGCGGGGCGGAAGAAGCTGTTGTTTGACGAGAACGGCAACAAGTTGCTGGAGGAGGAGGTGAAGCGTCCGCGTGCGGGAGGCACGCTGGTGACGACGCTCGACATGAAGTGGCAGTTGATCGCCGAGAAGACGCTGCGGGAAGGGTGCCGGCGTGGTGCGTTCGTGGTGGTCGACGTGATCACCGGCGAGGTGCTGGTGCTGGCGTCACGGCCGTCGTTCGACCTCAATCTTTTCATTCCGGGGATCAGCACGGAGGAATACCAGAAGCTGACGGAGGATCCCTCGCAGCCGATGTTCGCGCGCTCGTTTCAATCCGGCTATCCGCCGGCATCGAGTTTCAAGCCGATTGTCGCGTTGGCGGCGCTGAACAACGGGGTGGTCACCGAGACGTCGACGGTTTACTGCCCGGCGTCGATCCGGATCGGGCGGGTGACGTTCAACAACTGGACGACGACGCCGGAGGGGTCGATCAACGTGAAGCGGGCGCTCACGCGGTCGTGTAACACGTGGTTTTATCAGGTGGGCATTGATTCCGGAGCTCCGGCGTTCCTGTCGCTGGCGCGGCGTCTCGGGATGGGTGAGAAAACCGGGCTGCCGTTGATTGGCGAGACGCCGGGGTTGGTTCCGAATGACGATTACTATCGGAAGTATCACGGGCGCAAGATTCTGGACGGGGACACGGCGAACATGTCGATCGGGCAGGGAGCGTTGCTGGCATCACCGCTGCAGGTGGCGCAGGCGATGGCGGGGATTGCCAATGGCGGTGCGCTGCCGAAGTTGCAGCTGGTGCGGCAGATTCAGGATCCGCGGGGTCGGGTGACGAAGGCGCCGGTGCCGGAGCGCAAGCGTTGGCTGGGGGTGGATGAGAAGCATGTGGAGGTGGTCCGCGAGGGCATGTATGACGTGGTGAATGCGGGCGGCGGCACGGGCAGGAGCGCGGGGCTGAGCTACACGTCGATATGCGGCAAGACGGGTACCGCCCAGTGGGGTCCGCAGTCGAAGAACCAGCGCCTGGCCTGGTTTGCGGGATTCCTTTCCTACGAGAACCCGCGGTATGCGTATGCGGTGTTGTATGAGGGGCGTCCGAACGAGCGGGTTTCGGGTGGCCGGATGGCGGCGCCGATGGTGCGGAAGTTTTTTGAGGCGGTGGAGGATGACATCAAGGAGTCGATCGCACCGCCGATGAAGGCGTTGTTGGTGGTGGACGAGAGCGAGCTCGGGGACGATGGCGAGGGGAAACTGAAGGCGGAGCCGGTTGTTGCCCAGCCGGTGGATCCGCTGGAAACCGTGTTGCCCGAGGAGTTGCCGATCGAGCGATTGGAGAGTGTGCGGCCGGAGGATGAGCCGCGGGCGATGCGGGCGATTCCGGTGAGCGAGGACGACCTGCCCCAGGAGGGCGGGGAACCCTGAGCGGTCACCGGGGGCTGGCTTCGATGGCTTCGATCTGGTTTCCGGCGATCCAGCCGGCGAGGGTGGAGCCGGTTGCGGAGACGAAGCGGTAGCCGCCGTTTTGTTCGCCTAGCAGGACGATGGATCCCGGCTTTGGCGTGCCGAGGGATTCCGCGGTGTCGAATGGTGAGAGCCGGATGCTGGCATCCGGGGCGATGACGACGGCGCGGTTTCCATCGTCGCGGCGGAGGTAGAGGGCGGTGGTGGAGAGGGTGGCGAAGAGGAGTGCGACGGCGGTGGTGGCGATGGTTGCCGGGCGCATCCATGGCTTGCGAACGGGCAGGGTGCCGTGGGCGAGCGAGAGCAGGCCGAGGACGAGCGCGGAGCCGGTCAGGAGCCAGGACCATTCGTTGCGGCTGAGTTTGCGGGTGACCGTGTGGATGCGCGGGTGGATGGCGGGGTGCTCAAAGATGGCGGCCTGTTTTCGTGCGAGCGCGAGGTTGGCGATCAGGTCGGGATCGCGGGGCGAGAGGAGGAGCGCGCGTTCGTAGGCGAGGACGGCCGGGCCGGTTTGGCCGAGTTTCTGGCGTGCGTTGCCGAGGTTGTAGTAGAGGGATGAATCCGGGCCGTGTTCGGCGATGAGGGATTCGTAGGATTCGGCGGCGGCCTGGAAGTTGCCGTCGGCAAAGGCGCGGTTGGCGTCACCGAGGGTGGTGGCGGCGGAGACGAGCGAGAGGAGCAGGCTGAGTGTGGCGAGGATGCGGATCATCGGGCATCAAGGTGGTTGATGGCGGCGTTGAAGTGGTGGCGGAGTTCCTGCGGGATTCCGGTCTCGTGTGAGCTACGGTATTCGTAGTAGTCCGCGGACCGGAAGAACCGCGGGACGGGTGATTGTTCGGGTTCGCGCGAGAGAACTTCCGAGGTGGTGATGGCCCTGGCCGCCTGGTCCCAATCCGGGGCAAGCCGGTGCTGGATGGCGAGGCGGGCGTGGGTGATGAATCCCGGGAGGTCGTTGGCGGCAGCGCAGCGGTCGGCGGCCTGGCGGGCGTTTTCGGCTTCCCGTCTGGCGGTGAGGCGAGCGAGTCGTTCGGGGTTGGTGCGGTGGCGGCGGACGACGGCGGCGGCGGGGCCGGCGAGCAGCAGGATGGTGGCGAGGGTGAGGAGGCGCGGGAATGCCGGGCGGGATACGAGCGGGACGAGGTTGCCGCGGTTTCCGTGCGAGTCGTGTTGGGCGACGAGTTGGTTGGCGGGATTTGTTGCGGGTTCGGGTGCGGGCGGTGCGGGTTCGCCGGATTGGTCATTTTCGACGATGTCCGGGCCGGTGGCGGTGATTGGGTTTTGCTGGCTGGTGAGGGTCCGGTATTCGGCGTTGTCCGGATCGAAGAACGAGAAGCTGAGGGTGGCGGTTTGGCTGCCGCCCTTGAGGGGGACGGCGCTGAAGGTGAAATCCTTGTGGCCGGCAAAGGATGCCTGGTCCTCCGGGGTGAAGGTGTATTTCGGAGTGTAGGATTTCCAGTTTTCGGCGGGGACGAGTGAGGGGGCGTCGACGAGCGAGAAGTTTCCCGAGCCGCTGATGCGGGCGTGGATTTGCTGGGGTTCGCCGGTTTTCCAGGTGGCGGGGATTTCGATGTCGCTGAGCTGGAATTCGCCGACGGCTCCATGGAAATCGGCGGGCCGGTCTTTGGTGGGCAGCGGGCGGACTTCGATTTGTTTGTCCTCGGATTTGAGGGTGAGTTGTTTTTCGATCATCGGGGTGTTGTCGAAAAAGCGGTCGAAAAATGGATCGTCGAACGGTGAGCCGGTGCGGTCGCGGGGGCGGTTGCGGGCGTTGGTGTCGGGGATGGCGACGGTGGCATCGATGGACAGGGAGGCCGGGTGTTGTCCGGCCTTGGTGGCGGAGATTCCGCCGAACCAGGTGACGACCCGGTAGCGTTTGCCGTCGCGGATTTCGGTGGATTGGGTCGGCCGGTCGGTGAGGTTGTGGAGGGTGAATGCCTCGCCTTCCGGCTGGATGGCGGAGTTGAGGCGGGCCTTTGATCCGGGCGGGAGCCAGGCGCGGATGCGGACGGGGGCGATTTCCCCGACGTAGACGTGGTTGCGGTCGTTGGCGGCGAGTTCGACGGTGAGGAATCCGAAGCAGCCGTCTTCCGGTTCGGGTTCGGGTTCGGGGTCGGGTTGTTGGTCGGCTTCGAGGACCTTGAGGTGGAGTGGTTGGGATGAGAATTTTTTGCCGTTGATGGTGGCGGTGATGGGGGGGATCTGATAGCCGCCGGGGGTTTGGGATCCGATGACGTAGGAGTAGGTGGTGGATTGGGAGATGCCGCCCATGCCCATCTGCATGGCGTGGCTGGTGCCACGGGTTTGCACGATGAGGTCCTTGACATGGGGCAGTTCGGGTTTGGTGGCGTTTTTTCCGGAGACCTCGACGGAGAGCAGTGCGCCGTGGCCGGCGGGCACGGTGTCGCGGTCGAGGGTGGCGGTGATCTGTGCGTGCAGGGATGGAACGACGAGGATGAGCCATGCGAGGATGAGCCATGGGAGCGGACGGCGCGGAGAACGGTCCGGGCCGGCGGCGGTGAATCGTTTGCTCTGACCCCTCGGAGAGGCGTCCCTGGCTTGGATGGTTACCATGTCTTTCCTTTGGTGGAGTTGTCCGGGGTGAGGCGGCGCGAGGGCCGGATGGGGTGGATGGGGATGACGGTTCGTTCGTCGTCGCTGAGGGACTCGAGGAGTCGCTTGGCCTGCTCCGGGGTCATTTCCTCGTGGGGTTCGCGTTCGGTCATTTCGGCCTGTTGCTGTTGCTGCTGCTCGTCTCCGGATTCGGGCTGTTGCTGTTCGGCGTTCTGTTGTTGCTGCTCATCGGACTCCTGTTGTTCGGAGTTCCGGGCCTGTTGCTGATCCTGCTGTTCCTCGCCAGGGTTCTGTTGGTTTTCCGCTTGCTGTTGCTGGTCCTGGTTTTCGGAGTCCTGCTGTTGCTGCTGGTCGTTTTGGTTTTCGGAGTCCTGCTGTTGGTCCTGGTTTTGCTGCTGTTGGTCCTGGCTGTCCTGTTGTTGCTGATCTTCGTTGTCCTGCTGCTGCTGGTCCTCCTGGTCCTGATTTTGTTGGTCCTGATTTTGCTGGTCCTGTTGTTGTTTGAGTGCTTCGAGTTTCTTTTTGACGAAGTCCCGGTTGTAGCTGGCGTCTTCGTCGGCGGCGTTGAGGGAGAGGGCGTCTTCGAATGCCTTGATTGAGGATTCCCAGGATTTGATGGTGGCCTGGGGGTCTTTTTCGAGGGTGGTCTGGCCGGTGCGGTAGAGGGTGTTGCCGAGGTTGTAGTAGGCCTTTTGCTGGAGCGAGAGGTCGGGGGTTTTGAGGGCGTCGCGCAGGGTGTTGGCGGCGGTTTCGAAGTCGCCGGACTGATAGGCCGTGGTGCCCTTGTTGTAGGTCCGGCGGTTGTCGGTTTCCGCGCGGGTGGCGAGGGGTGCGAGGCACAGGCCTCCGAGGGTGATGGTGGTGGCGATCGACCTGCGGCGGGCGGCGGACGGGAGGGCGCGTTGTTTTTTCGGCCGGCGGCGGTCGCTGAGGAAGAAGTTGATGGCGAACAGGGCGATGGACGCGCCGAGTGGCCAGATGTAGTGGTCGAGCGGGATGCGTTCCATGCGCTGGTTGAGTTCGTGTTTGGGCACGAGGCTGAGTTTTTCCTGATAGATGGTATTGAGTCCTTCGGCGCCTCGGCCGAGCGGGACGTAGAGTCCGCCGGTGGCTTCGGCGATGGCTTTGAGGGTGGCTTCGTCGAGTTTGGTTTGCACGACCTGTCCCTGTTGGTCGCGGACGTATCCGGTGCGGCCCCAGCGGTCCTGGACGGGGATGGGTGCGCCTGCGGGGTTGCCGACGCCGACGGTGTGGATGATGGTGCCGTTTTTGGCGGCGGTTCTGGCGGTTTCCAGGACGTCGCCCTGGAGGTCCTCGCCATCGGTGATGAGGACGAGGATGCGGTGGTTGTTTCCCTCTTGATCGAAGAGTCGTTCGGCTTCGCGGATGGCGCTGGCGAGGTCGGTGCCTTGACGGGGGATGAGGTCGGTGTCGATGGCGTCGAGCGATTCGCGGAATGCGCCGTAGTCGAGGGTGAGCGGGCAGAGGGCGAAGGCGGAGCCGGCGAAGGGGATGAGGCCGACGCGGTCGCCTTCGAGGCGGTCGACGAAGTCGGTGATGCCGAGGCGCGAGCGTTCGAGGCGGTTGGGGGTGAGGTCTTGGGCGAGCATCGAGCGCGAGGTGTCGATGGCGAAGAGGATGTCGATGCCGCGGCGTTTGACTTCGCGCCATTCGTAGCCTTTCTGGGGGCGTGCGAGGGCGATGAAGGCGAGGAGGATGGCGAGCAGCCAGAGGGCGCGTTTGAGGTTGCGGAGGCGTGGTGAGAAGCCTTCGGTGAGGCGCTGGCGGAAGCGGGGGTGGATGATTTTGGCGAGGTCGGAGTCGCGGCGGCGGTCGAAGCGGATGAACAGCACGACGAAGCCGGCGCAGACGGCGAGGCCGAGTGCGAGGAGGAGGGGGTAGGCGAAGTGGAGGGTGTCGTCGGGCATGGAGAGGTGGTGCCGTGTGTGAGGGCGGGAAGGTGGGAGTGACTAATGACTAATGACTAATGACTAATGACTAATGACTAATGACTAATGACTAATGACTAATGACTAATGACTAATGACTAATGACTAATGACTAATGACTAAAATGTAGTGCGGCCTTCGGCCGGTTGGGGAAGGGCTGGTTTCCTTGGGGCGGACTGAAGTCCGCGCTCCATGATTTGGATGAGAATTCGTCACTAGTGTTTGGTCATTGGAAACGAGTTACGGCAGTCGTTTGAAAATGGTTTGGGAGAGGATTTCCGAGATGAGCAGGAGGGCGAGGCCGGGGATGAGGAAGTAGAGGAAGAGTTCGTCGTAGTGTTCGTATTTCTTGATTTTGCGGGTGGTGGTTTCGAGTTTGTTGATGGAGTCGTAGATGGAGGCGAGCGAGTCGGTATCGGTGGCGCGGAAGTAGCGGCCGCCGGTGGCGGAGGCGACCTCGCGGAGGATGTCTTCGTCGATTTCGACGGGGACGCGTTGGTATTGGATGCGTCCGAACGGGCCTTGGACGGGGAATGGGGCTTCCCCCATGGTGCCGGCGCCGATGGTGTAGATTTTGATGTTGAGGGCTTTGGCGGCTTCGGCGGCGGTGTTGGGGTTGGCGGATCCGGCGTTGTTGACGCCGTCTGTGAGGAGGATGATGATTTTGGATTTGGCGTCGGAGTCGGTGAGGTGTGAGGTGGCGGAGACGATGGCGGATCCGATGGCGGTGCCGTCTTCGACCTGGCCCATTTGGATGCCATCGAGGCGTTTGGCGACGAAGTCCTGGTCGTGGGTGAGTGGGGTGACGAGGTAGGGACGGCCGGCGAAGGCGACCATGCCGATGCGGTCGTTCGGGCGTTCGGTGACGAACTTGGCGACGACGTCCTTGACGACTGCGAGGCGGTCGGCGGGTTTGTCATTGAGTTTGAAGTCGAGGGCTTTCATTGAGCCGGAGACGTCGATGGCGAGGAGGATGTCGATACCGGAGGCTTCGACATCGGTGGAGCCTTTGCCGAAGCGGGGGCGGGCGAGTGCGATGATGAGGAGGGCGAAGCCGAGCAGGAAGAGGGAGAAGAGGATGCCGCCGGCTTTGGAGCGCGGGGAGGCGCCGGCCTGGAGGGCGTCGGTGGTGGAGGGGACGCGGATGGCGGCGGACACGCCTTTGCGGCCCTTCCAGATTGCCATGACGGGCAAGAGGAGCAGAAGGGAAAGCAGGGCCGGGTGGACGAATTGGAAGGAGCCGGACATGAAATTTCTAATGACTAGGCACTAATGACTGGTTTCCGATGGGCTGTGGGGCGGACGGTTCGGAGAGTCGTCCCTGCCTTTGGGTGGCTTGGGAGTGGTGGTGTTGATGAAGGATCGGGCGGTGGTGAGGAGTTTTGATCGTTGGTCGGCGGTGAGGTCGGTGCCGGCGAATTTGGCGAGGTCGCAGGAGTGGAGGAATGCCTTGAGGTGGTCGCTTTCGGTGTTGAGGGCGGTGGATTTGTCTCTGGTGACGGTGCGGAGGAATTCTTCGGTGGTGAGGGTGGGGGCGGCGATTTGGAAGCGGGCGGCGATGTAGCGGCGGATGGTGTCTGCGGCGCGGTTGGCGAAGGATTCTGCGGTGAGTGGACCGGCGGAGGATTCGAGGGTGGCCAGTGATGCGAGGGCGGTTTCGTGTGGCGGGAGGGTATTGGTTTTGCGGAGGTGGCGGTGGATGAGCCATGCGGCGAGCGCGGCTAACAGGATGACGCCGGCGATGATGAGGTAGAGGTGGACGGGGGCTTTTTCGGGTTCCGGGATTTCGATGAGGGGTTTGGGCGGGCGGATGTCTTCTTCGGGGGCGGGGGCGGGTTGTTGGGCGAGGAGGACGGGGGCGGAGAGGGCGAACAGGGCCAATGCGGCGAGCGGACGCCTCGGCGAGGCGTCCCTACCGGTGCGGGTGGGATGTGGGGAAAGGGGCATGTTGTGGCTAACCGGATCGTTGGCGGCGGTTTTGGAAGAACGAGACGAGTCGGGGCATCCAGTTTTCTCCGTTGATGAACTCGAGGAAGTCGATGCCGAGGGTGCGGATGCGTTTGGCGGTGGTTTCGCGGCGGGTGCGGGACTGGGTGGCGTAGGCGTCGCGGATTCTGGGGTTGCCGGTATCGATTTCGACGACCTGGCCGGTTTCCGAGTCTTCGATGCGGATGCGGCCGACGTTGGGGAGGGAGTCTTCGGAGGGGTCGGTGACGGAGAGGGCGATGACGTCGTGGCGGCGGTTTGAGACCTGGAGTTTGGCGCGGAGTTTGTTGATGTTGTCTTCCAGCGGGTTTCTGATGATGAAGTCGGAGACGAGGAAGATGACCGAGCGGCGGTGGGTGACCTGGTTGGCGAAGTCGAGGGCTTTGGCGATGTCCGTGCCGCGGTGTTCCGGCTGGAAGTAGAGGGTTTCCCGGATGATGCGCATGATGTGCATGCGGCCTTTTCCGGGGGGGATGTAGAGTTCGACGTCGTCGGAGAAGAGGATGAGTCCGACCTTGTCGCGGTTGCGGATGGCGGATGCGGCGAGGATGCCGGCGGCTTCTGCGGCGAGTTCGCGTTTTGAGTCTTCGACGGAGCCGAAGTCCGAGGATGCGGAGACGTCGATGACGAAGAGGATGGTGAGTTCGCGTTCCTCGGTGAAGAGTTTGACGTGGGGGTCGCCGGTGCGGGCGGTGACGTTCCAGTCGATGGTGCGGACGTCGTCGCCGGGGACGTAGTTGCGGACGCGGTCGAAGTCCATGCCGCGGCCCTTGAAGACGGACGCGTAGCGGCCGGCGAGGGAGTCGTCGACGAGGCGGGAGGTGCGGACCTCCATGCGGCGGACGCGGCCGAGGATTTCGGCGGCGCGTTGTTCGTCTTCGATGGGGATGGGGGTGGACATGGGAATTTGAAATTTCAGATTTGAGATTTGAAATTTCTTCAGGGGACGGGGAGTTCGTCGAGGATGCGGGTGATGATTTGTTCGGAGTCGAGGCCTTCGGCTTCGGCTTCGTAGGTGACGGTGACGCGGTGGCGGAGGACGTCGGGGGCGACGGATTTGACGTCGTGGGGTGTGACGTAGGCGCGGCCGTTGAGGAAGGCGTGGGCGCGGGATGCGAGGGCGAGGTTGATGGTGGCGCGGGGTGATGCGCCGACGCGGATGAGGGGTGCGATGTGGACGCCGAAGTCGTCGGGTCGGCGGGTGGTGTGGACGAGCTGGACGATGTAGCGTTTGACCTTTTCGTCGAGGTAGAGGGAGTTGACGACCGAGCGTGCCTGCTGGATGGCTTCGAGTGAGACGATGGGTTTGGGTTCGGGCATTTCGTCGGTGGTTCCGGCGAGGTTGAGCACCTGGATTTCCTCGTCTTCGGTGGGGTAGTCGATGAGGACTTTCATCATGAAGCGGTCGAGTTGCGCTTCGGGGAGGGGGTAGGTGCCTTCCTGTTCGAGCGGGTTCTGGGTGGCGAGGACGAAGAAGGGTGAGGGGAGGGGGAAGGATTGTTCGCCGATGGTGACTTGTTTTTCCTGCATGGCCTCGAGCAGGGCGGACTGGACTTTGGCGGGGGCGCGGTTGATTTCGTCCGCGAGGATGAAGTTGGCGAAGACGGGGCCGTGTTTGACGCGGAAGTCGGCCTCGCGGGGGTCGTAGATCTGGGTGCCGATGATGTCGGCGGGGAGCATGTCCGGGGTGAACTGGATGCGGTTGAACTTGGCGTTGACGAGGGTTGCGAGGGTTTTGAGTGCGAGGGTTTTGGCAAGGCCGGGGACGCCTTCGAGGAGGATGTGGCCTTTGACGATGAGGGAGATGAGGAGGCGGTCGACGAGGTCGGTCTGGCCGATCAGGTAGCGGGAGATGTCGGTGCGCAGCGGGTGGATCCATGCGGAGGCTTCACGGACGGCGATCTCGGCGTCGGGCGATGGGCTGGCGGGTGGTTCGGTGGAGTGGGTCATGGTGCGAAGGCGCGTAGATTTGTCACGGAGTGGAGCGGTGGGAAGGGGGAATTTTGTTTTGGAAAATTCGGCAGGTCGGGTGGTGGTCGGCGGGCGGGTGCGGATTGGTTATGTTAGATCCGGATAGATCGGTGCGGACGGGCACCGTGCGAGGGTTTGTCGGGAGCGGGCCGAGTCGTGTCCGGGCGATGGCGGGACTGCCGTCCGCGGTCCGGGAACTTGTGGTTTCGGGTGTGCTGTGGGAGGCTGCGGCAAATGATTGAGGACGATTTTTCATATGTGTTGCGGAAGGCGTTGGCGGGCAACGGGATGTCGGCCGGGGACGTGGCTGTTAGGGCGGCGGTGGCCGTGGAGGAGGTCGAGGGTTTGCTGGGCGGGAGGTTTTCCGCTGCGCTGGCGGGCAAGGTGGGGCGGGTGCTCGGGCTGGGGGTGAAGGCCTGTGAGGGGCATGGGGATTATGAGCCGGCGGCGCTGGAGTTGGCTGGGGTGAGGCGGGTGGAGTTGCCGTTTGGTGAGGATGGGGTGAATGTGTGGCTGGTGGAGTGCGGGGGGACGCGGGTGATGTTTGACGCGGGGTTTGAGGTCGGGGATCTGGTGGATGCGTTGGGCAAGGTGGGGATGCCGGACCGGGTGTTTGTGACGCACGGGCATCGGGATCACGTGGCTGGGGTGGAGTGGTTGCTGGGGGAAGGGGTGCCGGTGTTTGGAGCGGGGCTGGACGGTGTTCGGGAATTGGCGGCGGGGGATGTGGTGGAGTGCGGCGGACTGGTGGTCCGGGCATGCGGGTTGGACGGGCATTTTTCGCCGGCGCTGGGGTTTCATGTGGATGGGTTGGAGCGGCCGGTGCTGGTGGTGGGGGATGCGTTGTTTGCGGGGTCGATGGGGAAATGCGCGGGTCCGGCGATCTATCAGTTGGCGTTGAGGAATTTGCGCGGGGTGTTGGAGGGGGTGGCGGATGAGACGGTGTTGTTGCCGGGGCACGGGCCGGGAACGACGGTGGGTGAGGAGCGGGCGGGAAATCCGTTTTTGGCGGGTTGATGGGGGCCGCTGCGCGGCGATTGAAGATGGTGGATGGTGGATGGTGGATGGTGGATGGTGGATGGTGGATGGTGGATGGTGGATGGTGGATGGTGGATTGTGGATTGTGCTCACACGAAGACACGAAGGGTGATTGAGGGAAGGGAGCTTCGCGCTGAGACTCAAGCAGGGTGGATTTGAGAATTGGCGGATGGGCACTGTGGGAAGGACAGAATGATTTTGCGGGTAGCGCGCTGCGCGCTGGTGGTGGGATTTGGGATTTGGGATTTGGGATTTGGGATTTGGGATTTGGGATTTGAGATGAGCGTTGCGCAGATCTAAAGCGAGGGCATGGGCGGAAGACGGATGGGCTCTGTGGCTGGTGGGCTCTGTGCGGACGCCCCGGCGGTGCGTCCCTACCGGTGTGGTGGAAGATGGGGCTCACACGAAGACACGAAGGGTGATTGAGGGAAGGGAGCTTCGCGCTGAGGCTCAAGCAGGGTGGATTTGAGGATTGGCAGGTGGGCTTTGTGGCAGGTGGGCTTTGTGGCTGGTGGGCTTTGTGGCTGGTGGGCTTTGTGGCAGGTGGGCTTTGTGGCTGGTGGGCTTTGTGCGGACGCCCCGGCGGTGCGTCCCTGGTGTGCCCGGCATGGGCATGAACTTAACAATTGAAACGTATTGGACGGACTGAGTGACAGCAACCGTAGTGAAAGGCAAGGTCGCCACCGTGAGGTGAGTGAGCCGAAAGAAGCCC
>JAUTCT010000074.1 GCA_030673875.1 Verrucomicrobiota bacterium JB025 | reverse complement strand
GGGAAGTCGCATCAGCATCTGGAGTCGGCAGGTGAATAGAAGCTGGGTTCAACCGCCGGATGCGGAAAACCGCATGTCCGGTGGTGTGGAAGGGTCATGGGGCGCAATCCCCATGACCCCATCCGATCCGGGGAATTGGCGGTGGAATTGGCGGGAGGAGCGGCGAAACGTGCTCGCCGATGCGGATGGGGAGTCGGTTGCGTGGCGATTGAAGACGGATGAGCTTTGGGCGGGAGCGGGACGCTCCCGGAACAACTGGAGCGGGACGCTCCAGCGACGGGGCGGATGGGCTGTGTGGAAGACTGATGGGCTCTGGCGGACGCCCCGGCGGTGCGTCCCTACCGAAGACTGATGGGCTCTGGTGGAGGCTGCGGCGGTGGGGCTCTACCGTGGGCGGGTGGGCTCTGGTGGCGGCTGCGGAGGTGGGGCTCTACCGTGGGTGGGTGGGGTTTGTGTTAGTTCCTGAGGTGTTCGATGGCTTCGTGGAGGTCGGCGGAGGTGACTTCGTGGGAGACGATGGCGGAGCCGGGTTTGTCTAGGAGGACGAAGCGGATGGCGCCGGCGTCGAATTTTTTGTCGCGGGAGAGTTTTTCCATCACGGAGTCGGTGGTGATGGAGGCGGGGAGGGTGAGGGGGAGGTTGAATTGCTCTAACAACGCGATGATTTGTGCGGAGGTTTCGGCGGGGAAGCGGGTGTGTTTTTCGGAGAGGAAGAGGGCGGCCTTGAGGCCGAGGGAGATGGCTTCGCCGTGGAGCATTTCGCCGTAGGGGACGGAGGCTTCGATGCCGTGGCCGATGGTGTGGCCGAAGTTGAGGTGGGCGCGGATGCCGAGGGTTTCGTGTTCGTCGGCTTCGACGACGCGGGCCTTGATGGCGATGTTGCGGGCGAGGAGGTCGGCGGGGACATCGCGGCTGGCGGGGTCGAGCGCGGCGAGGTCGGCGAGCATTGCGGCGTCGCGGATGGCGGCGTGTTTGATGGCTTCGGCGAAGCCTTCGTGGTATTCGCGGTCGGGGAGTGTGCGGAGGGTTTCGGGGTCGACGATGACGAGGCGTGGCTGGTGGAATGCGCCGATGAGGTTTTTTCCCTCGGGTGCGTTGACGCCGGTTTTTCCGCCGACGGAGGAGTCGACCTGGGAGACGATGGTGGTGGGGATCTGGACGAAGGGGACGCCGCGGTAGAAGATGGCGGCGACGAATCCGGCGAGGTCGCCGACGACTCCGCCGCCGAGGGCGACGACGAGGGATTTGCGGTCGTGGCCGGCGCGGATCATTTCGCGGCAGAGGGTTTCGACGCTGGACATTGATTTTGATGCCTCGCCGGCGGGGACGGTGTGGAGGGTGGGGGCGAAGCCGGTGGCCTTGAGGGCGGCGACGAGGGTGTCGGCGTGGTGGGAGGCGACGGTTTGGTCGGAGATGACGGCGAGTTTTTTTCCGGCGAGGTTGGCGTCGGTGATGAGTTCGCCGGCTTTGGAGAGGGATCCGGCTTCGACGATGACGTCGTAGGCGCGGTCGGCGAGGTCGACATGGACGGTTGGCATGGGGGGAGTAAAAGCGGAAATCGGGGGAGGCTGAAAGGCTGAAAGCAGGTGGGGCGCTGCCGATGGCGGGCGGGAGCGGGAGGGTCCGGCGAGACAGGTGACAAATCCATGAAGCAAGCGATGAAGCGCGGCGCTGGCATCCCTGCCGGGATGCGGAACATTTTGGGAACGTGGGGTCCGGGGGTGTCGCTGCGCTCGACCCCCGGCTACTGGCTGTGATCCCTCCGGGATCTTTTTGTGGCGGGGCATTGTCAATAAGCTGGCCGGGAGCGGGACGCTCCCGGAACGAACTGGAGCGAGACGCTCCAGTCACTGTTAGAAAGTTCGGAACGAACTGGGGAGGGGGCGGCCATGGTTGGTTGGATTTGGGTTGTGGGGATTGGGGGGAGTGTGGAGGGTTGGGTTATGGAGATTCGGAAATACGGGGAGCAGGTGCCGTTTACGACGAAGGATGGGTCGACGATCCGGAGTTTGCTGGATGTGTCTAACGCGCCGGTGGAGAAGCAGAGTCTGGCGGAGGCGACGTTGGTGGCGGGCGCTGCGACGGAGCGGCATTATCACAAGGCGAGCGAGGAGTTTTACTACGTGCTGGAGGGATGCGGGTTGATGGAGATCGACGGTGAGGAGCGGGAGGTGGGAGCCGGGGATGCGATTTTGATTCCGGCGGGGGCGTGGCATCAGATCACGGCGGCGGAGGCGATGCGGTTCCTGTGTTGTTGCGCTCCGGCGTATGCGCATGAGGATACGTTTTTCGCGTGACGGATTTGGCGGCGGGTTTCGCGGGAATTACTTGGCGAAGTGGCCCGTGGTGTGCATTTTCGCGGCACTTCGACCGTTATGAAAATTCTCAGTTACCGTGATTCCGGATTTGATTCGTTTGTCAGCAGCCTGAAGCGACGGGCGGTGCCGGAGGATGATGTGCGGGATGTGGTGGCGGAGATCGTGGGGAAGGTGGCTGAGGGTGGTGATGCGGCGTTGATCGAGTTGACGGAAAAGTTCGACAGGGCGAAACTGGATGCGGGCAGTCTTTTTGTTAGCGAGGAGGAGATTGTGGCGGCGAAGAAGGCGGTGAAGCCGAGCACGCGCAAGGCGGTGGCGGCGAGTTTGAAGAACATCCGTGCGTATGCGAAGCGTGGGATGAGGAAGGATTGGTCGGCGAAGAATCACGAGGGAGCGACGGTGGGCGAGAGGTTCACGCCGTTTGACCGGGTGGGTGTGTATGTGCCGGGTGGGACGGCTCCGTTGGTTTCGACGGCGCTGATGACGGCGGGGTTTGCGAAGGCGGCGAAGGTTCCGGAGATTCTGGCGGCGACGCCGTGCGGGCCGGATGGCACGGTGAATCCGGAGTTGCTGTATGCGCTGGTGGCAGCGGGTGCGACGGAGATCATCAAGGTGGGTGGTGCGCAGGCGGTGGCGGCGATGGCGCTGGGGACGGAGTCGGTGCGGCCGGTGGACCGGATCTTCGGGCCGGGTAACAAGTTTGTGGTGGAGGCGAAGCGTCAGCTTGTGGGTGCGGTGTCGATTGATCTGCTGCCCGGGCCGAGTGAGGTTCTGGTGTTGTCCGACAAGACGGGGAATCCGGATTTCATTGCGGCGGACATGCTGGCGCAGGCGGAGCACGGGGGTGACGGTGTGGTGGGGTTTGCGACGGATTCGAAGGCGCTGCTGAACAAGGTGGTGAAGTCGATCGAGAAGCAGGCGGCGGAGCTTTCGCGCGGGAGCATCATCCGCGACGTGCTGGAGAAGGGGACGTTTCTGCTGCACATGAAGTCGTTTGATGACGCGGTGGCGGTTTGCAATGATTTCTGTCCGGAGCATCTTTCGCTGATCTGTGCGGATGAGAAGAAGAGGCTGCGGGAAATCCGCACGGCGGGTGCGATCTATCTGGGAAATCTGTCACCGGTGGCGGTGGGTGATTTTCTGGCGGGTCCGAGCCACACGCTGCCGACGGGTGGTGCGGGCAGGTCGTTTTCGGGGTTGCGGGCGGACCAGTTCCAGCGGCGGACGAGCATTGTGAAGCTGGACCGGAAGTCGGTGGCGGCCTCGCTGCCGGTGGTTGAGGAGTTTGCGAGGATCGAGGGCTTGGATGCGCACGGGAGGTCGACGTCGATACGCGTGGAGGCATGAGTGGTTCCGGGCAGGAGGCGGTGCGTGGCGATGCCGGCCACAGCCGTTCAGGCGCGCGCTGTCCTGCATGTGCCGGGGAGTTGCGGGTTGATGCGAAGGTGTGTCCGTGGTGTGGATTTTCGGCGGGGAAGACGGCGGAGTGGTTTCCGGGGTCCCCACCGCCGATGATGCCGGTTCTGGACGCGGCCTCGATGTGGGGGGGCGACGAGGTGATGTTGATTGAGAAGACGGCGGCGAAGCTGATGAGCAAGTTTCCGCAGTTCCGCTGGTATGTGTGCACGCTTGCGCTGCCGCGGGATACTGCGCTCACGACGTTTGGTTACTGGATGATGAACGCGAGTCCGTTGTCGGTGGGTGAGACCGAGTATGAGCGCGGTTGGTCGGTGTTGTTGTTGCTGGACGCGGAGTCCGGCAATGCCACGGCGGTTCCGGGTTACTCTGCGGAGGCGTGGTTGGGTGATGAGGATCTGGAGTTTGCGCTGGGGGCGATGGGCAAGAGCTGGCGGGCCGGACGCAGTGCGGAGGGGGTGGTGAGGTTTTTCAAGCGCTGCCAGGACCGGCTTGAGCTCACTTGGCGGCGAAGGGTTTCGAAAAGCAGGGGAAGGAGGAACCGGCGGTGACGGCATTCTATTCGGTGTTGGCGGTGGTGTTGGCGATGTTCGTTCCGCTGGACGGTAATGATCCGTTTGAGTTCGGATCCCGCCCGCCGACCAGCATTTTCGAGGGCACGGGTTCGTTGGAGCCGGCGATGCTGAAGGAGCTATCGGCGGATCTGGCAAGGATCCGGAAGGCGGACGAGGTCGATGTGGTGGTGGTGGTGCTGCAGGATCTGGAGGGGGCGCCGCCGAACTATGTGGCGGGACGGTTTGCGGAGGAGTGGTGTGATGCGGCGATTCACGCGGTGGTGTTGCACGTGCCGGGGGATCCGGAGTCGCCGTGGATTCATCCGGCGGGGAGGATGATGGGGTTTTTGAAGCCTGAGCGAGTGAGTGAGAGGGTGGCGGAGGCGAAACGGCGGGCGTCATTGGAGGTCACGGACAGCGAGGTGGTGAGGGCGGCGGCGGAGGAGGCCACGGACATGCTGCGTTACTGGAAGGGCACGGCGATCAACCGGCGCGAGGTGCTGGAAACCACCCGGACGCGGATGAAGCTGGAGCTGGAGGCGGCGGCGTGGAAGAAGAAGTTGGTCCTGCTGTGTTTGCTTGCGCTGACGATTCCGCTGGTGGTTGTGGTTTCGATGTTGGTTTCGTTTATCCGGAGCAAGGGAGCCTTGTATTTTCCCGAGTCGGGAATGCCGCGGAGACTTGGCGGTCCGCAGGCGGGAGGGAACAGTGTGTTGGTTTCACTGGAAGATGATAAAATCTGACAGGTCATGATGAAACGATGTCAGTCGCTGTTGGTCGGTTTTGTTGTTCTGTGGTTTGCGGGGTGTGGCGGCGGGTCCGGGGATGGCGGGCATGCTCCTGACGAGGTGGCGGACCGGGTGGCGCAGGCCGACATGCCGTTGCTGCCGGTGACGGCGGGTGACCGCTGGGTTTATCAGGTTCGGCTTGAGATTCCGGAAGGGGTGACGTCGAGCACGGCGGCCGCGGTGGAGACGAAGCATGAGAAGACGAGGATATATCTTGGCAAGGTGAAGCCGGCGGAGGGCTTGCCGGAGACCGATTGTTTTGAGGTGAAGGTTCCGGGGTCGCCGGTGGAGCGGGAGTTTGTGGAGATCCATGATGACCGGATCCTGATGCGCGGATCGTTGATCATGAGGCCGGAAGCGACGCAGCCGATGTGGCTGGATCCGGCGGTTTTGTTTGTTGCCGCGGGCATGAAGGCGGGGACGGCGATGCCGGAACTGCGGACACCGGACGGGAGTTTGACGCGGAGGATGGAGGTGATCGCGCGCGAGGATGTGGCGGTTCCCTGCGGGGTGTTCCGGGCGGTGCGGATCCTGATGACGGGGACGGACGGGGAGCTTGAATTACGCCGGACCGTGTGGTTTGCGCCGGGCACCGGGATTGTTCGGGAGGAGCAGGTCCGTTACCGGAGGAATCGGTTGATTTTCCGCGAAGAACAGGAATTGACGGAAGTCAAGCGGTTCGGAATGTGACAAGTTTGGATGATTTTTATCTGGTTATGGCATCATTTATGAACATAGCCGCTGTTATCGAATCATCTTGCGCCAGATACCGCACCTGTGCATTTTGACGTTGCCTCTCGTTTCGCGTTGCGTCGGGATGATCCGGGGGGAGAATTCCGGCCGCGCGGGGCGAGGGGTCTTGGGGAAGGAGCCGAACGAGGGATGGGGGAAGGGGCCGAACGCGGGTTGGGGTGAGTGGTTGGTCAGCTGGCGGCGAGCGGTTGCGGTGGTTTGGGTTCGGTTGGTTCAGCCGAGGTTGTTGCCGAAGCCGCGGTAGGACGCATCGATGGGTTCGCGCATTTGTTTTTCCCAAATGAACCTGCGGAAGAGGACTTTCACTGCGGCGGTGAGGGGGACGGCGAGCAGGGTGCCGACGAATCCGCCAAGGACGACGGACCAGAAGAGCATGGAGAAGATGACGGTCATCGGGTGGAGGCCGACCGAGTCGCCGACGATTTTGGGTGCGGTGACGAGCGAGTTGATCTGCTGGACGACGATGAAGATGGCGATCACGCCGCCGGTGTAGGCCCATGGTCCGAGGCCGAAGGGTGCGACTGCCTGGGCGTGGAGGAAGGCGATGATGCAGGCGGGGATCATGCAGAGGATGCTGCCGATGTAGGGGATGACGCCGATGATGGCCATGAAGGCGCCGATGAGGAATCCGTATGGGAGGTCGAAGATGGTCAGGGTGATGCCGACGAGGATGCCGTCGATGACGGCGACGAGGACCTGGCCGCGGAAGAAGGAAACGAGGTAGCCATTGATTTCCTGGAGGGTGTCGACGAGTTGGGTTTTGAACCGGGATGCCTTGAGGGGGACGTAGTCGTGCCAGTGGGTCCGGATGGCGGCGGAGTCCTTGAGGAAGAAGAACAGGTAGATGGGCACCATGATGAGGCCGAGGACGAGGCCGAGGAGGCTCATGAATTTGGTGGATCCGGCGAGGACCCACTGTCTGCCGGTGGTGAGGATGGTGCCCTTGTATTGGAAGAGCATGCGCCAGGCGCGGGATGCGGAGAATGACTGGAGTGTGGGGCGTTCGGCGTCAAGGGAAGGAGGCGGAAGTTCGTTGCCCTTGTCATCGGTGGCGGTGAGCAGCCAGCCGATGGGGTTGGAGCGGTTGCGCTGGCGGAGCATGTAGAGGTTTCGCGCGAGGGTGCTGCCGAGTTGGGAGCTTTGGTCGGCGGTGGCGGGAGTGGTGGTTGCGGTGGTTGCGGGGTCGGTGGAGGGAGCGGTGGCGGGAGCGGATTCTGTTCCCGGCTGGGCCGGGGCGGTGGCGGCGGGTGATTCTCTGGAGAACAAGCTGGTGAAGGTGGTGCGGCTGCGCTGGATTCCGGGGATGACGGCGGCGACCATCAGGGTGATGCCGACGAGCAGGGCGAGAAAGACGGAGATCACCGACCAGAAGCGGGACATGCCGCGGTTTTCCAAGAGGGTGACGACGGGTTCGAGCACGTAGGCGATGATGCCGGCCACGATGATGGGAATGAGGACGGGCTGGAGGAATCCGAAGAGTTGGCCGAGGAGCCAGACGAGGCCCACGAGCAGGCTGCCGAGAATGAGGATGGAGACGCCGGTTGCTGCGTTCCAGAGGGTTTTCTGCTGGAACCTGGTAGGGTAGCGCATCGAGGGGGGCATGGCAGAGTTATGCCTATCCGCGAGGCGAATACCAATGACAAAACCGGGTGGTCATGCGTCCGCCACGGACGGGTGGCGGACGACGGGAGCCGGGTGGTCCCGGTTCAGGAGTCGGGATTTTCCGATTTTTCGAGTTTCGCCGCTCTGGTGGCGATTTGGTCGAGGATGCCGTTGACGAAGCGTCGGGAGTCGGTGGTGCCGTATCGTTTGGCGAGTTCGATGGCCTCGTTGAGCACGACTTTCGGCGGAGTGTTGGTGTGGAGGAGTTCGAAGGACCCGAGCCGGAGGATGGCGCGGTCGACGGGGTCGATGCGTTCCGGGGCGAAGTTTTCGATCACCTCGGCGAGTTTGGCGTCGATTTCGGGTTTGTGTGCGAGGGTCGAGTTGATGAGTTTGTCGGCTTGTTCGCGGAGTTCGTTGATCTCGGCTTTGGATTCCCTGATTTTCCTGAGGTCTCCCTGTTCGGGGAATTTTTCGGGTTCCTCGACGGTTCGGAGTCGGTCGGAGATGCGTTGGAGGCGGCGGATCGATGCGGTGACGGCTTCGAGGCGGCCTTTGATGGCGGGGAAATCCTGCAGGGCGAGGATGAATGCGGCGCGTTCTCCGGCGAGGTCGCGATCGATGGCGAAGAAGTCGTGGAGGGCTTTGCCGAAGCGGTGGGCGACGGTATCGTCGTCATCGTCTTTCGGCAGGCGTTCGAGCGAGGCGAAGTTGGTGCTCCACGCGCTTTCGAGTTTGGCGATGCGGGCGAGGGCGAGTTTGAGTTTTTCCGCCTCCGGGTATGCGGCGAAGACCGGGTTGGTCTTGCGCTGGCGATCGACGAATTCGGCGAGTCGGTCCTCGCGTCCGATGGCGAGGTGCTGGGCGGTCCGGAAGGTGGCGACCTGGAGCCGACGGCGGTCGGATTCCGTGATGAATTCCCAGAACGGCTCGCGCAGTTCGGAGGGGTTGGCACCGCCTTCGAGATCCGCACAATAGAGGAACTGGACTGCAGCCTCGCGTATTTGACGGCGACTAGGCATGTCTGGATTTTTTTGAGGATGCGCCAAGGGGCATGGTGCGGTCGAGTTCCTGATAGATCTCGATCATGGATGCGGCGGCTCTGGCGGCTTCCTTGCCGCGGTTGAGTTGTGAGCCGATGCAGCGGGCGTAGGCTTGTTTTTCGTCGTTGAGGAGGAGGACCTCGTTGATGATGGGGCGTTTGGTTTCGACGGCGATGCGTTGCAGGGCGTCGGTGACGGAGCTGCCGACGAGGTCGGCGTGGGCGGTGGATCCGCGGATGATGAGGCCGAGAGCGATGATGCAGGCGGGTGGGTCGCGATCGAGCACGGAGGCGACCATGACGGGGATTTCGAAAGCCCCGGGGACGCGGATGAGGTCGACGCGTCCCTGCGGGACGAGTTCGCTGAGTTCGTCGATGGTATTATCGACGAGCGAGTCGGTGAATTGTTCGTTGTATTTGGAGGCCACGATGCAGATGCGGACCTTGGGTCCGATCATCCGGGGTTTCGGGGGCAGCGCGTTCGACATGGGGGGTGTATGCGGGCAGGTGGAGAAAATGTCAATCGGCGGAGGGGCTGAAAATTCTGTCGGGACGAGGGTGTTTTGGAGTGGGGGATGGGGGTGGTTTGATTGGGGCGCGGGGGTGGTTTGGGGCTGGTCCGGTCATGGGCTTGGCGGGGGAATGGCGTGGGGATTCGGCATTCCGCATCCGGCATTGAGCTGGGTGGCGGTGGGGCGGATGGCGATGTGGAATGGAGCGCGGTGTGTGTTCGGGGGTGGGGCGATGGAATGATCCGAAGAAATGCGGAGTCGTGGGACTTGTGGCCGGTTTTGGGATCTCTTGGCCGGATTTGAACCCTCAAAGAGCTTTTGAGTTCCTGAATTTATGGCAATCTCAATTCGTTCCGAGGCCGCAAGGTGATCCGGGACGCCAAGCCAGGAAGAGCTGCCAACGCAGCTGGTTTCGATATCCGGGGGGAAATCGACCAACTCATGACAAGTTCTCTGGTTCGGGAAAAAGCGCGCGTTGTGAAATCCGGGGGGAAATCCAATGCGCGCTTTTCTTTTGCCCTGATGGGAAATGATGAGGAAATAGAAGAGATCAGAAAGAATTGAATAATAATGCATGTTCCGACATTGATAGCGAGGAAGCGCGATGGCGCTGAGCTGGAGGCAGGTGAAATCCGTGAGTTGGTTGAGGGATTCACGCAGGGCGAGGTGCCAGACTACCAAATGGCGGCCTTCGCGATGGCGGTGTATTTCCGCCGGATGACGCTGGCGGAGACCACGGCGTTGACGATGGCGATGATGGAGACCGGTGATTGTTTTGAGTATCCGGCGGATCGTCCGGCGGTGGTGGACAAGCATTCGACGGGTGGGATTGGGGACAAGGTGTCGCTGGTATTGGCGCCGTTGGTGGCGTGTGCGGGTTGCTGGGTTCCGATGGTATCCGGGCGCGGGCTCGGGATCACGGGGGGGACGTTGGACAAGCTGGAGTCGATTCCGAATTTCCGGACGGATTTGGAGATTGCCGAGGCCCAGAAGCAGGTGGCCGAGCTGGGAGTGGTGATGATGGGTCAGACCGACCGGTTTTGTCCGGCGGACCGGAAGATTTACGCGTTGCGTGACGTGACCGGCACGGTGCCGTCGATTCCGTTGATCACGGCGTCGATCATGAGCAAGAAGCTCGCGGAATCGCTGGATCGGCTGGTTTTGGACGTGAAGTTCGGCACTGGAGCCTTCATGCGGAACCGGACGGATGCGGAAACCCTGGCATCGGCGATGATCGCGGTGGGTCAGGAAATGGGGGTGGAGGTGCATGCGATCCTGAACCCGATGAGCGAGCCGACCGGGCAGGCGGTGGGCAACGCGCTGGAAGTGTGCGAGGCGCTGGAGTGTCTTGAGGGAAGCGGGCCGCTGGACCTGCGTGGTTCGGTGCTGGAGCTGGCTGAGCGGATCGCGGGGGTTTCCATCGAACGGCTGGAGAGCTATCTGGACGATGGCAGTGCCCGGTCGAAATTCGACGAGATGGTGGAGGCGCAGGGTGGCAATCCGGCGGATCTGGGCCGGTTGGCTGAGATTCACCGTGCGCCGGTGATCCGTGAGGTGCTTGCGGAGGTGACCGGCAAGGTGACCGATGTGGATGCAGGATTGATCGGTCAGGCGGCGTTGCAGTTGGGAGCGGGCCGTGCGCGGGCGACGGATGGGGTGGATTTTGCCGTTGGATTCGACCGATTCGTCAAGAGCAGCGAGACGATTCATGCGGGTGAACCGGTGTGCCGGATTCACGCGAGAACGGAGACGGATTTCGAGATGGCGGAGGCGATGATCGAGCAAGCGGTGAAAATCTCGCCACATTGATTGAATTTCCCTATTGCCAAGTAGTCGGTTGCCGGATTAGTTTCCGCGCGCCGCAAGGCAAAGGCTCTGAAAACGAGCAACAAAAGCCTCATAGTGTAATGGTAACACTCCGGATTTTGATTCCGTCATTCCAGGTTCGAGTCCTGGTGAGGCTACTTTCAGCAGGCAGGGGGATTTGAGGGATGGTGGGTTAGTGAGTCCGGCTTTCGCGGGATTTTATTTGGCAGGATGGCAGAAATTGCGTGTGATTGGCGGGAAAGGACTGCGGTGGCAGGGTGCTGCCGATTGGACATGGCACAAGCGATTATCGATCCGGAAGAAGTGCGTCGTTTTGCGGCGGAGTTGAAGAGGTTCAACGGAGACCTGCGGGAGAGGACGGCCTCGTTGACGGCGCGGTTCAATGCGTTGGGAGATACCTGGCAGGATCAGGAACAAGAAAAGTTCTCGGCGGAGTTTACTGATTTGATGAAGAGTTTGAAAAAGTTTTTGGAGGCGTCCGACCGGCACACGCCGTATTTGCTCCGCAAGGCGGAGAGGATTCAGCAGTATTTGGATCAACGCTGATTGATCATGGACGGGCAGGCGAGAGTTTCATCGGTGGACGCGCTTGAGGCGTTTCGCGGGGATTTGATCAATTACATCGAGAAGGCGAAGGCCGCGCTGGAGGATGCGGAGGGTGAGGTGCGGCGGACGCGGATGTGGCTGGAAGCCGACCGCTGGCAATACTGGGTGCGGCAATACAAACAGCGGGAGAAGACGCTCGAGCAGGTGGAGGCGGAGCACTACAACGCGACGATCACGAGGCCGGATGAGAGCCATGCCTTTCACAAGATGGCGACGGCCAAGGCGAAGCGGGCGGTGGTGGAGGCGGAGGAGAAGCTGCGGGTGATCAAGAAGTGGCGGCAGTCGTTCGACAACATCGCGACACCGCTGGTGCGGCGGCTGGATCCGATGTTTTATCTCGTGGGCCAGCAGCTGCCGAAGGGCGTGCATTCGTTAGGGGAGTCGATCAAGGCGCTGCAGGACTACGCGGAGAAGTCCGGTGGCGGGCCGGTGGTTGCCAAACCGGCGGATGACGGGAATGGAGGGGTGGAGTGAGTGCATCCGGAAGCAGGGCGATGCTGCAGATGGCGACGCGTCAACTGCGCGAGCGCTGGACGGAGACGAAGGGGTCGTGGCGCGATCGCAAGGCGCAGGAATTTGAGGAAACCTATCTGGGGGACCTGACGGAGAGCGTGAATACGGCGCTCCGGGTGATGGAGGAAATGGACAAACTGTTGGAAAAGATTCATGGTGACTGCGAATGACGAAATGGCGCCGGAGGCGGTGAAGAGGAAGCTGGAGGAACTGCGGGCGGGGATTGCGGCGATTGTCGAGGCCGAGTCCGAGCTGCAGCGGAGCAAGGCCGAGCGCTTGTCCGCGCTGAGGCGGGATGCGGCGAAGCGTGCGGGGGTGGAGAAAGAGAAGCTGGATTTGCGGATGAACGGGTTGATGGCGGGTCACCGGGAGCGGCTGGATGCTGCGGAGGAAAAGCGGGTGGCCCGTGAGGAGTGGGTGGCGCGGGCGTATCAGGCGGCGAAGGCGGGAGTGGCGGCGAGGGCGCAGGAAAGGAAGGATCAGCGGATTGGTCTGGCGCAGGGGCAGATCATGGCGCGCCGGGAGGAACTGGGCAAGGAGCTGGCAGAGGCGACGGTCCGGCACTCGGCGTTCCGGCATGATCTTGCGCAGGACCGGAGGATCCGGACGGAGTTGAGGGCGTCGGTTCTTTCCTCGATTCGTCCGTTTCGGCCGTGGCTTGACGGCTGGTTTTTCGGCAATGGCGTGAAGGTTGGCGAGCTGGAGATTCCGGAGTCTCCGGAGGCGTGCCGCAGTGAGGTGGTGGATTATCTGGAGCGGGCGAAGATCGTATCCGAGGAAGCAGAGCAGATGCTGATGCTCCGGGTGTTCCGGATTCTGCCGCCGGCGCTTCTGGTGATTCTGATCACGGCGGCATACGGCTGGATGGGCATGACGCGTGGAAAGGGCGGGTTGATGGAGGTGCTGCCGTCGTGGGGCATTTCGATGGGAGTGCTGCTGGCGTTTCTGGCGATGGCGTTTTTGTTGTCGCTGGGGGTGATCCGCAAGGCGGCGGTCAGTCTCCGGGCCGCAAAGGTGCTGGAACATGCGGCGGAGAAGGCATCCGCGGCGCAAGTGAGGAATCTCGAGCTGGCGATCATCAAGGAGGAGGACCATCAGGGCAAGGACCTGAGCAAGACCTTCCAGGATTCCGACGAGGAGCTGCGGTCGCTGATACGCGAGGGGCACCGGGAACTCGACGCACGGAAGGCGGGCATGCCGGCGAAACTGGCAGGCATGCACGAACGCCGGCTGCAGCGTCTCGCCCGGCTGCATGATGATGAGGTCAATGCGGTGAGGGAGGAGCATGAGCGGAAGGAAGGCGCATTCGAAACCAGTCAGGAGATGTTGTGGGATGCGATCGAGGCGGAGACCGTGGCGGGCATGGAGCAGCTCGGCAGGGAATGGAGGGAGCGGGTGCTTCCCGTCTATCAGGAGTTGAGGGAGTTGCGGGACGTGTCGCGCGCTCGGTTTCCCGCATGGGAGCATGGCGCATGCGAATCGTGGGAGGCGCCGGCGGATGCGCCGCCGTCGGTGAGGGTTGGCGAGATTCTGGTCGATCCGGCGGAGCTGGCGGGCGGGCTGCCTTGCGGCGACGGGTTTGCGTTCGATGGTGATGGCGGCCTGAGTGTTCCATTCGCGCTGGGGTTTCCGGACCAGTCGTCGCTATTGATCGACAGCGATGGTTCGGATGGCGGGGAATCGGCCGGGTTGTTGCAGACCATCGCGTTGCGGTTGATCGCGTCGCATCCGCCGGGGCGGGTGAATTTCGTGCTCATCGATCCGGTGGGTCTGGGCAGGGATTTCGCGGGGCTGATGCATCTGGCGGACTACGAGGAGACGCTGGTGACCAGCCGGATTTGGACGCAGGGGACGCACATTGAAGAGCGGCTCGCGGAGCTGAGCGAACATATCGAAAAAGTGATCCAGATGTATCTTCGCGATGAATACGCGACGATCACCGAATACAACGATCAGGCGGTGGCGGTGGCCGAGAAGTATCGCTTCGTGGTGATCGCCGGTTTTCCGCAGGGGTTCAGCGATACGGCGATGAAGCGCCTGCTTTCGATTGCATCGAGCGGTCCGCGCTGTGGCGTGCAGTTGTTGATCCAGCGGGACTCGCGGGTGGAGATTGCCGAGCGGGCGCTGGAGGACGAGTTGCGCAGGGGGTGCATGGGGATCACGGTTCGGGACGGCGCGTATTGTCTGACAGGCTTTCCCGAGGGTGCGCGGCGGCTGGTGTTCGACCAAGCGCCTGAGAACGGCGATTCGACCGGGTTGGTGCACCGGATCGGCAGGGCGAGCGTGGATTCCAACCGGGTGAGGGTTCCGTTCACGCAGGTGGCGCCGAAGGACGATGAGGTGTGGAGTGCGGTGACGGCGGACGAGTTGCTGGTGCCGATCGGGCGGAGCGGGGCGAAGAAGCAGCAGATGCTGGCGATCGGCAAGGGCACGAAGCAGCACATGCTGGTGGCGGGCAAGACGGGGTCGGGCAAGTCGACCCTGTTTCACGTGATCATCACCAATCTGGCGCTGTGGTGCAGCCCGAAGGAAGTGGAGTTCTATCTGGTGGACTTCAAGAAAGGGGTTGAATTCAAGTGCTATGCGACCAAGCGGCTGCCGCACGCACGGGTGGTGGCGATCGAGAGCGACCGGGAGTTCGCGCTCAGCGTGCTGCAGCGGGTGGACGGTGAGTTGAAACGGCGGGGCGAGATGTTCCGCTTGGCGGGAGTCCAGGATGTGGCGGGATACAAGCGGGCGGGCGGGGCGGAAGCGGTGCCGCGCAGTCTGTTGATCATTGATGAGTTTCAGGAGTTTTTCACTGAGGACGACGCGGTGGCGCAGGAAGCGTCGTTGTTGTTGGACCGGATCGTGCGGCAGGGCCGGGCGTTCGGGATTCATGTGATTCTCGGATCTCAAACGCTGGGTGGCGCCTACACGCTGGCGCGGGCGACACTGGGACAGATGGTGATCCGGGTGGCGTTGCAGTGCAATGAAACGGACGCGCATCTGATCATAGACGACGACAACCCGGCGCCGCGGTTGCTGACCCGGCCGGGAGAGGGAATCTACAACGACCAGTCCGGCGCGGTGGCGGCTAACAGCCCGTTCCAGATTGTCTGGTTGCCGGAGGAGGAACGGGACGAAGTGCTTGATCGGGTGGCGGCCCGGGCGGCTTCCGAAAAGGATCTGCCGGAACCGCCGATCGTGTTTGAGGGCAATGTGCCGGCGGAGGTGCGTGACAATGGGGATCTCGCGCGGATGCTGGCGAATCGCCCGGGCGACCGGCCGCGGACCGCCTGTGCCTGGCTGGGCGCGCCGAATTCGATCAAGGGTCCGACGGCGGCGCGGTTCGAGCGGCTGAGCGGCAGTCATTTGCTGATCGTCGGTCAGTCTGCCGAGCGGTCGGCGGCGCTGCTGGGCATTTCGTTGGTTTCGCTTGCGGCGCAGTATCCGGCGGGGCAGGCGAGGTTCATCGTGCTCGATCCCCAGTTTCATGAAATGGAGGCGGATCATGTGTTCCGGCGGCTGGCGGCGGTATTGCCGCATGAGGTGAAGCTCGGCGGGCCACCGGAGGTTGGTGCGTTGCTGGGCGATCTGGGAGCGGATCTCGGCGGGCGCGTTTCGAGTGCCGGCAAGGATGCGGCGGAGGTTTTCCTGCTGGTCCACGACATCCAGCGGTTCAAGGCACTGAAGCCGGAAGATGATTTCAAATTCTCGCTTGATGACGATGACTCGGCAGCGAGTCCGGCGAAGGTGTTCGCGGATTTGTTAGGTGAGGGTGGTCCGTGCGGGATGCATGTGCTGGTGAGCACGGATACGTGGAACAACGTGAGCCGCTGGATCCCGAGAAAACTGATGGCGGAGTTTGAGATGCGGGTGTTGTTCCAGATGAGCGGGAATGACTCGGCGAACCTGATTGATTCTCCGGCGGCAACCACTCTCGGCCTGCATCGTGCGTTATTCTACAACGAGCATCTCGGATCGCTGGAGACATTCCGGCCGTATTTGATGCCGGACGGAGGCTGGCTCGATGAGGTGGCGGCGAAGCTGAAGGATTGACCTTCTGCGATGGGTGACGTGGCAGCGGCCGGTGTGCGATGGCGCTTGGCGCGGGCGGGCGTGCTCCGCCCCTCGTGTTTGGGGGTGGCGTTTCAATGACGCGACCCTTGTGGCGCGGAACCCCATGCGAAGCCTGTCTCCGGGGTCGGGGGCGAGGAGGCCCGGGCAGCGGAGAGGCCGGCAGGAAACGAGCGGGCAGTGCCGGAATGACGGACCGCTAGAGCCGCCTAGCAGCAGCGGCCGTTCATTGCTTCCGCGTGGAGCTTGTCGAGCACGCTGACCAGAGCCTGGGAGGGATTGGGATATTCGAAGACGCGGCCTTCGTAGTTCCGCAGGGTGACGCTGTCGGGCGTCGAGTCGATCAGGTAGTTGGGGTTGATCGGGATTTTCCCGCCACCGCCGGGACCGTCGATGACGAACTGGGGGATGGCGTAGCCGGTGGTGTGGCCGCGCAGGCCTTCGATGATAGAGACGCCTTCCGCGACCGGGGTGCGGAGGTGGGAGGAACCGTTGATCAGGTCGCACTGATAGAGGTAATACGGGCGGACGCGGCAGATGAGGAGTTTTTGCACGAGGGCGCGCTGGACTTCCACCGAGTCGTTCACGCCGCGGAGCAGGACGCTTTGGTTGCCGAGCGGGATGCCGGCATCGGCGAGGCGGCCGAGGGCATCGCGGACTTCGGAGGTGAGTTCGCGCGGGTGGTTGCTGTGGATGGAGATGAAAAGCGGGTGGTGTTTTTTCAACATCGCGCACAGTTCGGGAGTGATGCGCTGGGGCAGGAAGATCGGGATGCGGGAGCCGATGCGGACGAACTGGATGTGGGGGATGGCGCGCAGGCGGGTGAGGATGCGGTCAAGGCGGTCGTCCGAGAACAGCAGGGGATCTCCGCCGGAGAGGAGAACGTCGCGGATTTGCGGGGTGCGCTCGATGTATTGGAAGGCCTTCTCCCATTGGGTTTCGAGGTGTTGTTCGCCGACGCCGGAGACGACGCGCGAGCGGGTGCAGTAGCGGCAGTAGGATGCGCAGCGGTCGGTGACGAGAAAGAGCACGCGGTCCGGGTAGCGGTGGACGAGGCCGGGGACGGGCATGTGTGAGTCTTCGCCGCAGGGGTCGGAGAGTTCTTCCGGGGCGTTCCAGCCTTCTTCGATGCGCGGGATGATCTGGCGGCGGATCGGGCAGTTGGGGTCCTCGCGGTCGATGAGGTTGAAGAAATGCGGGGTGATGGCCATGGCCAGTTTGTGACCGGCGAGAAGGACTCCGGCGCGTTCGACGTCGGTGAGTTCGAGGCGTGCTTCGAGGTCGGTGAGGGAGTCAACGCGGTTGCGGAGCTGCCATTTCGGGTCGTTCCAATCGTTCATTGCCTCTGCGGGCCAGTAGCCCGGGGCGTGGGATTGGAAAGTGGGGTCGAGGTCGGAATCTATCATGGGTGACGAAACGGTGATGGCATCTTCGGATAGTCTCGGGATTTCGCAACCGGGAATTGGGTCGATGGGGATGGCTGGGGGTGGAAGGGGACTGCTGGTTGCGGGAATGTGCCGGGAATCGAGTGGTGAAGGGGATGGGCGGCTAGGGTGCTTTGGCGCAGCGGAGGATGAGGGTGACGAGGCGGTTGGTGGCGCCGGCGAGGGTTTGAGGTCTTGGGTTGTCGGTGGATTGGGTGGCGACGAGGACGGCGGGCAGGTTCATCTCGAAGAGGATGGATGCGAGGTCGGTGTCGTCGGTGAGGCAGATGGCCTCTGCTCCGACGGATTGGCCGAGGCCGTCGATGAGGGAGAGGGGGGCGGCGGAGGTTTCCCGGGATGCGATGGCGAGGAAGTCCGATGCTCCGATGGAGTGGATGCAGAGCAGGGCGTGGGGATTCGGGTGACCGGCGATCTGCTGGCGGAGGAGGTTGGCGGTTTCGATGACGGGGGAATCCGGATCGTTGGCATGCGGGAGGAAGCTGAAGTGGATGGGGCGGTCGGGCGATTCCGCGGCGAGGGCGCGGGCGGCGGCAAGTGTGGCGGCGAGGGCGGCGGAGCTGGTTTCCTCCGTGGTGGCCGGGCGGGTGTCGTAGGCGGTGACGATCCAGACGGGTGCTGCGTTGTTGTTTTTGCCCTCGAGCGTCACGGTGAGGAGCGGCCATTCTGCGGGGCCGGGGAGTCGGTGGGTTTGGTAGCCGGTGTTGGACGGGCCGAGGGAACCGTCGATCATGGCGGCGGCGCGGGTGAGGTTTTTCGCGGTGGTGGCGGTTCCGATGTGCCGGTCGGGAATGAGGGTGGTGAGTTTCCTGAGGTCGTCGGAAAGGGAGTCGACGGACACGGTTTGGGCGAATTTGCGTTCGGATTCCTGCTGGGCGGGATCGTTGGATTTCGTGAACAGCCAGATGGAGAAGCCGATGGCGCAGACCAGTCCGAGGGGTAGGCCGACAATGAAGAAGTTGATGGCGCTGGGGCGGTTGTTCATGAGGTGGGGAAGAAGACGCATCCGCAGACGCGGAGGGGAGCGTGCGGATTGGTTTGGGGGCGGGCGATCCTGTGAGGGGGCGATGATCAGCCGGGAACCGGCGAACGGTGCGGCCCTCGGAGCGGTGCGGAGACCGCCGGTCATGGGGCGCTCAGGTGGCGGGTGGCAGGACGTCGTCGTTTGTTTCGTCGTCGTCGTTTACGGTTTCCGCTTCGATTTCCTTACGCATGCGCTGGGAGATCCACGGGCGGATCATGCCGTAGAGCAGATACATCGAGAACAGGACCACGGGGACGACGTAGCGGAACTTCACGGTGAAGTAGACGATCAGCACGGCGATGACGATGGCGCCCATGGTGCCGCGGGTGCGGAGTCCGACGCGCTTGAAGCTGGGGTAGCGGATGTCCGAGATCATCAACAGCGAGAGGCCGAGCATGGCACCGGCGAGCACGTATTTCCAGACGCCGAGTTCGCGGTCGCTCTCGTAGAGGTCGATGAGCAGAAAGGTGAGCGAGGCAATGAATCCGGCGGCCATCGGGATGGGCAGGCCGCGGAAGTCACCCGGGTCGTCTTTCTTTTTCGGCAGGGCGGCGAGGCAGTTGAACTTGGCGAGGCGCATGGCGCCGCAGACGAGGTAGATGAGTGCGATGGCCCAGCCGACGTCGCCGAGGGGGAGCAGGACGGCGCGGGAAAGCAGCATTGCGGGGGCCATGCCGAATGAGATGATGTCGGCGAGGGAGTCGAACTGCACGCCGAACGGGGATTCTCGGCCGCCGAGGCGGGCGAGGCGGCCGTCGAGCAGGTCGAAGAGGCAGGAGCCGAAAATGAGGAGGATGGCGTATTCGTAGTAGGGCTGGGTGATCTCGAAGGCGGCCTTGGCGGAGAGCGGTGAAAGTTCGCTGGTTTGCTTGATTTCCACGAGGCCGAGGCCCTTGAAGATGACGAGCACGGCGAAGAACCCGCAGGCGAGGTTGCATGCGGTCATGAGGTTTGGGAGGAAGTAGATGCGGGGTTCCTCCGGGTCGCGTGTGCGGGGCATGCCGGGAGTATGGGGAAACGCGGGGAAACTGGAATCCTGAAATCCGTATTCGGATCCGTTCGTTGTGGCAGGGCGGTGGGGACGGCGGGCCGGGATTGTTAGTCAGCAGCCGGGCTGGCGGCCGCTGCGTTGGCCGTGACGGGCGGCGGACGGGCGGGTTTGCCTGAGTTCGCGGAGAATTGTTTGGAAGTCCTAAGAAAACCGGTGCAGGCTGCGGTGGTAGCGGAGCGTTATGAAGAAGTGTCCATTTTGTGCGGAGGAGATTCAGGACGAGGCGGTGAAGTGCAAGCACTGCCATGAGTTTCTGGATGAGTCGAAGCGGCCGGTTTCGCTGGTTCCGCCGCCGTTGCCGGGCAATCCGGTGCCGTGGTATTTGCGGACGGGCTTCATCGTGTTTACGTTCCTGATGGTTCCGCCGTTTGCGCTGCCACTGGTGTGTCTGCATCCGAAGCTGCATTGGGCGTGGAAGGTGGTGATCTCGGTGGCGATTCTGGCGGTGACCTGGGGGATGATCGTGGCGTTCCGGGAGTTTGTGACCCAGTTTGAAGAAGCGACGAGGATGCTCAACGAGGGGATGGGAATTTAGCGCACCGAATCGGAAGTCCGCATGCAATCGGATGATGGATTGATCAGGATTCAGGATGCGTTCTTCGAACGATTTGGAGGAAGAACGCGGCGCTTTTTGCTGATTCCTGTGTTATTCCTCGGTCGTTGAGCCTGCTCAACTCCACTCGTCACGCCTTGGACTCGGGAAAAATCACTCGCGCCATTTGCCCACCGACTTCCGGTTCGATGCCCTAGAAGGGCGCTTCTGGCATCCCTGCCGGGATGCGGTGTAATTTGGGGGCGTGGGGTCCGGGGGTGTCGCTGCGCTCGACCCCCGGCTACAGGCTTTGATCCCTCCGGGATCGTAGGGGGTGGAGACCGGTGATGTGACGGGGGATGCACTGGTGCACCGAATCGAAAGTCCGTATGCAATCGGATGATGAATTGATCAGGTTTCAGGATGCGTTCTGCGAACGATTTGGAGGAAGAACGCGGCGCTTTTTGCTGATTCCCTCGTTATTCCTCGGTCGTTGAGGCTGCTCAACTCCACTCGTCACGCCTTGGACTCAGGAAAAATCACTCGCGCCATTCGCACACCGACTTCCGGTTCGATGCACTAGGGTTTGTTCTCCTTACGGTTGGGATGCGGGCAGGGTGAGGGTGGCGGTGGTGCCGCCGCCGGGGGCGGGTGCCAGGGTGATGGTGCCGTTGTGGAGTTCGGCGGTTTCCCGGACGAGGGTGAGGCCGAGGCCGGTGCCTTTGCGGCCGGCTTTGTGGTGGCGGAGGGAGAAGAAGCGGTCGAAGATTTTTTCCCTGGCGTAGTCCGGGATGCCGGGGCCGTGGTCGCGGATGGTGAGGGTGATGGCGCCGCCGGTTTGGCTGAGGGTGATTTCGACCGGTTCTGCCGCGGGCGAGAAGTCGATGGCGTTTTCGAGCAGGTTGGTGACGGCGGCGCGGAGGATGAACGGGTCGCCGCGCAGGGTGAGCGGAGTGTCCGGGGTGGTGGCGTGGAGTGGGACGTTTGCGACGTCGGCAAGTGGTTTGGCCTGGTCGATGGCGCGGGCGAGGATGTCGCGGAAATCGAGGGGTTCGGTGCTTTCGAGGCGGGCGCGGGATTCGATGGCGGAGAGTTCGAGCAGGCGGTTGATGAGGCGTTCGGTGCGAGCGGTTTCGGCGAGGATGTTCTGGAGGAAGCGTTCGCGGTCTTTGGGCGGGAGGTCTTCGTCGAGGAGTTCGGCGGCGCCGCGGATGGCGGCGAGGGGGGATTTCATTTCGTGGGTGAGGGTCTGGACGTAGCGTTCGGCGTATTGGCGTCCTTCGATGGCGTCGCGCATCGAGTCGAGGGCGCGGGCGAGGGTATTGACCTCGCGGCCGATGCCGAGTTTCGGTTTGGCCGGGCGTTCGCCGCGTTCGATGGCGCGGGCGTATTCGGTGATGTTGCCGATTGGGCGGAAGAGCCAGAGGAAGACGGCGCCGATGAGGAAGATGATGCCGGATCCGATGAGGGCGCAGGCGGTGTAGATGATGCGCTTGCGCTCGCGGACGAGCGGGAGGACGTCGAGTTGGGGTTTGTAGAGGGTGAGCACGCCGGCGGGATTTCCGGGGTCGCCGATGGGTGCTGCGACGTAGAAGACGGAGGTTGCGGAGTCGCCTTCATCGGTCCGGCTACTACGTGCGCCGTATTTCCCGGCGAGCGTGAGGCGGACGTCGTTCATGGCGGAGTAGTCGCGGCCGACGCGTTTTCCGGCATCGGTGTCGAAGATGACGGTTCCGCGGGCGTCGGTGACGTAGGCGTGGGTTCCGACGGTGGTTTTGGTGAAGTCGTAGATGGCGGCGTGGAACTTCCGCCGGTGGGCGTCGTCGAAGGTTTCCCTGAGCGTGCGGGAGTCGAACTCACCGTCGCGCATTTCGGCCTCGACGAGTTCGGCGAGGATGTTGGCGTTGTCGACCATCATTTCCTCGGTGGCTTGGAAGATCTGGGGTTCGACGCCGGCGAGGAAGTGGCTGGTGAGTTGATAGAACCCGAGCGTGATGATGAACGCGATGAAGAAG
Source organism: Verrucomicrobiota bacterium JB025 (assembly GCA_030673875.1). Lineage (GTDB taxonomy): Bacteria > Verrucomicrobiota > Verrucomicrobiia > Verrucomicrobiales > Akkermansiaceae > Luteolibacter. The sequence continues at coordinate 50,918 of JAUTCT010000074.1, read as the reverse complement.
AGAGTGACCCGGGTGAAGCGCATGGGGGAGTGGGCGAGTGGGAGGGGTCAGGAGTTTGCGGAGAGCGCGTAGCCGAGTCCTCGGCGGGTCTCGATGAGGTTTTCCGCGCCGGGTGAGGTGACGCGGAGTTTGGCGCGGATGGATTTGACGTGGGCGTCGACGGTGCGGTCGGTAACGGCGCCGGGGTCGTCCCAGGCGTGGTCGAGGAGTTGGTCGCGGGTGAAGACGCGGCCGGGGTTTTTCATGAGGGTGAGGAGGAGTTTGTATTCGTGGGCGGTGAGGTCGAGGGGGGTGCCGTCGCAGTGGACGCGCATTGATGCGGCGTCGTGGTGGAGGCCGTCGGAGGCGGGAGGGGGTTCCGGGTTTCCTGCGGCGGCGGGTTGGGACCGGCGGAGGATGGCGCGGACGCGGGCGACGATTTCGCGGGGTGAGAAGGGTTTGGTCACGTAGTCGTCACCGCCGAGTTCGAGGCCGAGGATGCGGTCGACTTCGGCATCGCGTGCGGTGAGGAAGAGGATCGGGATGGTGGTGGTTTCGCGGAGGCGGCGGCAGACATCGAGGCCGGTCATGTCCGGCAGGCCGATGTCGAGGATGGCGAAGTCGAAGCGGGTGGCGGCTGCGGCCTCGAGCGCGGCGGTGCCGGTGAGTGCGTGGGTGACGGCGAAACACTCGGTTTCGAGGGCGTAGACGAGGGTATCCGCGATGGCGGGTTCATCTTCAACGAGAAGGACACGGGGCATGGTGGGATTTCACCCTGCCTGTGTGAAATGCCAATGAAGAAAGGGTGAAAAGCAGGAAATCGAAGGGTGCGGGCGTGTTGGAGCTATTTCGAGTGGTCGAGCACGACTTTTCCGGCCGAGCGGCCTTTGAGGAATGCCTTGAGGGCGGAGTCGAGTTGGGCGCGGCCGATGTCGCGCGCGGTGGCTTCGGTTTTCGGGCAGGCCCAGTCCGAGGAGAGTTTTTCCCAGACCGCTTGTTTGTCCGCGAGGGGGATTTCGACGGAATCGATGCCGAGGAGGTTCACTCCGCGGAGGATGAATGGCAGCACGGTCGTCTGGAGGGCGGGTCCGGCGACGAGGCCGCAGCAGGTGACTGATCCGCCGGGTTGGATTTGCTTGAGGAGTTCGGCCAGCGGGCTGCCTCCGACGGTGTCCACCGCGTTGGCGAAGGCCGGTTTGAGCAGTGGTTTTTGGGTTTCTGCCAGGGTGTCGCGGTCGACGACTTCTGCGGCTCCAAGCGCGATGAGGGATTCGGCGTGATCGGTTTTTCCGCTGATGGCGACGACCTCGAAGCCGAGTTTTGCGAGCAGTTCCACGGCGACGCTGCCGACGGCGCCTGAGGCACCGGAGACGGCGACTTTCCCTTGTTCGGGAGTCGCGCCCATGGCGAGCAGTTTGCGGATGGAGAGTCCGGCGGTGAGTCCGGCGGTGCCGTAGATCATGGCGGTGCGGGCATTCCAGTCGGTGGGCATGGGCACGCACCATGCGGCGGGCACGCGGATGTATTCGCCGAAGCCGCCGTCGGTATTCATGCCGAGGTCGTATCCGGTGACGATGACCGGGCTGCCTTGCGCGGGGCTGCCGGTGGCGGATTCGACCACTTCGCCGGCGGCGTCGATGCCGGGCGTATGCGGGAACGAGCGGGTGACCGCCTTGTTGCCGGATGCGGAGAGTGCGTCCTTGTAGTTGAGGGACGAATGGCTGACGCGGATGAGGATTTCTCCCTTCGGGAGGTCGCTGGTGTGGAGGGTCTGGTCCGTGCCGGCGTAGGTATCGTCGAGCGCATGGACGCGCCATGCCTTGAATTCGGTATTGGTTGTCATGGAGGTGCTGGTAATCGTTTGGCGGATGGGTGTCGAGAGCGATGGTGGGGGTGGGATCAGAACCAGATTTCGCTCAGTTTGCCGGATTCCAGTTCGTTGGCGTAGCTGAGGTAGTAGTTGCGGTTGGGGGCGTTGAATTCGCGGGAGGCGAGGCCGCGGAGCGCCTGGATTTTGGCGTTGCGGGCGAGTTTCCGGTCGGCGTCTTCGAGCCATTTGAGGTGGTCGGAAAGTTCCAGTGCCCATTGGTAGTCTCCGGCGGTCAGGGCGTCGTTCATTTCGCTGGTGAGGGCCATGGTTCCGCCGGCGAGTCGGGCGACTTTCGTGGCGCGGACTTTCGGGTTCAGGGTGGTCGGGTTGCCATCGAACCATCCGAGCAGGCCGGCGTAGATCGCGCGGACCGCGTGGGGGACCGATCCATAGAACTCGACGAGATACGGTTGGTCTGCGAGGTGGGCGGGAAGCCGGACTTCGTGGGCTATCTGGTCCGGGCTCTTGCCGGCGTTGATGCCGATGACCGTCTGGTCATAGACGCTGCGGATGGCATCGCTGTAGTTCTTCAGCGCGGCGACCGCGCTTGCCTGATCGAGGATGGGCATGGTGTGTCCCGGAACGAGGAACTTCGGGTTGAACTCCGCCATGGTTGCGACGCTTGCGGACCAGTTCAGCACGTCCCGGTAGGAGGTGCCGCGGATCGCGTAGAGGTTGGGGAAGGCGTGGTAGAAATTGTCGCCTGCGAACAGGACCTCCTCATGGGGCAGCCAGATGAACATGGCGTCATCGGTTTCTCCCGGGGCGGGGTGAAACTCGAGTGTGACGCCAGCGATTGTCGTGGTGAGGCCGTCTGCGGGAACCCGGACGGTTGGCGGGACGAATCCGTTTCCGCCGTCGTGATCGTGAGTGCCCGCCGGGGCCACGCCGCGGTTGGTCATTTCGTGCGGCGGGAGGTTGCGTCCGAACTGGCGCACGTTTCGCTTCGCCTTCACCGGGTTCACCGACTTATTGATGCCATCTTCGGCGGTGCCGAAGTTCTCCATGGCGTAGATTTCCGGCTTGTCCCCGCCGACGAACGCGCTGGCGCCGCCGATGTGGTCGCCATGGCTGTGGGTGTAGAGAATCGCCTTCACCGGTTTGTCGCTGTGGGCCCGCAAGGCTTCGAGCGCGCTGGCGGCGCTGGCCGGTCCCTTCAGGGTATCGACAATGATGACGCCGTCCGAACCGACGATCATCGAGGTGTTGGCGCCGTGGTATCCGACGGCCGTGAAGACATTGTCGGTGACCTTGACGACCTTGCGCTCGAACTGCCGGTTTTGTCCTTCGAGCATCTTCAGCGCGGTTTCCGGGGCGACCTGCGTGCCACCGTCCGCAACGACGGGCGTCAGCAGGGCGGCAGGGCGGTGGCGAGAAGGGCAATTTCTTTCAAGTGTGTTTTCATCCGCATTAATTCAGTTAGGAGTGGTTAGTAAGGGTTAGAAAAGCGGGTGTTTGCTGGCGCTTTCGCTGAGTTTGACGGATTGGGTTTGGGTCCAGTGTTCGGCGATTTTTCCTTGGTCATCGAACCGGAACAGATGGGTGACGAGGAGGCGTGCCGGGGAGCCGTCGTCCTTCGCCTTGATGCTCCGGTGGGTCTGGAAATAGACGAGGTCTCCGTCGGCCGCGACGTTCTTGAAGTCGACCCTGGACTTCGGCCGGTCTTTCCAGATCGGGTTGGTTTCGAGCGCTTCAACGAGGGCGTCGAAGCCATCGCCGATGCGCGGGTCATGCTGGACGTAGTCGCCGGCGAACTTGCGGGCGGCTTCGTAGTCGCGGTCGCCGAGGATGAGCTGGAAGAACTCGAGCGCCGCCTTTTTGTTGGCCTCGCTGCGGTCGATGTCGGCCGGGGATGATTCGACCTCACGGCCGGTGCCGGCTTGCTTGCGGAGTTCGGTGGCGTTCGTTTCAGCGTGGCCGATGGCTGAGAGGGCGAGCAGTCCGGCGATCCCGACGAGGGGTTTCACAAGTGTGGCTGGTTTCATGGCGGCGGGAACCTTGGGGCGCGCGGAGGTCTTGTCAAATAACTTTTCAAAGGGCATTCGAAAACAAGTTTGAAACTATGTTTGACAGCGGGGTTGGAGGAGGTAATTTTCGGTTGTCATGAGCCACCCGACCAAGGACCGACTGTTGCATGCGGCGAAGGATGTGTTTGGAGCACACGGCTACGAGGGCACGACCGTGCAGATGATCGCGGCGGCCGCGGGGGCGAACATCGCGGCGATCAACTACCACTATGGCAGCAAGGCCGGGCTCTACGCGGAGTATGTGGCGGGGCACCTGGAGGAGGCGATGGAGCGGATGCCGGTGCTGGCGGACAAGCCGACGGATCCGAAGGGGCAGATGCGGAAGTTTGTCGGCTGGTTTTTCGAACGCTTCCGGCCGGAGTCCCCGCTGCGGCGGCTGAACCAGGACATGGCGGCGATGAAGCGGGATTTCACCGCGACGATCATGGAGAAGGTGATCAAGCCCGAGTTTGAGAACAGCCGGGAGCTGGTGACGGCGCTGCTGCCCGACGACGCGCCGGAGGAGAACATCCGCTGCTGGATCAAGTGCGTCATTTCACTGTGCACCGGCCCGATCCACGGCGCGCACCTTTATCCCGAACTTTTTCCCGGGACGCGGTTTGACGAGGCGGAGATCCAGCACCAGTCCGAGCACGTCGCGCGGTTCATCCTCGATGGGATCGCGGCGGACGGGCGGCGGATCGTGCGGGCGCGGCGGTGATTCGCGGGCGCGGCGCTGGTTCAGCGCGTGGGGATGACCTCGACGGTGAATCCCTTGAGGTAGCCGGTTTCCGGCAGGGTGATGAGCACCGGGTGGTCCGGGCGCTGGGCGTGCTCGGCGACGAGGCGGGTGGTCTTTTTGGCGTCGACTGAAGCGGCGGCGAGGTTGTTGAGGAACATCTCGCGGGATGCGTGGTGGGAGCAGCAGAAGCTGGAGAGGATGCCGTTTTTCTCGAGGAGTTTGAGGGCGCGGAGGTGGATCTCCTTGTAGCCGCGCATGGCGTCGTTGAGGGTCTTCTTGTTGCGGGTGAAGCTGGGTGGATCGAGGATGATGAGGTCGTAGTCCGGGGTGGCCTTCTTGAGGAAGTCGAAGACGTTTTCCTCGATGACTTCGATGTCGAGCCGGTTGAGTTCGGCATTGCGGCGGGCGGCGGCGCAGGCGGTGGCGGAGATGTCGACGGCGGTGACGGATTCGGCGCCGGCCTTGGCGCAGGCGAGGGCGAAGCCGCCCTGGTTGGTGAAGCAGTCGAGCACGCGTTTGCCTTTGGCGAGGGCGGCGACTTCGGCGTGGGATTGGAGTTGGTCGAGGTAGAGGCCGGTTTTCTGGCCGTCGAAGAGGTCGATTTCGAATTCGATGCCGTTGGCGAACACGGTGAATGTTTCCGGGTTGATGCCGTGGAGCATTTCGATGCCGGGCTCCATGCCTTCGGCCTTGCGGAAGGGCGAGTCGTTGCGGAGCACGATGGAGAGGGGGTCGAAGAGGTCGACGAGGGCATCGCGGATGACGTCTTTGCGCATGTCCATCGCGAGGGTGAGCGTCTGGACCGAGAGGTGGTCGCCGTAGCGGTCGATGATGAGGCCCGGGATGCCGTCGGATTCGGACCAGACGAGGCGGCAGAGGTCGGGGTCGATGCCGATGTGGCGGCGGTGGTCGGCGGACTGGCGGATGCGGCGGATGAAGAAGTCCTTGTCGAGGTCCTGCTTGCGGCGAGAGAAGCGGCGGGCGACGATCTGGGATTGGGGGTTGTAGATTGCGGAGCCAAGCGGGCGGTCGCGGAAATCCTTGAGGGTCACGATGTCTCCGGGCTGCGGATTTCCGAATGTTTTCTTGATTTCGGATGAGTAAACCCATTCGTGGCCGTGGAAAAGACGGGCGCGTGGAGCGATGATGAGACCTGCCATAGGCGGGAATCTTGAAGTGGTTAGAGGGGTTTTGTCGATTGCGAAACGCAAGGATGAGTGGATATGAAGTGATTTTCCCTTGATCCCGCGTGCCGCACCACCTAGCCAGTGGGCAGCAATCATGGGCCAACAAAAGAACAAAATCATCAAACGCCGCCGTCGCGCCGATTATCTGAAGCGCAAGAAGGAGCAGGCGAAACTGGAAGGAATCGCCAAGAAGAGCACTCCGAAGAAGGAGGCTCCGGCCAAGAAAAAGGTGGCGAAAAAAGCCGCCAAGAAAGCCGCCAAGAAGGCCCCTGCCAAGAAAGCCGCCGCGAAGAAGGCTGCTGAGGAGAAGGTGGAGGCAGCGGCCGTGGTCGAGACTCCCGAGGTGAAGGAAGCGGCTGTGGAAGCCGCGCCGGAAGTGAAGGAAGAGGCTGCTGAAGCGGCACCGGAAGTGAAGGAAGAAGCTGCTGAAGCGGCTGACGAGAAGAAGGAAGACTGATTTTCTTCGATCGTTTTCCAACGATTTTGAGCGGGTCGTCTGTTTGCGAACAGGCGGCCCGTTTTTCATGATGGCTGACGGGCGAGGATTCGGGTTGAATCCGGGGGGAATTTTACGAATGTAGAGAGCACATGAATCTCCGACTTTCACTGGTGTGTTGCATTGGGGCCGTTGTGATGGCCGCCCCTGCCGGGGGATTGGCGGGGGATGACGGTCCCGCGGCGGAGGATCCGGAGGTGCTGGTGCGCGGGCTGTCCGACGAGAGTTTCCGGGTGAGGGAGGATGCGAGCGGGAAGTTGTGGGCGATGGGTGACCGGGCGCTGCCGTTGTTGAAGGAGGCGGCGGCCTCGGATGATCCCGAGCGGGCGTTTCGGGCGAGGGAGTTGGCGCGCAAGATCCGTTTGTTCATCACGCCGAAGACGGATCCGGAGGTGGCGCAGCTGGTGGAGCGGTATTTGAAGGCGTCGACTTCCGAGAAAGTGAGCCTGCTGGGCAAGTTGCAGGGCAAGCGGGCGTGGCGGCAGATGCTGAGGTTGTTTGAAATGGAGGACGAGGTGGAGTTTCGGGCGAGGTTGCAGCCCTTGATGAACGCGATTGCGAAGCGGGCGGCCCGGGGCAGTTTGTCGCGGGGGGATGAGGACGAGGCGCGGGAGTTTTTGGAGATGGGGCCGGCGAGTGCGGAGGGATTGCTGGCCTTGGCGGACTTTCACCGGGTGCGGGGGGCGCTGGACGAGGAGCTTGAGCGGGCCAGGGCGGTTGACAGCGGCGAGTCGACGGACTGGCAGCTGGCGATGCAGCGGGTTTGCGGGAATCTGGATGAGGCGGGCAAGTTGGCGGAGAAGGCCGGGGAGTTTGAGGTGGCGGCGGTGATGGCCGCTCTGGCTGGCGATCCGGTGCCGTGGATGAAGCGGGTGGCGGCGGATCTTTCCAGCGAGGACGCCGTGGTTTATGCGAAGCTGGCGGCAAGCCGGTGGCAGGGTGATCCGATGTCCGGGCGGGATCTGGACACGCTGCTGAAAAAGGTTGGCAACGATGTGGATGCGGCGCTGGCGCTGATGCTGCTGGGTGAGACGAAGGCGGTGGAGGATGCGATTCCGAAGCTGACGCCATACAGTGCGTTTATTTACTTTGAGGCGCTCGAGCGGATTCCCGAGGCGATGGCGGCGTTGGAGCTGGATGTGGTGAAACCGGACTACGCCACGTGGGTGGAGCGGCGGTTCAAGGCGCTGGTCGAGGATGAGCTGGGCGGGGATGGCCTGATCGAGAGGCGCGAGTTGATCGGAGCAGGGGACGCACTGGTGATGATGGCGAGTTTCCTGGAGAGGAGAGGGCTGGATGACGAGGCATACGAGGCCTTTGCCGCGCCGCTGAAGAAGCTCGCGGAGGATGACATCAACATGTTCATCGAGTTGATGGGGCGGTTTTTCGGCGACGGGAGGTCGAGCAGTTCGCCGCGGCTCGCACGCAGGGTGGGCCTGGAGTGGGCGGGTGATGAGGAGCGCTTGTGGGACGAGTTGCTGGTTGCGGCCTTCGGTGACCAGGACCAGCCGCGGACGTGGTGGAAGTGGCTGGAGGAAATTTCGCCGGAAACGGGCAGGGTCGAGCGTTTGGACGTGATGCTTGCCTTGTTTGACGTGGGTGGGGATCCGCAGCGACTGAGGGAGAAGTGGATGAAGCGGATCTGGCAGGCGGTGGATGCCGCGGATGAGGAGGAAAAGCCGAAACTGGCGGCGCGGGTTTCATCGCTGTCGATTCGTGCGGGAGACCTGCGGAACAGCCTGCGGGCGTTTGATTTGCTCAATGAGCAGGAGCGCAAGCAGATCTCGTGGAGGCAGCGGATCGTCGAGTTGTCCGGGGCCGGCCGGTGGCAGGAAGCCGCGGATATTTTGCAGGAAGTGATGACGGAGATCGAAGCGAAAGGGAATGAACCCAGCGCGCACCTGCACGCGTATGTGGCGGGTGCCCTGAGGAAGGCCGGGAAGGAAGATGAGGCGCGGGAGCATGACCGTTGGGCGGAGGTTTACGCCCTCGGTGACCCGGATGAGGCGTTGCGGGTGGGCGGAGGATACACCTTCGGCGAAGACTATGAGCGGGCCGCGCGGTGGTGGTTCCGGGCGTGCTGCCTTGCGGAGCCGGATTCCGAGAATCTGACAAGCGCGCTCCGGTTGCATTCCGAGGTGCTGCTGGAGCGGGGAGACTGGCAGGCGGCGGCATCCACCGCGGAGGCGCTGGCGTTGTTGTATGCGGATGCCTCGCTGAGCATGAGCGAGATCCTGATCCTCGGCAGGCAGCGGATGCTGGCGGATCTGGCGAAGGCGCTGGATCTGGCGGACGACGATTACGAGGCGGCGCGGGAACTGCTGGTGGCGAGGCACCGGGATTCGATCACCTCGGGTGATCTGGCGGACTACTTTTTCCCGGCCTTGCGGAAGGCGGGGTTGATGGACGACCATGACCGGTTTTTCGAGGAAACCTGGGGGCGGATGTCCGAGGTGATCGCGCTCTATCCGGAATGCGACAACACGCTGAACACCGCGGCATGGTTTGCCTCCCGGGCCGCCCGGCGGCTGGACGAGGCCGAGGCGATCCTGACGGTGGCCTTGCAGGAGTATCCCTATCAGGCGGCCTATCTGGACACCCGGGCGGAGATCGAATTCAGCCGCGGAAACCGCGAGGGCGCGCTCCAGTGGTCGGCCAAGGCGATCAATTATTCGCCAGAGGATTCGCAATTGCGAAAGCAGAACTCGCGCTTTCGTCTGGCGCCGTTTCCGAATGAGTGAATCCGCGTGGAAAATCAGGAAATGCGGCACCAGCCATGGCTTGACAGCGGGGCGGCGGTAAGGCTGGGTTGCCGCCTCATGGCAAAGCTATCCATCAAAGACCTCGATCTTTCCGGCAAGCGCGTGCTTATTCGCGTGGATTTCAATGTTCCCCGTGACAAAGCGACTGGCGCCATCACCAATAACCAGCGCATTGTCGCCGCCCTCCCGACCATCAAGTATGCCCTCGAAAGCGGTGCATCGGTGGTGCTGATGTCCCACCTCGGACGTCCGAACGGCGCGGTTGTTGAGGAATTTTCGCTCAAACCCGTGGCTGACGAACTCTCCAGCCTGCTTTCCAAGCCGGTGACCTTCCTGCCCGACTGCGTGGGCCCGGAAGTCGAAGCCGCCTGTGCCGCCGACAAGCTGCAGCCCGGCGATGTGGTGCTGCTCGAAAACCTGCGCTTCCACATCGAGGAAGAAGGCAAGGCCAAGGGTGATGACGGCGAGAAGATCGCCGCTGATCCGGCGAAGGTGGATGCCTTCCGCGCAAGCCTCACCAAGCTCGGCGACGTGTTTGTGAACGACGCATTCGGCACCGCCCACCGCGCGCACAGCTCGATGGTCGGCGTGGATCTTCCGCAGAAGGCCGCCGGTTTCCTGATGGACGCCGAGATCAAGGCCTTCGGCAAGGTGCTGGAGAGCCCCGAGCGTCCGCTGCTCGCGATCCTCGGTGGTGCCAAGATCGCCGACAAGATCCCGCTCATCAACAACCTGATCGACAAGGCCGACGACATCATCGTCGGCGGCGGCATGGCCTTCACGTTCCTCAAGGTGATCAAGGGCATGGAGATCGGCTCCAGCCTGTTTGACGAGGAAGGCTCCAAGATGGTTCCCGAGCTGATGGAGAAGGCGAAAGCCAAGGGCGTGAACATCCACCTTCCGGTGGACTTCGTCTGCGGCGACGGATTTGCTCCGGACGCCAAGGTTTCGCTCGCCACCGATTCGATTCCCGCCGGATGCCTCGGTTTGGACGTGGGTGCGGAAACCAACAAGCTTTTCACCGACGTGATCACACGTTCGCGGACCATCATCTGGAATGGTCCGGCGGGTGTGTTCGAGTTTGACGCCTTTGCCGAAGGAACCAAGTGCATGGCTGCGGCGATCGCCACGGCGACCGAGTCCGGTGCCGTGACGGTGGTTGGTGGTGGTGACACCGCGACCGCTGCGAAAAAGTTCGGAGTCGCATCCAAAGTCACCCATTGTTCCACCGGTGGTGGGGCGAGTCTTGAATTCCTGGAAGGCAAGGTCCTCCCGGGGGTGGACGCCATTTCTGATATCTAACCCAACGTTTAGTCCTAACACGAAGATACCAACATGAACCGCAAACTGATTTTCGCCGCCAACTGGAAGATGAACAAGGGGCCCTCCGAGACGGAGGACTTCGTGAAGAGTTTCCTTTCCAAGATCCAGGGCCAGAGCGTGAATTCCGAAATGGTGATCGCACCGCCGTTCGTTTCGCTTGCCAAGCTCGTCGAGGCGCTGGGAACGAATTCGCAAGTGCAGATCGCCGCGCAGAACTGCTCGCAGTATGACGCGGGTGCCTACACCGGTGAGGTGAGCGTGCTGATGCTGCGCGAGTTTTTCGTTCACTACGTGATCATCGGCCACAGCGAGCGCCGCTCGATCTATGGTGAGACCGACGAAGTGATCAACGCCAAGATCAAGAAGGCGCGTGAAGCGAACCTGAAGCCGATCTTCTGCATCGGTGAAACCCTCGAGGAACGCGAAAGCGGCAACCTGGAGAAAGTGCTCCGCACTCAAGTGACCGAAGGCCTCAAGGGGGTGTCCGAAAAGGACATGCTCGAGACCGTGGTTGCCTACGAGCCGGTCTGGGCGATCGGCACCGGCGTGACCGCCACCTCCGAACAGGCTCAGGACACGCACGCGTTTGTGCGCTCCGTGCTCAAGGACCTCTATGGCGAGGATGTCTCGTCCAAGATCCGCATCCAGTATGGCGGCAGCGTGAAGCCCGGCAATGCGGCCGAGCTGATGGCCTGCCCGGACATCGACGGTGCGCTGATCGGTGGTGCCGCGCTTGACCCGCAAAGCTTCCTGGAAGTGATCCAGAACGGCTCCGCCTCCTAAGGGCTAATCGCCGGGTCTCCATTGACTTACAACATCCCCGCTTCCGCAAGGAGGCGGGGATTTTTCGTGCCCCCGTCGTCCTCGTGGCACCGCCGTCCGGCGGGGCGCACCAAAAAAAAGCCGCGCCCCGGGGATCGGGGAGCGGCTTTGAAGTTTGGATCAAGAGATCCCGCGGTTCGCGACTCAGGCGGTCGGAACTTCGGAGATGGTCTTGAGGATCCGCGAGGCGATCTGGTAGGGGTCGCCCTGGGAGTTCGGACGGCGGTCTTCGAGGTAGCCCTTGTAGAGGTCGTCTTTGACGAAGCTGTGGGGAACCCGGATGGAGGATCCGCGGTCGGCGATGCCGTAGGTGAACTTGTCGATGGACTGGGTCTCGTGGAGACCGGTCAGACGCATGTGGTTGTCCGGGCCGTAGACGGCGATGTGCTCTTCCATGTTTTCCTGGAATGCGGCCATGAGTTTTTCGAAGTATTCTTTGCCACCGACTTCGCGCAGGTATTTGGTGGAGAAGTTGGCGTGCATGCCGGAGCCGTTCCAGTCGCCGCGGATGGGCTTGCAGTGGTATTCCACGTCGATGCCGTATTGTTCGCAGAGGCGCTGGAGGATGTAGCGGGCGACCCAGATCTGGTCAGCGGCTTTTTTGGAGCCTTTGCCGAAGATTTGGAATTCCCACTGGCCTTTGGCCACTTCGGCGTTGATGCCTTCGTGGTTGATGCCGGCGTCGAGGCAGAGGTCGAGGTGTTCTTCGACGATCTGGCGTGCGATGTGGCCGACGGCTTTGTTGCCGACGCCGCAGTAGTATTCGCCTTGGGGGCCGGGGAAGCCGTCGGACGGGAAGCCGAGGGGCTTGCCGTGTTCAAAGAGGAAGTATTCCTGTTCGAAGCCAAACCATGCATCCGGATCATCGAGGATGGTGGCGCGGCTGTTGGAGGGGTGCGGGGTGCCGTCGGGCATGAGGACCTCGCACATCACGAGGGCGCCGTTGATGCGGGTGCTGTCCGGGAAGACGGCGACGGGCTTGAGCATGCAGTCAGAGCTTCTGCCTTCGGCTTGCTCGGTTGACGAACCGTCGAAACCCCACATGGGCAGATCTTCAAGAGTCGGGAAGCTGTCGAAGGCCTCGATCTTGGTCTTGCTGCGGAGGTTGGGGACGGGTGTGTAGCCGTCGAGCCAGATGTATTCCAGTTTGTATTTGGACATGTTTGGTCGTATTTTCGTTGGTTTTAGTGAGAAGTCCCTGCGGACGACGATGGGTTTGGCTGGGGCGGAACGCCCCGGGGCTTGATATGCAGAATGTGTGCCAAATGCCAGTATTTTTATTTTTCGCTGGCCGGGGCGGCGGGGTCGTCGGGTTCCCGGGTGACGTGAATGGTGATGAGGGTGGTATCGTCGATGCCGGCATTCGAGACCGAGCGTTTGAGGAGGATTTCGGTGGTTTGGCGGGGTGATGATCCGTTGCAGAGGGCGTCGCGGATGTGGCGTTCCCAGACGCCGTCGATCAGGCCGTCCGAGCAGACCAGGAAGCGGTCTCCGGGTTGATACGGGAAGGCGAGGAGTTCGGGGCTGATCATCTGGTGATCGCCGCCGATGACTTCGTAGAGGGCGGAGCGGCGCGGGTGGGTGCGGTATTCGATTTCGGAGATTTCGCCGCGTTTCCACTGGGCCCATGCGGAGGTGTGGTCCCGGGACAATTGTTTGAGTTCGCCGTTCCGGCAGGCGTAGACGCGGGAGTCGCCGACGTTGCAGACGTAGAGGTTTTCCGGGGTGAACCATGCGAGGGCGACGGTGGCGCCCATGCCGTGGGTGCCGGATTCCTCGGCGGCGAGGTTGAGGTGTTTGTGGACGGAGTCGATCGCGCCGGAGAGGTGGTCGAGGCAGTCCGGGTAGAATCCCGAGGCGGCGATTTTGAAGGTTTCCGGGATGATTTCCGCCATGCGTTTGAGCAGCAGGGAGGATGCGAGATCGCCGGCGTTGCCGCCGCCGACGCCATCGGAGACGGCGAAGACGAGGTCGTTTTCAGCGAGGGATTTGGTTCCTTCGAGCGGGAGTTTTCTTGCCCCGGCCGGATTGGAGGCAAACGCAATGAGCGAGTCGTCGTTGCGTTCTTTCCGGGTGCCGCTGTGGGTGAGGGCCGCCCATTCTAGGATGGAGACGTTGGGCACGAGGGTTGGGGATTACGGGTTGGGCTTTGCGGGAAGTTTGAGCCCTGGTGGCGGGGGGAGGACTTCGGCGAGTTCGAAATCAATGATGCAGAAGCATCCGAGTTTGTCGGAGTAGGTGATGTTTCTGGGTTCTGCGTCGAGGTGGCGGATGCCGTAATCGCGTTCGAGTTTGGCGAAGAGCTTGTCCGACTTCTTTTTGGAGATCTGGGTGGCGGGTTTGCCGCAGTTGGTGGAGACGAAGTAGAGTTCTTCCGGGTGTTCTTCGAGCAGTTTGGGGACGTATGGGCAGCCGCGTTCTTCGAGGACCTTGAGCACCTCGACTTCCGTGGCGTATCGTTTGTCTGCGTCGGTTCCGCGGAGGCGTTTGTGAACGTTTCCGTAGAAATCGATCCGGACATGGGAACGGATACCGTCTTTTAGAGGAGGTAGTGACATTGGTGATTTGGGGGCAGAGGCTAGGAAAGCCGGGTGGAAGTGGTGTGTCACGCATTTGTTCCCCGGTTTGGGCGGGGCAGTTGTGAAAATGCCGTTGCATTGGGGGGCATCTGGCGTTAGTCACCGCTCATGTCCATTTCCGACGACTCATCCGCTGTGATAGCCAAGACCAAGGAGCTTTGTTCGGCCATTGCCGAAGATTCGACATTCATCGCGCTGCAAAAGCAGGTGGAAGCGTTCCTGAATGACGATGCCGCGAAGCTCCAGTATCAAAGCGTGCACGAGCGTGGCGAGGAGCTGCACAACAAGCAGCATTCCGGCATTCAGTTGGGGCAGGAGGAGATCAAGGAGTTTGAGGACGCGCGTGAGGCGCTGCTGGAAAACGACACCGCACGGTTGTTTCTCGAGGCTCAGCAGGAGCTCGAAGGGCTGCAGCGCATGATCGGCAAGTATGTGGGCAAGACGCTCGAACTCGGCCGGATGCCGACGAGCGAGGAGCTCGAAGGATCGAATGGCGGTTGCTGTGGCGGCGGCGGTGGTGGTGGCTGCGGCTGCTCGCACTGAGCGTTGGCAATTTTTCAAGAAACGGCGGTTCCCATGGTGTGGGGCCGCCGTTTTTTTATTGCGGGGGGCATCTTTGAAGGCGCTGCCAAAGCTGGTGCTTGCGCGGTTCGTTTGGGACCATTAAGCATTTCCCCACGATGACTCACGACCCGGACCACCACGCTTCGCTCGGAGGGATGTATTCCGACTATTTCCTGGATTACGCGAGTTACGTGATTCTGGAGCGGGCGGTGCCGCATTTGGCCGATGGATTGAAGCCGGTGCAGCGGCGGATCATGCACTCGATGGACGAGCTGGATGACGGGCGCTACAACAAGGTGGCGGGGATTGTGGGAAACACGATGAACTACCACCCGCACGGCGATGCGTCGATCAGTGCGGCGATCGTGCAGCTGGGTCAGAAGGACCTGTTGATCGACACCCAGGGGAACTGGGGCAACACGCTGACGGGGGATGGCGCGGCGGCTCCGCGATACATTGAGGCGAGGCTGACGAAGTTTGCCAGGGACGTGCTGTTCAACCCGAAGACGACCCGCTGGCTGCCGAGTTACGACGGGCGTCGCAAGGAGCCGGAAACGCTGCCGGTGAAGTTTCCGCTGCTGCTGGCGCAGGGGGTGGAGGGCATCGCGGTGGGGCTGGCGTGCAAGGTGCTGCCGCACAATTTCCTGGAGCTGATCGATGCCTCGATCGCGGCGCTGAGGAAGCAGCCATTCGAGTTGGTGCCGGATTTCCCGACGGCGGGTCTGATGGACGCGACGGATTACAAGGACGGGCTGCGGGGTGGCAAGGTGAGGGTGCGGGCGCGGGTCACAGTCGAGAAAAAGACGCTGCTGCGGATCACCGAGATCCCGTATGGCACGACGACCGGCGGGGTGATGGATTCGATTGTGGCGGCGGCGGACAAGGGCAAGATCAAGATCTCGCGGATCGAGGACAACACGGCGGCCAGCGCGGACATTCTGGTGCACCTGCCGAGTGGGGTGGACGCGGAAATGACGCGTGATGCGCTGTTTGCGTTCAGCGACTGCGAGGTGACGATTTCGCCGAACTCCTGTGTGATCATCGACGGCAAGCCGCAGTTCATGGGGGTGACCGAGATTCTGAAGACCACCGCGGACATGACGCGGGAGCTGCTGAAGCTAGAGTTGGAAATCCGGCTCCGGGAGCTGGGCGAGAAGTGGCATTTCAGCTCGCTGGAGAAGATATTCATCGAGAACCGGATTTACCGGGACATTGAGGAATGCGAGACGTGGGAGGCGGTGATCAAGGCGATTGATGACGGGCTGGAGCCGTTCAAGAAGCTGCTCAAGCGGGAGGTCACCGAGGACGACATCGTCCGTCTGACCGAGATCAAGATCAAGCGGATCTCGAAGTTCGACTCGTTCAAGGCGGACGAGGAGATCAGGGGGCTGGAGGACGCGATCGCCGAGACCGAGAAGAACCTGCGCAACCTCACCCGCTACACGATCCGGTGGTATGAGGAGCTGGCGAAGAAGTATGGCAAGGGGCGGGAGCGCAAGACCGAGATCGCGACCTTCGACCGGGTGGACCGCACCCAGGTGGTCGCGGCGACGGAGACTCTCTATCTGGATGCGAAGAACGGCTTTGTCGGATACGGGCTGAAGAAGGAGGGCGATCCGATCGGCAAGTGTTCCACGCTGGATGACATCATCGTGTTCAGCAACGACGGCAAGATGAAGGTCGTGAAGGTCGCGGATAAGGTGTTCGTCGGTCAGCGCCCGCTGCGGGTCGCGCTGTTCAGGAGGGACGAGGATTTGATCTACTCGATGATCTATCGCGACGGTCGCGACGGTCCGGTGATGGCGAAGCGGTTCACGGTGGGGGGCGTCACGCGCGACAAGGAGTATGTGCTGACAAAAGGGAAACCGAATTCCCGGGTGCTGTATTTTGCGGTGCACTCGAGCAACGAGGAAAGCTCCGCGCAGATGGTTCTGGTGCACATGAAGCCGGCGTTGCGGTTGAGAAACCTGATCCGTCCGCTGCACTTCGCGGAGTTTGGCATCAAGGGACGGTCGAGCGGCGGCAACATCGTCTCCAAACACACGGTGGAGAAGGTCGTGAGGGCGCCGAAGGACTACGATCCATCGGCCGGTGCGTGAGCAGGCAGGCGATGATCCGCTGAGCGCGGATCTCAGGCGGATTTCTCGGTGGCCTTCGGCTTGTCGATCTTCGGTGGCTGCGGCTGGCTGTCCGGGTTGATCGGCTCGATTTTTCCGAGCGGGATCCAGCCACGGGTTTTGGAGGCGAAGCCGATGTATGCCCAGCGGCCGGATTTCCTGATGATTTGCGCGACCGATCCGGGCGGGGCGTCGATGATTTCCGGGGACGTGCGGGCGGCGTCGGTGTGGAGGACGGCATCCTCGCCGACGATGACGACCTGGTTTTCCACCGGGGAGAACTTCGAGTCATCGGGGAAATAGTAACAACCGAGGGCACCGGTCGCCGCCACCAGCGGGCCGATTGCGAGGGCGACGACGGCGAGGGTGCGCGCGCGCGCTCCGGTGAGGGTGGCGGGGAATACCAGCGCGGCGATCACGCTGGCCCACAATCCGGACCACAGCGCGCCTTTCCAGACCGGGAGCGGGACGAGTGCGATGGCGTCCTGATATTCCGGGCGGTGGACGGTGATCGAGCCGTGTTTTCGCTCGATGAAACGGACGTTCTGGAGGGACTCCTGGTGGCCCGGTGCGCGGGCCAGAGCGCGCCGGTAGTAGAGGGCGGCGTATCCCGGGGAGCCGAGCCGGTAGCAGGCGTTGCCGATGTTGTAGAGGGTGTCTGCGGAGAGGGATTCGTATGGTCCGGCATCGAGCCAGAGGGTGATCGCATCGTCATAGCGCGCGGAGAGGTAGGCCTCGTGCGCAAGGGTGGCGAGGTCGTCGGCGCCGTCATCGGCACGGGCTGCGGTCGGGGTGCAGACGATGAGGAAGCCGAGGGTCCAGACGGAGGCCGCCTTGCGCAGGGTCTTGAGGATGGTCCTGCGGCGATCGCTGTCGAGGATGCCGTCGGTGCTTGCGTCTTTCCTGAAACACCGGGTGTCGCGTTCGTTGAGGATTTCCAGCAGGCGTTCGTCGGTCGTATCGCCGAACCAGCGTTCGATGAACGCTCCCACGGAGACCAGGAAACTGCGGTCGTCGGCCGTCTGGGAGGAAAGCCGGCGGAGTTCGGATTGGCGTTCCCTCACCGTGGAATCCCTGCGGAATTTGTGGCCGTGGCGCATCCAGAGTGCCTTGCCGACCAGCCCGAGGGCGACCAGGGCGGCGAGCAGGTGACCGGACCAGGCCGGGATGCGCGAGCCGTTGGTGGTGGTGAGTTGTTGCGTGTCGATCAAGCCGAGGATGTCGGTCATGCGTTCCACCGGGACCGGCAGCGACTGGGGTGGCGCGACGGGTGGGGCCGCCGTCGGGCTGACCGGTGTCATCTGCAAGGGAATGGCCGCACTGGTCAATGTCTGATAGGCTTCCAGTTTGGGGTCAAAAAAGACGAAGCGGAACGGCGGGATCTCCGTCTTGAGTTCGAGCGGCCGCATGAACTGGTGAAAGACGGTGGTGCCCGTGAGTTGGCGGCGTTCGTCCCCGCGTTGTTCCTGGGTGGCGTCGTAGAGTTTCCAGCCATCCGGGTTGACCGGTTGCGGCGGTTTCAGGGTGTTGAGGTTGCCGCTGCCGCTGATCGAGATGTCGACGGCGATCGGGTCGCCCTCGTGGACCTCGGTGGTCGAGCTGGACACCGCGAGGTGAAACGAACCGATCGCGTTGTCAAACCCCTCGGGCGCGCCCGGAGGCAGGGGGAGTGCGTCGAGTTCGATGCGCGGGACGACCACGTTTGCCTCGCTCGACACGCGCCGGAGCATGTCACGCATGACGACTTCGGTGGAAATCAGGCGGATTTTCGCCGGCCCGAGCGAGACCTTGCCGGTGCGATGGGCGGTGAGCGTGCTGGGGTAGGAAATCGACACGTAGGGCATGCCGAGCAGGTTCACGCGGCCGCGTAGCGGGGATGGCTGGAAACGCCAGACATTCATGCCGTCCCGTTCGAAATCCGGGATTCCCCAGTCCTCGACGAACAAGTCCCGGGGGACGAACAATTTGATTTCCACCGGGGTGCTCTCGCCGGCGTAGGGCGTCTCGTCGAGCACGCGGAAGGTGGTCGCGTAGCGGACGGTGGTGGACCCGAAGGTGGCGGTCGACCAGACGAGGGTGTCGGGGTTGAACACGCTGAACTCGATCGGTTCGGTGCGCCGGGTGACGCCGTTTGACGAGACCTCGAACGAGGGCAGCGTGTGCGGACCGGTTTCGTAGCTCGAGACGAAGTATTCGAAGACATACAGGGGTCTTCTGCCGTAGCCGATGCGGGTTTGCGGACGCGTGCTGGCGGGCGTGATGGTCACTCCCTTGACCTGGGGGATCCGCGGGTATTCCGATGCCTGATTTCCGGGCAGCGAGATTTCGAGCAGGGCTTTTTCGCCCCGGGCCAGAAAGCGGGTGGAGAGTTCCGCGCTGATCTGGCCGGCGGCGCATGCCATCAGGCCCGCCCATGCGATGAGCAGGACGGCGAGGTGGCGGAATTCGTGACGGAAATTCATCTGGGCGCTGCGGTGTGTTGCTATTGAAATCAGGGCGAGTTTACCAGTCTTTCTCAGGATTGCGAAATTCGATGCGTCCGGGAGTGAGCGGTCCCTTTTCCCGGTCGGAGCTTTCCTCGAGGATTCGGCGGGCGCGTTCTTCCGGGGTTTCCGGTTCGCCATTTTCGTTTCCCCCCTCTTCCTGTTCCTCGTTGCCCTCGTCATCGGCGGATTGCTCATCCTCATTCTGGCGGGGCTGGTTGCCCGGGTCCTGGTCGGATTCCTGGTCGCCGTTTCCACCTTGTTTGTCGGGGTCCGGCGGTCCTTCGCCGGGTTCATCGGGTTCCTTTTCGCCGTCGCCCTCGCCGTCGCTGGGCGGGGGATTTTCCTGCTGGTCGCCCTGATCTTCCGGTGATTCGGGCTGGATCGATTGTTTTGTCGACTCCTGTTCCTCGCGGAGCAACTCGTTCAGGCGGCGGAGGTAGGTGAGGGTGAGGGTCCGGTTGTGCCGTGCTTCCTGCGAGTTTGGCAAATAGCCGAGGCTCGAGTCGAAGTGGCGGACGGCATCCGTCCAGTTGGAGATCAGCGCCTTGAAGGCGGACGAGCCATTGGCGGGGGGCGAGTCGTCTTCACCGGCGGAAAGAATTTCATCGAAGCGCTTTTTCACGAGTTCATCGAAGTGCTCGAGGTTCGGAAGGTCATCGGTGCTGGCGGGGTAGGGCTCGCCGGACAGGATCTTCCAGCCGATCTGAAACAGGCTGAAGCCCATGCCCGAGTGCGCGCTGGCCCGGACGCCGGTCTTTGTCGAGAGCAGCGCGTCGCTGAACGCGGTGCGCGCGTGCTTGAAATCGCCGGCCCGGCTGGCGGCACTCGCCTGGCCGAGACGGAAGGTCGCGCGCCGGTCGCCAAGCCGGGTGTCCTCGGCGAGCGCGGCATACAAATCCCTCGCCTCCTCGTAGCGGCCCTCGACAAAGGCCTCCCTGGCGCGGCCCACGGGGTCCGCCGCGGTGGTGCACGGGAAGAAGGCCAGCATGCTAACGACGGCGGTCGTCGTGATGCCCCGCCAGCGGGTGGAGAAGAATATGGACATCATCAGCAGGAGGATGCCAGGCAGCAGGATCCACTGATAGAACTCGATGTAAACCAGCCGCTCCCGGCCCTCGATTTCAAAGGCGTCCAGGTCGCGGATGGCGCTCTTGATCATCACCGGGATATCCACGCCGGATCCGGCGAGCGCGTAGCGGCCCTTGGTTTCGCTGGCGAGTTGTTTCATGACGTCCGGCTGGAGCCGGCTGATGACGTGCTTGCCGTTGGAGTCGACCATGCGGCCACCCGGCATTTCGGGATTCGGGACGTAGTCGCCATCTTCGGTGCCGACGCCGACTGCGAGGATGTAGACACCGGAGCGCTCCGCCTGGGCGACCATGTCGTCGAGGTTGCCGCGGTGTTCTTCGCCATCGCTGATGATGACGAGCGCGTTGTTTTTCTGGCCGGTTTCCTCGAAGGTTTCGATGGCGAGTTTGACCGCGGACGAGAGGTTCGATCCGCCGACCGGCGCCCAGGTTTCGTCGATCTGCTCGACGGTTTCACGCACGGCCTGGTGGTCGATGGTGAGCGGGGCGTAGGTGTAGGCATTTCCGGCGAACCCGATGAGCCCGATGCGCTCGTTCGGCATGGCCTCGAGCATTTCGTAGATGACGAGTTTGCCGAGTGAAAGCCGGTCCGGGCTGACGTCTTCCACCCGCATGCTGCGGGAGAGGTCGAGCGCGACGAGCACGTTTCTGCCGAGGGATTTCTCCTTGGTCGTGCCGTTGTCGCCCTGCGGTCGTGCGAGGCCGATGATCAGGGTGGCGCAGGCCGCCAGCACCAGGACGAGGCCGAGCCAGCGGGGGAATCCGGCGGCCAGCCTGAGCAGCGACGGCCGCAGCCGGGGCGCGGTGAATTCCGACCACTGCCTGCGCCGCAGGCGGGCGCCAGCGACCGCACCCGCGCCGAGCATCGGCAACAGGACCAGCAGGATCAGCCATCCGGGTTGGGAGAAGTTCATGGTGAAGGCGGCGGGCGAAGTGACAGCAGGGTGGCGGCGGCGAGGGCGGCGAGCAGGCTCGCGCCGAGGACATGGGGAAACAGCTCGACATCCTCGATCACGGTGTAGCGTTTCGCATCCGTTTTCTCGAGCTGGTCGATGGTCTGGAAGGTGGCGCGGAGGGATTCGAGGTCCTGGGCCCAGTAGTGCTCGGCGTTGGTTAGCGAGGAAATCCGCCGCAGCGTCGGCAGGTCGAACTCCTGATAGGGGAAGCGCATGATGTTGCGTTTCACCCGGCCCTTGGTGGTGCCGATGGCGATGGTGTAGATCTTGATGCCGAGCGTGCGGGCGAGTTCGGCCGCCTCGACCGGGGAGATCTTGCCGGAGTTGCTCGCGCCGTCGGTGATGAGCACGATGATCTTGCTTTTCGCGTCGCGGGCATCGAGCCGGGAGGATGCCGCGGCGATGGCGGAGCCGATGGCGGTGCCTTGTTCCTGCACGGAGCCGAGGTTTTGCGGGTCGTTGAGCTGGACGAGCGAGAGCGCATTGCGCAGCCAGTCGTGGTCGAGGGTGACCGGGCTGGCGTCACGCGGGCGACCGGCGAAGACGACGAGTCCCATGCGGTCGTCCGGCCGCCATTTGATGAAGTCGTCGACGACCATTTTCGCGACATCGATGCGGCGGGCGCGGCGTCCGTTTCTGACAAAATCGTCGATGTCCATCGAGAGCGAGACATCGAGGGCGATCATGATGTCGATTCCCGATGCGGTTCTCGAGTGGAACTGCTGGCGCCAGACCGGGCGGGCCATGGCGGTGATCGCGAGGATCAGTGCGGTGTAGGCGAGCGGGATGCCGATGTTGCCGGCCGTCGAGCGGGTTTTGCCGCCGAGGCTGACGAGCACCGACAGGTTGGGAAACACGACGGCGGCCTCCGCTCCGCGGCGGCGGCGCAGGAAGAGCATGGCGATGGCCGGCAGCAGCAGCAGCAGCCATGACGGCGAGGCGAGCCTGAGGTGTTCGAAGAGGGCGTTCATCAGATGAATCCCCGGTGCAGGGTGTCTAACAATGTTCGTGATTCCGCGATGATTCCGCGGGGGTCCGCCGCGGGCGAATCCCGGTCGTATTTCATCGCGGCGAGTTTGGCGAAGAACTGCGCGGCGGCGAGTTTCGCGTCATCCGAGAGTGGGGCGAGTGCGTCGTGGCGGGCGTTGAATTCCTCGTGGGTTTCGAAGAGCGCGGGTTCGGCGCAGGCGTCCGCGAGGTAGGAGCGGATGATGAGCGACGCCCGGATGGCGGTTTCCCGGGCGGCGGGGAGATCGCATGCGTCGAGGGCGGCCAGCGCCCTGGCTTTCGCCGCCGCACGGTGTGCGTTGGGGTCGGGGAGGATGCGTTTCCTCAGCTGGATGAAGATGGCCGCGGCGACGAGCCCCAGCACTAACAGCAAGGCTCCCAGCAGCCATGGCCAGTCGCCGATGGCGGGCAGCAGGTCGGCGGGCGGGTCCGGCTCGAGGAGTTGGTATGTGTCGGCGGTTTCTGCCATCGCTTGTCCTAACGGGTGCGTCTAACGGGTGCGTTTGCGGCTGCGGCTTTTCAGGAGCCGGTGGAGGGCCGCCAGGGTGTCTCCCGAGGTTGAGAGGTCGGCGTGGTCGATGCCGTGTTTGTGGAGGAGTTTGGTGACGCCCTCGTGCTGGCGGGTCATGAGTTTGTGATATCCCATGCGCAGGTTGGGGTTGTCGGTATTGATGCGTGTTTCGAAGCCGGTTTCCGGATCGACCATGACCACCTTGCCGGCGCGGGGGAGGCGGGTTTCGAGCGGGTCGCAGACGCGCAGGGCGATGGTTTCGTGTTTGCGGGCGAGTTTTCCGAGCGGTCGGTCGAGCGGGTCGGAGTGGAAGTCCGAGACGAGGAACACCAGCGACCGGCGGCGCAGCGTGCGGACGAGGAAGTCACAGGCGTTTGCCACGGAGGTGGCGGGGTTGTCGG
Organism: Verrucomicrobiota bacterium JB025; assembly: GCA_030673875.1. Classification (GTDB taxonomy): domain Bacteria; phylum Verrucomicrobiota; class Verrucomicrobiia; order Verrucomicrobiales; family Akkermansiaceae; genus Luteolibacter. The sequence goes on along the minus strand of JAUTCT010000074.1, from coordinate 28,021 downwards.
GTTTGGCGACCAGGATTTCCCGGATCATGCGGAGCAGGTGGCGGCTGCCTTTTTCCGGCGGGATGAAGAGGATCGGTTCGTTGGCGAAGATGACGAGGCCGACCTTGTCGCCGTTGTTGAGGGCGGAGAACCCGAGGATGGCGGCGGTTTCCGCGGCGATTTCGCGTTTGCTGTATTCGACGCTGCCGTAGTCCGCTGAGCCCGAGACATCGACGGCGATGATGACCGAGAGTTCGCGTTCCTCGCGGAACTTGCGGACGAACGGCTGGTTCATGCGGGCGGTGACGTTCCAGTCGATGAAGCGGATTTCGTCGCCGTGCTGGTATTCGCGGAAGTCGTCGAAATCGAGCCCCTGGCCGCGGAACGAGGAGAGGTATTCGCCGGAGAATGATTCGCGCACGAGCCGGCGCGCCTTGAGCTCGAGTTTTCGAACCCGGGCCATCATTTCCTCGATTTGTTCTTCTGTCAGCACGGGATCAGTCTGGCCCGGAAAGGTGGATATTCAAGTCCCGTAGGCACGGAATGCAGCGCATCCACTGAGGGGATTTCCTGCAGGGTGTGGTGCGGCGGGGCGCGGGGGATTCACGGCACGGGAACCTTGGATACGATGCGTTCGATGACGTCGTCGGTGGTCATTTCCTCGGCTTCGGCCTCGTAGGTGAGGAGGATGCGGTGGCGCAGGACGTCGGGCGCCATGTCCTTGACGTCCTGCGGGGTGACGAACGAGCGGCCGTGCATGAAGGCGAGGGCGCGGGCGGTGAGGGCGAGGTTGATGGTGCCGCGCGGGGATGCGCCGGCGCGCACCATGTTCTTGAGCGGGGCGTCGACCAGCGACGGGAAGCGGGTGGTGTGGATGAGCTGGACGATGTATTTTCTAACCGCCGGATCGATATAGACGGAGTTGACGAGGTGTCTTGATGCGGCCACCTGTTCGGGGGACGCGACGGTTTTGGTTTTGTAGGCCGGGGTCGAGGTGGCCATGCGGTCGAGGATGACGAGTTCCTCGTCCCTGGTGGGGTAGCCGACGGTGACCTTGAGCAGGAAGCGGTCGAGCTGGGCCTCGGGGAGTTGATAGGTTCCCTCCTGGTCGATGGGGTTCTGGGTGGCGAGCACGAGGAACGGCTCGGGGAGCTGATAGGAGCGGTCGCCGAGGGTGACCTGGCGTTCCTGCATGGCCTCGAGCAGTGCGGACTGCACTTTGGCGGGGGCGCGGTTGATTTCATCCGCGAGGATCAGGTTGTTGAAGATCGGGCCGAGTTTGGGTTCGAATTTCGTTTCCTGCGGGTGATAGACCATGGTTCCGACGAGGTCGGCGGGCAGCAGGTCCGGAGTGAACTGGAAGCGGGCGAAGGTGGCGTGGAGCGAGCCGGAGAGCGCCTTGACCGCGAGGGTTTTGGCGAGTCCGGGGACGCCCTCGAGCAGGATGTGTCCGTTGCAGAGGAGGCCGATGAGGAGTCGGTCGACGAGGCGTTGCTGGCCGACGAGGATCTGGGCCATTTCGTCTTTTACCTGTTGGATCCATCCGCTGGATTCCGCGATCTCTTGCTGGAGTTCTTCGCTTGTCATGAATTTGATGGGGGGAGTTTGGCACGGCGGCCGGTGGGTGCAACCCGCAATGCGGCGTGGCGCGGGTCAGCGGGTGCGGCGGTTCTGGATGTGGACGGCGGTGGACGAGAAGCTGAGGCAGAGCAGGATGATGCCGATGAGGATGATGCCGCAGTATTTCTGGGTTTCGATTTCCCCCGGGCGGACTCTGGCGGTGGTTTCGTCGAGGTCGATTTCGCCGGCCCACGGGAGCGGTTTTTTCAGCGAGTGAAACACGATGCGGGGCTTGGTGTTGCGGTAGTCGTTGCGGAAGGTTTCCGCCTCCCGCACGATGAGGTCGATGCGTTCGTTGACGAAGAACTCGGATGCCGGGCGCGCGTTTTTCTCGTCATCCGGCCAGACCTTGATGCTCTCGACCTCGATCCGGCTGCCGGAGCGCGAGAGCCGGCGGATCCGGCGGACGAGTTCGGCGGCTTCCTTTTTGTTGGTCGCACCGGACGCGAGCAGGCGGCGCAGGCCTTCCTTGGTGATTTCGAAGCGCTCGATGGCGGTGGCGGATTTCGAGTCGTCGGAGTTCCTGAAGCTGTCGATCCGGCGCTGGAGGCGGATGCGTTCGATTTCGAACGGGTTTCGCACCGCCTGGGAGACGACCATGCCTTCGTATGCGTAGCGCAGCGGCATGATGGTCGCGGGGACCGGAACGCCGCCGCGTTCGCGGGTTTCCTTGGTGTCCTTGAACAAGCCGTGGTTCATTTCCCGGTAGGGGACCAGCGCGCCGGCGAGGAGCATCTGCGGCACGAGCAGCAGCGGGACGGACGTGAGGGCGGCGCGTTCGGTTTTAACGACGGAGGAAACGACGAGTGCGAGTGCGGTGCCGGTCCATGCGGTGAGCGTCATCCACAGCCAGTAGTAGGGGATCATGCCCTCGATCTCGAGGAAGTGGTTGCCGACGATGATGTAGGTGATGCACTGGACGGCGGAGACGATGGCGAGCGCGGCGAATTTCGCGGAGATGTAGAGGACGGCGCCGGGTTGGCAGTTTCGCTCGCGGCGGAGGATCGGGCGGTCGCGGAGGATCTCGGTGGCGGAGTTGGTGAGCCCGAGGAACATGGCGACCGTGGCGCTGAGGAAGAGGTAGGCGGGAATGTGCAGCGCGGAGGTGAATTCATACGACCCCTGGGGGGACGCGCGGAGGGTGTTGGAGACGAGCGCGGCGAGGATCGGTGCTTCGAGCAGGGTGCTGGAGAGCGCGCCGCGGCTCCGCAGTTTGGAAACCAGGGTGCGGAGGAAGTGGGTCGCGAAGACCGCGACGGCGGCGCGAACCCGCGGTTTGGGCTTCGGGGGCAGGGGCGGGCGCTCGTCGGAATAGGGGTCGCTCCAGCGGTTGAGCGGGTGTCCGCCGCGCTCGATGGCGTTCATCAGGTCCGCGCTTTCAAAGCGCTCCTGCCAGAAGGACGGGGGAAAGCGGCGGGCGGTGCCGGTTTCTCCGCCGCCGATCGTGCTGAGCGGGGTCTCGAGCACGTCGAACACAAAGTCCGCGCCGAGCGGGATGTCTCCGCCGACGCCCGGGTGCGGGATGTCGAGGTCGGCGCAGGCCTCGCGAAAGTAGTCGACCATCCCGACGGGCGTGCCGAAGTAGGCGATGCGGCCGCTGACATCGAGGAGCAGGACCTTGTCAAACAACCGGAGCACCGGGGCCCCCGGCCGGTGGAGCGAGGCGATGACGATTTTCTCGCGGGCCAGCGAGCGCAAGGTGGTGGCGACGTGTTCGGAGTCCTTTGAGGAGAGTCCGGAAATCGGTTCGTCGAAGAGAAACACCTCGGCGCGGGAGACCAGGTCGAGGCCGAGGTTGAGGCGCGACCGTTCGCCGCCGGAAATGGTCTTGTCGCCGGCGGACCCGACCTGCCGGTTGGCGATTTTCTGCAGGCCGAGTTCGGCGAGCAGGCTGTCGACGCGCCGTTCGTGTTCCGCGAGCGAGAGTGCCGGGCGGCGGATGGTCACCGCGTGGCGCAGGTGTTCGCGCACGGTGAGTTGCGGGTTGAGCGCCTCCTCCTGCGGCATGTGGGCGATGAACGGGACGAGCCGCTTGCGGTTGTCGTAGAGGGAGTAGCCGTTGAGCCGGACCGTGCCGCGGGTCGGTTCGCGCTGTCCGGACAGCACGGCGAGCAGGGTGCTTTTGCCGCTGCCGGACGGGCCGATGATGCAGAGCATTTCGCCCCGTTTGACTTCGAAGTTGATGTGGTCGAGCGCGCGCGAGTCCTCGTTGAAGTCGTGGATCAGGTCGTTGACGTCGATCGACTCGATGAGCGTGCGTTCTTCATCGATGAAGCCTTCCTTGAACCGGCAGCGGATGGCCTGGGTTCCCGAGAGCCGGATCACCGAGCCGTCCGCGAGCGGCGAGCGGTCGCGCACCACGACGTCATCGACCAGGAGTTGGCCGTGGCTTTCGCGGACTTCCAGCTCGCCGAGCGCGCGCCGGGCATCGTAGTGGATGAAGAGCACGGTGCGTGGCGCGAGCCCGGGACCGAGCAGGATGTCGCCGCGTGCCAGCGCGGCGGCGTCGTTGGAAACCAGGTATTCCTGGCGGTCGCCGGTGAGCCGGAACCGGCGGCCCGACTGGGTGGCCATTTCCCTGAGTTCGTTGAGCGTCAGGTTGAAGCCATACTCGCCGCCGAGCCGCTCGTAGTATTTGCAACTGACGACATCGCCGCGCGACAGGGAACCGCGCTCCCCGACATGCAGCCGGGTGTCATGCAGGGCGGTGACCTTGGCCTCGAGGCCGAACTGGATGCGGAGCACGCTCTGGCGGCTGCGGGTTTGCTCTGCGGACAGTCCGGATGCGTCGCTGCTGGTCAGGTAGATCGCCGGCGAGTGACCGGTGCGTTTGTCATCGAGGAAAAACGCGAGGTCGTCGTAGTCGAGTTCCCAGCCGGGCAGGACCAGCGGTTGGCGTTTCCGCATGCGGAGGAACGAGCCGGTTTTCACCGAGTGGCCGCGGATCCAGAGCGGGTGTTCGCCGGTGTTGCGCACGAGGATGAGCCCGGCGGTCCGGTAAACGCGGAACTCGTGACCGGCGGCTTCCGGGGGCAGGGTGACTTCCGCGCCGGCGTGGCCGAACACGAGCTTCTCGAACGGCAGTTCGTCGTCGGCGGGTTGCGGGCCGTCGTCGGTCATCTCACGCAGGATCGCGGTGCCGAACTCGGGTTTCCCGAGTCGCCGCATGAAGACCTCGAAACTCGCCCGGTTGCGATCCGAGCGGCCGGCGGCATCGACGAGCGTGAACAACTGCAGGCCGAGCGAGAGTTTTTCCGCGGACCCGTAGGTGCCCTTGAGTTCGGCGGCGAGGAGTTGCAGCGGCTGGGGATTGCGGACCGCGCGCTGCATTCTCCGGCCCAGCCAGGTGTGGTCGACCTCCGGAAACGCGCTGCGGAACATGTCGAGGATCAGCTCCGCCTCGACCGGGCTCAGCGAGCCGTCGAGCATGGCAAATGCGGTGAATGCCTCGACCAGCACGCCGACCTGCGCGTCCGCTCCGGGCCTCAGCGAGCGGAGGCGGCCGACGCCGGGGATCGCCCTCAAGCCGGCAACAACGATTTCGCGAATGCGTGTGCCCGCTGTTGAGCTGTTTGAAAGGCCGGATCGTTCCACTGCGGAGATCTAGGCAGATCGTTGTTGCCCTCGCAAGAACGTGTGCAAAAAGGGGTTTGCATTTCCTGTCCTTCGGCTATCCTCAATTGCTCCCGGGTCTCAGCGGGCAAGGTCGGATGACCGTTCCCAACCGGACCCCGGGGCTTTTTTGCAGCCATGTCCGAAACACCGAAATCCCCACCACCACAGACCCCATCCAACCGACCCGGCGACGGTTCCGGTTTCAACTGGAGGGTTTTGATCCTCTTTAGTGTGGCCTCAATCATTCTCGGTCTCGCGCTTTTCCAGCCCGGAGCCGGAAAAAACGCGGATAAATTGACCTATTCCCAGTTCCGCAAGGCCTGGGACCAGGGCCGCGTGATCACCGATGACTCGAACAAACCGCTCAAAGTGGTGACTTCGGACACGGCATACGACGCCAAAATCTCCGGCTGGATCTCCCCGATGCTCGTCGAGCCGGATGCTCCGGAGAAGTTGACCAGGGACTTCCGCGTGCCTGTGAATCTCGGTCTGCAGGGGGAGCAAGTCCGTGAAATGCTCGGCGATGAGGTCCGCATGGTGTCGCTCGGCGAATCCGGCGAAACCCCGATGCCCGGAGACGTGGAAACGCTTTCCCTCGCCGAACTGCGGCGCTCCATCGCCCTCGGTGAAATCAAGGATGACTCCGGCAACCCGCTCCGCATCCTTACGATGCCGAATTCCACCGATGCCGTGATCGTCGGCACTCGGGAAATCATCACCAACCTGGTCAAACCCACCGACAAGGACGGAAAAGTCATCGAGCCGCAGCCGTTCGTCGTCACCGTGTCGATTCCGATCCTCGCCGACGACCTCAAGGAACTCGTCCAGAACAAGGCGGAATACGACCGCACGACGGACTATCTCAAGAACGCGTTGTTCACCTTCCTGCCGTTCCTGCTGGTGCTCGGCCTGCTGTTTTTCCTGTTCCGCCAGCAGATGAAATCCGCCGGCCGCGGTGCGATGTCGTTCGGCAAGAGCAAGGCGCGCCTGCTGACGATGGACCGCAACAAAGTGACGTTCAAGGACGTCGCCGGTATTCAGGAAGCGAAGGAAGAACTCTACGAAATCGTCGATTTCCTCAAAGACCCGCGGAAATTCCAGAAACTCGGCGGCTCGATCCCGAAAGGCGTGCTGATGGTCGGCCCTCCGGGAACCGGCAAGACGCTTCTCGCCCGCGCGATCGCTGGCGAGGCGGACGTGCCGTTCTTCTCGATCTCCGGCTCGGACTTCGTCGAAATGTTCGTCGGCGTGGGTGCGTCCCGCGTGCGCGACATGTTCGAACAGGGGAAAAAACACGCCCCGTGTTTGATTTTCATCGATGAAATCGACGCCGTCGGCCGCCATCGCGGACACGGCATGGGCGGCGGTCACGACGAACGCGAGCAAACGCTCAACCAGTTGCTGGTGGAAATGGACGGCTTCGACACCCAGGAGGGCGTCATCATCATCGCCGCCACCAACCGCCCCGACGTGCTCGATCCCGCGCTGCTCCGCCCGGGTCGCTTCGACCGCCAGGTCACCGTCAGCCTGCCGGACGTCAAGGGCCGCGAGGAAATCCTCCGCGTCCACGTCAAGAAGATCAAACTCGCCGCCGGGGTCGACCTCGCGCAAATCGCCCGCGGCACGCCCGGGTTCTCCGGTGCGGAACTCGCCAACCTGGTCAACGAATCCGCCCTGCTCGCCGCCCGCCGCGGCCTGAATGCGGTGACGCTCGATGAAATGGAGGAGGCCCGCGACAAGGTGCGCTGGGGCCGTGAGCGCCGCAGCCTGGCCATGTCCGAGAAGGAACGTGTCGGCACCGCCTGGCACGAGGCCGGCCACGCCTACCTGAACATGGTGATTCCCCACACCAATCCGCTGCACAAGGTGACCATCATCCCGCGCGGACCGTATCTCGGCGCCACGATGTATCTGCCGGAAGGGGACAAATACTCGACCCAGAAGAAGGAAGCCCTCGCCAACCTCGTCGTCACCATGGGCGGCCGGATCGCCGAGGCATTCCACAGCGACGACGTGTCAAACGGTGCCTCCGGCGACATCCGCCAGGCGACTTCGCTCGCCCGCCACATGGTGTGCGAGTGGGGGATGAGCGACCAACTCGGCATGGTGGAATACGGTGAAGGCGATGGCGGCCCGGTATTCCTGGCCAAGGAAATGGCGCGCCCGCGCGGATACTCCGAGGAGACCGCCCGCGTCATCGACTCCGAGATCAAGCGCTTCATCGACGAGGCCTTCGAGACCGCAACCCGGATCCTCACCGAGAACCGCGAAACGGTCGAACTCATCGCCAACGCGCTTCTCGAATACGAAACGCTCGATCACGACCACCTCAAGGATCTCATCGAACACGGTGAAATGAAGAACCCGCCGTCGGCCCCGAAACCGCCGCCGGTTCCCGAAGAGCTGAAGAAAAAGCCGGCACCCAAGTCCAAGGAAGAGGACAAGCCGGATGACGACGGCCCGATCCCGGGTGTCGTGGGTGCGCCCGCGTGATCGACGAATTCCAAAATCCGGGAGTGACTCAGCGTTGCTCCCGGATTTTTTGTGTCCGGATCCCGCGTTCTTTTTTGTCCGGACCCTGCGTTGTGAATGCTGCTGCTGCCATGGCGCGGCACACCACGGACACGGCAACCCGCTTGATTGGCCGAAGGGCTTTGGTTCAGCCGCCAAGTGGCGCTACCGCCGAAAACAACTGCTGGTTCAGCTGGCTGGTGATGGCTCAGGGCTCAGCCGAAGGACGGACCATCGCCGGCTTCCAGCAGACCTTGCTCGACGAGGAAATGGTCCGCGGCGGCGACCGTCATTTCGAAGTGACGGTGGCTTACGTTAAAGTTGAAAAAACTATGCTCAGCTTTCTCGAAATCAATGAGTTGGCATGGATTTCTTCGCCAGCGGCTCTTGCGCCAGAACTTCTGCACGTCGTCAAACGGCGTGGTCCGGTCGCTCTTGCCGTGGAACAGCAGCATCGGCGGCAGTTTCCGCCGGACCAGACGCATCGGATTGAGTTCCTTCGCCGTCTTCGAATCGGGAAAGCGATCTTTCGCCAGCACATTGGTCTCCGGGTTGATCAGCGTGCTGAAAAGGATCAATGCCTGCGGAGTGCAGTCGAAACCATCGACGGGTGGCAGGTTTTTGGGCTTCGGCAGCACCGTGAGCAAGGCCAGCAGGGCGCCTCCTGCGGCGCCGCCGACCGTTACCTTGGCGGGATCGATCTGAAAGGTATCCGCATTCCGGCGCAGCCAGCGCACCAGTGCGCGGGCGTCGTCGAGCGCTTCGACGGCGCCGGTTCCATCACGGTTGGCCGTGCGGGTTTCCGCCGCCACGGCGACCGCGCCACGACTTGCGAAATGCAGGCAGTGCGGAACAAACTGGCTCGGCGTCGGGGAGTCCCAGAAACCGCCGTGGAAGAAAATCACCAGCGGCCGCGGGCCCTGGAACTTCTGGTGATCGGGGAAAAACAAGTGTGCCTGCACCGGACCCTCATCACGTTCCTGATAAACGTAGGTGGAGGCATCCTTGAGGATTTCACGGTCTCGCGCTTCACCGATGGGTGCGACTTTTTGCAGTATCTGACTCATGCAAGGGGAGATGGCTCCGAATTCGATCAGCAACCTGCAATTTGTTTGTTGTGAAACACCCCCACTTGTCCAATCGTTTCGCACATGAATCGGCTGATTTGTTTGATATCGATTGCTTTCACGGTGGTTGCAGGCGCCCAGAACGCCCTTAAAACCGAGCTTGAAGCCAGTTACAACGGCTGGAGGAACTCGATCTTGCGCAAAGACTACGCATCCTGGAAAAAGTGGACCGCCGGGCACCGGCAGATGGAGGTCCGCAACCGCATCGTTTCCGAAAAACAGAGCTTTCCGGCAGCGGTGTTTGCGCTGCCCACGCCGCCGCCATCCCTGGACGGACTGACGTTTCTCAACGCAAAACAGAAGGGCGCGACCGCCAAGGCCGCCTACTTCGGGAAAATTGATTTCGGTGTCGGCGGCAACCCGACCGACAACCTGCTGGTGTTTTCCTTCATTCAGGGCAGGGGACAATGGCAGTATGATCGGGCGGATTTCGTGAATCTCTCGGCGCTGCCGGAAGTGCGCAAGGAGCTCGCCGCCGGCAACCTCCGGTATCTCGAGGAAACTCCCGAGGCGCAGCCAAGCGGAGTCGTGCCGTCGACTCCGTCAGCAGCGCAACCGGCGCCATACATCGCGAAGGTCTACGTGTTCTGCCCGGGGCGCGAAGTCAGGGTGCACGTGAACAAACTGAGCCGCCATCGCTTTGCCAACACCAAGGAGGCCGAGATCGTGATCGGCGGTGCCAAGGACGGCCAAAACGAAGTCCAGTTCTCGGCACGGTCGCTCGAAGGCAGTTCCGGTAAGGAGGCGATGACGGTGCGGATTTATCTGATGTCCCAGGTTGCAGGCGTGAAACCGATCAAGATCTACGAATACCTCGCGAAGGAGGGTGAAGCGGTCAAACCATACGCCACCGAGTATTTCACCGTGGACGCCGCGGTGGCCGCCAAACTCGCCGGCAAGTAAGTCACCGGGAACCGCTCTTTAATCCGGGGATACACCTCGGAGTCTGACCGGCCAGATACAAGCGGCAGCCGGTGCAAGAGGTGGTGCCGGTGTGCCGAGCCAACATGGCAGGCGGGCACGCCAGGCCGGGCATCGCGACGTGACACGCTTCGGGAACCCGGGATCCCGGAGATGTGGGACGTGGAAGCCGAGTCGTGGAAGCCGAGTTGAAGAAGCACGCTGAAGCGTGAACTCAGACGCCGGTATTTTCCCAGCGCTGTCTGAGTCAAGGCTTCAGCCGATCTTACCGATGTGGACTCCAACTCCGAAGAAGCACGCTGAAGCGTGAACTCAGACACCGGGGTTTTCCTGTGCTGTCTGAGTCAAGGCTTCAGCCGATCTTACCGATGTGGACTCCGTCTCCGAAGAGGCACGCTGAAGCGTGAACTCAGACGCCGGTTTTTTTCCAGTGCTGTCTGAGTCAAGGCTTCAGCCGATCTTCTGGATGCGAACTCCAACTCCGAAGAGGCACGCTGAAGCGTGAACTCAGACGCCGGGATTTTCTGTGCTGTCTGAGTCAAGGCTTCAGCCGATCTTCTCGATGTGGGCTCCGGCTCCGGAAGAAGCACGCTGAAGCGTGAACTCAAGACGCCGGGTTTTTTCCAGCGCTGTCTGAGTCAAGGCTTTAGCCGATCTTCTCGATGTGGACTCCAACTCCGAAGAGGCACGCTGAAGCGTGAACTCAGGCACCGGGAGTTTCCCAGCGCTGTCTGAGTCAAGGCTTTAGCCGATCTTGCAGATGTGGGCTCCGGCTCCGGAAGAAGCACGCTGAAGCGTGAACTCAGACGCCGGTTTTTTCCTGTGCTGTCTGAGTCAAGGCTTCAGCCGATCTTCTCGATGCGCACTCCGCCTCCGAAGAAGCACGAGTCGTGGAAGTCAAGCCGTGGAAGTCAAGCCGTGGAAGTCAAGCCGTGGAAGTCAAGCCGTGGAAGTCAAGCCGTGGAAGTCAAGCCGTGGAAGTCAAGCCGTGGAAGTCAAGCCGTGGAAGTCAAGCCGTGGAAGTCGAATCGTGGAAAAGGAGTCACGAGACACGGCAACAGGGAGGCAATCAAATCATCGGGCAAATACTCGATTGTGGTGAATTCTGAATTCCGCATTACATACATTGTCACAAGTCGTATTTCGACACGTGAGTATCCAAGGAATCGGCCAAGACTCCGCCAGGAATCCGGCTGAAGTGCTGCTGCCAGCGTGATTTGAGCGATTTCGGATGGAAGTCTCCAGGATCATGGACAAACCGGTTTTTGTCGCTAGCTTCGCCGCATGATTCGTTTCACCCGATCACTTGCAGCAGTCCTCATCGTTTGCGCCCCGATATGCGCGGCGGAGAAAAAGGACGACCCGCCCGAATCCGCAGCCGCCGCGAAAGCGCCGAAGAAAGGCGCCGAGGCAAAACGCGACACCCCCGATCCGGTTTCCAAAACCGCGAGCGTCACCATCGACGGCGAAACGGTGAGCTACACGGCCACCGCCGGCAGCCTGGATCTGAAAAAATCCGACGGAAAGGAAAACGCCTCGATTTTCCACGTGAGCTACGTGCGGAATGATGTCGAGAACCCGCAGGACCGGCCGGTGATGTTTGCCTTCAATGGCGGCCCCGGATCGTCCGCGGTCTGGCTCCATCTCGGCGTGCTCGGGCCAAAGATCATCGATCTTCCCGGCGACGGCACTCAAGCGCCGAAACCGCCCGTGCGTCTGGTCGATAATCCGCTGAGCATCCTTGATGCCTGCGATCTGGTGTTCATCGACCCGGTTTCCACCGGATACAGCCGTGCCGGAAAAGACGTCAATGCCTCTCAGTTCCACGGCCTGAATGGCGACATCTCATCCGTCGGTGATTTCATCCGCAGATGGGTCAGTGAAAACAAGCGTTGGGCGTCTCCGAAGTTTCTGTTAGGTGAGTCCTACGGCGGCATCCGCGTGGCGGGCCTCTCCGAGCACCTCCAAACCCGCTACGGCATGAGCCTCAACGGCGTGGTCCTGCTTTCCTCGCTGCTCGACTTTGCCACGCTGAGTGCCGCACCCGGAAACGATCTGCCGTATCTCAGTTTCCTCCAGTCATATACCGGGACCGCGCATTTCCACGGGAAGATCAAAGGCGATCGCGAGGCACTGATGAAGGAAGCCGCCGACTTCGCATTCGGCGACTACGCCGCGGCGCTCCTCAAGGGCTCCGATCTGGATCCGGCCAGCGCGCAGGCCATCGCCACCAAGCTCGAAAGCCTCACCGGAGTCTCCGCCGAGCTCTGGCTGCGCAATGACCTGCGGCTCGACTCATCGGTATTCCGCAAGGAATTGCTGCGCGATCAGAACAAGGTCATCGGTCGTTTCGACGGCCGCGTGGCATGGTCGAGCGCCTACGAATCCGCGGCGCAAGCCACCTACGATCCATCCTATTCACTTGCCTACGGGGCGTTTGCCACGGCGATGCTTGACTACCTGAGCCGCGACCTCGGCTACCCGGAGGATCAGCCGTATGAAATACTGACCGGCAAAGTGCGGCCATGGCGCTGGGACTCGGAAAACAAGATCGTCAACGTCGGCGACCGGCTCGCGACGGCGATGCGGGACAACCCGAATCTCAAGGTGCTCGTCATGGCCGGTAAAACGGATCTCGCGACACCGCCGCAAGGAATCACCTATTCGCTCCGCCATTTGCCGGGGCTGCCGGAACCCGCCCATCAGAACATCTCCACGGTCTGGTATGACGGCGGTCACATGTTCTATCTCAATCCGCCTGATCTGCGGAAAACGAGGACCGACCTTCTGGACTTCCTGCGGTCCTGCCAGGACGACGGCTAGTGAGTGACGCGCCCGGGCCGTCCCGCTCGTCACGGCCCCCCCTGCCCTGCCCCGGTTCTTCCCGTTAGAGCCGGCGGTTGGGCCTCAGGTCGACACGGCATCGGACGGCATCGCCTCAAACGCCAGCTCGCACAGTCCGATGAACGTTTCCTCCACCAGGCTCGGAGTGCGCTTGGCCGGGTGAAAGACCCCCCACTCCCGCTCGATCCCCGCGCCCTCCATCGCGATGGCCTTCAGCGTGCCGTCGCGAATTTCGTGATCCGCCACCCAGGGCGCGACGATGCCGACTCCGATGCCGAGTTTGGCCATTTCCTTGATCGCCTGCATGTCGCCTAGCACCAGCAGTTTGCGGCCGCTCCCGCCGGCCCGCTCAAGCCATTCCTCGATGAGCCGGTGGGTTTCGGTCGCCTTGGCGTAGACGATGAACTGTTGCTCGCGAATCGTCTCCGCCACCATCTCCGGATGGGCCGACCAGGGATGAAATGGAGACACGATGAATGCCAGCCGGTCGCGAAACATCGGACGATAACCGTCGTCGCTCCGGCCTCGCGGTTTCAAACCGACCACCAGGTCCAAATCGGAGTCGCCCAGCCGATTGAGCAGTTGGCTGGTGTCGTCAGTCTCGATCACCGGCACGCAGTGCGGAAAACAATCGCGGAATTCCCGCAACACCGAGGGAACCATCGAGTGACACAGCGTGTGCGGCGCACCGATGCGGATGCGCGTCTGGGCCCAGCGCCGCAGGCCGTCCAGATCGCGGCCGGCCTGTTCGAGCTCATAGAGCACACGGCGGCAGCGTTTCAGCAGGAGCCCGCCCTCCGGCGTGACGACCACCCGTTTTCCGGCCCGGTCGAGCAGTTTGCAGGATAGTTGTTCCTCCAGGGTTCTCAGTGAATGGCTCACCGCGGATTGGGTCACGAAGAGACGCCTGGCGGCAACCGTGAAGCTTCCTTCCTCAGCCACCGCCACAAACGCTCTCAGTTGTCTCAAATCCGGAACCCAATCCATGATGAATCGCGTTCATCGAAAACGCATTTCAAAAAAAGCAGCACTTATGCCAAAACCTATCATTTGGCACTCTACGCGCTTAGCAAGTCCATCATGGATGACACATCGCTTCCCCGACAGAGTCAGGGAATCCCTATCAAACTCGGATTTGTACCACAATGTGATTGCGCGCCGATCGCGGTGGCCAGTGAACTCGGTATCTTCAGGAAATTCGGTCTCGATGTCAGTCTGTCCAGGGAGCTCGGCTGGGCCAGCGTCCGCAACAAAATCTACCATGGCGACCTCGACGCCACCCAGTCCATCGCGGGCATCGCCTTCGCGCTCGGCCTCGGCTTCGGCGACCTCCGCTGCGAGGTTTCCGTTCCGCTCATTCTCAACCTTCACGGCAGCGCCATCACCCTCTCATCCGAACTCAGTCCCGCCGAAATCGGCCGCGGCGAGGGGCTCAAGGACTACCTCAAGCACTCGTGGAAAAAGGATCGCCCGTTCACCTTGGCCGCCGCCCATCGCTTTTCCTCGCATCACATCCTGCTCCACGACTGGCTCCGCAAACACCACCTCGACTCGCCGGACGACGCGAACATCATCTTTCTGCCGCCCCCGTTGATGCCCAAACACCTCGAGTCCGGCCAGATCGACGGCTACTGCGTCGGCGAGCCATGGAACTCGCAATCCATCCTCGCCGGCACCGGTTGGTCCACCGCCACCTCCAGCGAGTTGTCCCACGGCCACCCGGAAAAAGTGCTGCTCATGTCCGGCCGCTTCCACCGTGAGCGGCGCGAGGAATCGATCCTGCTGGTGGCGTCCCTGTTGGAGGCCTGCCGGGTTTGTCAGGATCCGGATTTCCGCAGCGACCTGATTTCCATCCTCGCAATGGAAAAATTCACCGGCGCGGATCCGGAAGTGCTCGAAAACAGCCTCGGCGCGGCATTCCAAACCGGCTCGTCCTCGATCAACGGCAGCTCGTTCCACATCTTCCACGGCGATAGGGTTAACCGGCCGTCGATCGACAAGGCGTCGTGGGTGCTCGCCGGCCTGCGCGACATCGGCATCATTCCGGAGGCCACCTGCGGGTCGCTCTCGCGCATCTACCGCGAGGATATCTACCGGGCCGCTGCTCAGCAGTTGGTCGTCGCCTGATCCGGCCGCGCGCCCGTTGCGCTCCGGCCGCCCCCCCCCCCCGCGCATCCATTGTCTTGCCCGTCGCGCGGCGGCACTTCCGGCGGCTGCCGAGGCGTCTCACCGGCCCGCTTGAGATGTTTCGGAAAACCTGATTGCCAGAAAAATCGTGATTGTGCGGATTTTGCTCCGGCTTGGCATTAAATCAGCTGGATCCGAAGCCCGCATGGTCTTTCCCGAGTCTCACACTGCCAACCGCCCGCTTCGTTTCGGATACGTGCCGCTGGTTGAATGTGCCCCCGTCGCTGTCGCCCACGAACTTGGGATTTTCGAGCGCTACGGGCTCGACGTGCAGCTCTCTCGCGAACTCGGTTGGGCCAGCGTGCGTGACAAGCTGGTGTTCGGTCACCTCGATGCCGCCCAGTCGATCGCCGGCATCGCCATCGCGCTCGGCCTCGGCATCAACGAAATGCGCTGTGAAGTCGCCGTGCCCATGGTGCTCAATCTTCACGGAAATGCCATCACCCTCTCAAAGCACATCAGCCCGGAAAAGATCGGCCGCGGCGAACGACTGAAGGATTTCCTCACTCACGAATGGAAGGAAGACCGCCCCTTCACCCTCGCGGTCACCCACCGGTATTCGTCGCACTACGCCTTGATCAAAACCTGGCTTCAACGGTGTCAAATCACTGATAAACAGGAGGTTGATATCATTTTTCTTCCTCCCACGTTGATGCCGCGCCACCTCAAGGCCGGCCACATTGACGGCTATTGCGTCGGCGAACCGTGGAACTCCGCCTCCATTCTGACCGGCGACGGTTGGTGTCCGGCCACCTCCTCCGACCTCTCCCACGGCCACCCGGGGAAAGTCCTCATCGTGTCCGGCAGCTACCTCCGCACCAACCGCGACGAATCCGTCCGCCTGGTCGCGGCACTGCTCGACTCCTGCCGCACCTGTGAGATGCCGGAGTTTCGCGACGAACTCATCGCCATCCTCGCCAAACCGAAATACACCGGCGTCGCCCCCGAGGTGCTGGCAAACTCGCTCGGCCCGGAATTCAACTCCGGCGCCGGTCAGCGCAGCATCGACGGCTTCCACCTCTTTCACGGCACCTCGGTGAACCGGCCCAGCACCGACAAGGCATCCTGGGTGCTCGCCGGCATGCGCAGCACCGGCATGCTGCCGGAAACCACCGGCGGCTCGATCTCGCGGATCTACCGCGAAGACATCTTCCGCTCCGCCGAGCAGGTCGTCATGCACTCCAAGTGACAAACTCCCCGGCCCGCCGGGATTTCCCCGGTCAACCGGGAGCGCCGCAGAAACTCACCCCGGATTTTCCCCCGGCCCCGGACCCGTCGTGCTCCGCTTGTCCTGGCTGCGCCCCGCTGTCATCGCCGCCATCGCCGCCGGGGACGAGTGAATGCGACAATTTCGTGACAAAACGATAGGTGGACAAATCCTCACAATTCGTTAAATTCAAAGGCTCCCAATCCCCCTCCCGATGAATTTGTCCCGTTTCTCCACTTCCGTTCTGTCCCTCTCCTGCATCGCGCTGGCCTCCTGTGCTTCGATCAAGAACGCCGGATCCAGCTCAATGACCGTGGTCTCAAACACGACCAAGGCGACGGCCGATACCTTCTCCAAGATCGAGATGCCGAAAGTCTCGCTCGCCTCCATCCTCCCCGGCCCCAAGGTCCCGGTGGTGGAAGTTCGCGAGGATGAGCTGGAAACCCTCCCGACCGGTCACGACCGCGCGCTCGCCTACGAGATGGAAAAGAAATCCAACTTCTGGATTTTCGGCGGCCCGATCGATTTCGAAGAACCGGAGTTGCCCGAGCCCGGCACGGAAATGGACGGCTCACTGCTTCCTCCCCGCATCCAAAGCGGATCCGGCCAAGAGCTCTAATCCAGGGCGACCAAGTTTGGGGGAAACGCTTGATCAGCTCGGCAGCAGAACCACTGAATTCAATGATGGTTCTCTATCTGGAAAGGCATGGTGCTCCGAATGTCTCGCGAGTTGGGAGTTCTTCACCCTCAAAGGTCTTAAAAAATCAGTGAAATCCGTCTAATCAGTCTGAATCTGTGGTTCTTTTTGGCGCTTCTTGAGTGGGTTGTTCCTTAGCTTGATCGCCCTGAGCTCTAATCGGGCAATCGCGGCTTGATTGCCGGCCTTTCCTGCGGATCATCCCGGCATGCATCGTCTGCCCAGTGTGCGCGCCCTCGCGTTCCTCCTCAGCGTGGTCCTCCTGTCCTCATGCGGGAATTCGGAACCACCGCGCTCGGCTGCCTACCAACAACAACCGGTCAGCCGGAACGAGCAACCCATCCGCACGGCCACCATCCCGCCGACCGCTCCTCCCTCGACCTATGCCCAGAGCGTGATCGTCATCGACATCCCGTCCGGACGCGTGCTCTACACGAAAAACGCCGACCAGCGCCGCGCCGTCGCCAGCACCCAGAAACTCATCACCGCCATGTGCGTGCTCGATGCCGGCAACCTCGACAAACCCGTGCGCATCGAGAAATCCGATACCGACTGCGAACCGACCAAGCTCTACCTCAAGCCCGGCGAAGTCTACTCCCGCCGCGAACTGCTCAAGGTGCTGCTCGTCAAGAGCGCCAACGACGTCGCCCGCGCCCTCGCCCGCGATGTCGGCGGCAGCCAGCAGGGATTCGCCAGCCTGATGAACCGCAAATGCCGCCAACTCGGCATGCGCAACTCCCATTTCGTCAACCCCCACGGCCTCACCGAACCCGGCCAGTATTCCACCGCTCGGGACATGGCCATCGCCGCACGCGCCGCCTATCGCAGCCCGATCGTGCGATCCTACACCTCCACCAAGTCATTCAGGTTCCGCTACAATGACGGACGCACGAAACTGCTGGAAAACACCAACAAGGTGCTCGAACGACTCTCCTACTGCACCGGCATGAAAACCGGCACCACCAACGCATCCGGACGCTGCCTCGTCGCCAGCGGATCGCTCAACGGACGCTCGGTCATCGCCGTCGTCCTGAAATCCAATACCCCTCACATCTGGGACGACTCCACCAAACTCCTCCGCTGGGCACTCGAACGCCCGCGCCCCGGTGTCTAAGACAGGAGACAGGGAAATCCCGCCGGAGGATGCGGCGCGGATGTCGGCCCGCGAATGTCGGTCCGGACCAGTGATCACCGCCCGCCGCTTCCACTGCAGGCCGGGTGACTTTCGGGTCGGGGTCCTCGATCAGGAATGCTGCATCTGCAGGCGCTCTTCCTCCCGGAGATAACACCCCGGATCGGAGCCCCACAGGTTGCCGTCATTTGCGAATGCCGCACGGGTGCGGAACCCGCCGCCACAGATCGTGAACCATTTGCAGTCGGCGCACGGGCCGCTCATCTTCGCCTGCCGCTCTTCGGTCGTCAGCAGTCCGATCGACCGGATTTCCTGCAGCATTTCCGCGCTGGCCGGGTTGCCTTCGCTCCAGATTTGCGAGAACGGCATCTGCTTCACATTGCCGAGAATCACGTCCTGCCAGAATTGGTCCGGGTGCACCGTGCCCTGGGTGTCGATGTTCGCAATGCCGCGTCCGGAGCTGTTTGCGCCGCCGCCGTTCCACGCGAGCAGGCGGCGGGTTTCCTCCAGATTCGGATGATTCTCCCGCTCCATCCGGCACAGCAGGTGCGCGCCGTCCGCCGGCTGGGTCACGGTCAGGAGTTCGCGGTCCACGCCCTGTTTGTGCCACTGTTCGACACGCGCGATCAGGGTGTCGATCGCTCCGCGGGCCTCGTCCGGCCGCAGCATCTGCAGCTCGCTGCCGCGTCCGCTCGGGACCAGGTGATAGAAACAAACACGCTTGATCTCCTTGTCCTCGATGAAGTCGAGAATCTGCGAGATGTTCTCCACATTGTGGCGCGTCAGCGTCAGCCGGAGGCCGGTCTTCTGGTCGACTTCATGGCAGTTCTTGAAGCCCCGGACCGCCGCGTCAAACGCTCCCTCTTTGCGCCGGAATTCATCGTGAATCTTGCCAATGCCATCCAGGGAAATCCCCACGTAGGCCACCTTCGCCGCCTTCAGCTTTGCCGCCATCTCCGGCGTGATCAGCGTGCCGTTGGTGGAAATCGTCAGCTTGAGCCCCAGCTCCGTCGCCTTGTCGACGAGGTCGTTGAAGCGCGGATGAATCATCGGTTCGCCACCGGACAGCAGCAGCGAGGGCACGCCGTAATCCGCCAGATCCTCCACCACCGTTTCCATCTGCTCCCACGTCAGTTCGCCCGGATACTGCGCGGCCGCGGAGTCCGAATAACAATGCACGCAGCGCAGGTTGCAGGTCCGGGTGATGTTCCAGACGATGATCGGCTTGCGCTCGCGCGCGGCGATCGGGTTCATGCCGCAGCCGTGGTCCTTGGCTTGGCCGCCATGGCCGTGTCCGTAGCGAAGCGAGTCGGCGGGTTGCTCCACGCCGGTCCAGAGTTTGGTGAGATTGATCATAAGCTTGGTTGGAAATCATCTTGCCCGTTTGGGCACATACACACAGGCCGGATCCGCGGCAAACGCATCGCCGTAGATCCCGTAGGCACGCGAGCGGGAACCCCCGCAGACGTTGCGGAACTCGCACAGCCCGCACTTGCCGCCCAGCGCGTCATTGTCGCGCAGCGACACAAACAGCGGATCATTGCGGTAGATGTCCGCGGGGTCGCGGTCCTTCACATTGCCGCAGACGATCGGCAGGAAACCGCTCGGAGAAACCTCGCCGGTGTGGGAAATGAACATCACGCCGCGTCCGTCCCGGATCCCGAGCGGCGACCTCATGCCGGGTCTCGGCGCCTTCAGTCCCCCGCCGTTTTTCTGCATGATCACCCGCCGGAAATGGTGGCCTTCCGTGGTCTTCACGGCAAAGGGAGCCTTGCCCACCAGGCCGGCCATGTCCTCGAACACCCGTTCCAGATCCTCCGCATCCGGCAGGTCCTTCAAACCGGCCCGACCGGTCGGAACGAGCAGAAACACACTCCACATCGCCGGTTTCAACTCGAACATCAGGCGCTTGAAATCCTCGTATTCCGCCATGTTGCTGCGAGCGAGCGTGGTGTTGATCTGCAGGCTCAAACCCGCCTCATGCGCCCGATGCACCGCTTCAATCGTGCGGTCGAAGGTGCCGTTCACCCGGCGGAAATTGTCATGCGTTTCCCGGGTCGCACCGTCGAGACTCAGCGACATCCGCTGCACGCCCGCCGCCTTCAACTCGGAGAAATCCGTCTTCAGCAGCCGCTCGGTCGCCGCCGGACTCAGCCCGACGTGCAGGCCCTTGTCGCTCGCCTCGCGCACCAAATCCAGCGCGTCGCGCCGCATCAGCGGATCACCGCCGGTCAGAATCAGCATCGGCGGCTTCAATTCCGCCAGTTGGTCGATCAAGCGCGACGCCTGCTCGCGGTCGAGTTCATCCGGGTGCCGCTGCGGCTGAGCCTCCGCCCGGCAATGCCAGCACGCCAGCGCGCACGACCGCGTGATCTCCCAAAAAACCAAAAACGGTCGTTCGTCGAAATCGTAGTGGTCCATGCCCGGCATTCCGGCTGGATGTTGCTTCGAAGGATGGCCGCTCACGGCAATAATAATGACCAGTAGTTCCGGAATTGCTTCGCCTGTCTTGCCCAAGTCTGTGCGTATCCCCGCGTTGCGGGCAGATGCCCGTTTACCGCCGTCTTTTCACTTTTGACTCCACTCCGACCCGCCGAGGCATTACTTCCGTCCCAGCAACGCATGGATTATTCATCTCTCATCGCCAAAAACCGCGAACGTTTCGCCGAACTTGAAGAAGCGGTGGGAGATCCCGAGCTGTTTTCCGACCAGAAGCGAGCCACCGAAATCCTGCGCGAGCACCGCAAGCTCAAACACAGCCTCGACCTTTGGGAGGAACTCGAGGACTCGAAACGGCAACTCGCTGACAACCAGGAGCTGGCGAAATCCGATGACCCGGAGTTCGCCGCCATGGCCGAGGAGGAAATCCCGCCGCTGGAAGCGAAAATCGCCTCGCTATCCGAGGAAATCCAATACGCGCTGCTGCCCGCCGACCCCAATGAAGACCGCGACGCGCTCGTCGAGATCCGCGCCGGCGCCGGTGGCGACGAGGCCTCGTTGTTTGCCGCCGAGCTCATGCGGGCCTACGAACGCTACGCCGACAGCCGGGGCTGGAAAACCGAACACCTCGAAAGCAGCCCGTCCGAAGTCGGCGGCTTCAAGGAGGTCATCCTCAAGATCACCGGCGACGAAGTCTTCCGCTTCATGAAATATGAATCCGGCGTGCACCGCGTCCAGCGCGTCCCCGCCACCGAGACCCAGGGCCGGATCCACACCTCCACCGTCACCGTCGCAGTCCTCCCGGAAGCCGAGGAAGTCGACGTCGAAATCAAAGCCGACGAACTCCGGATCGAAACCTGCCGGTCCGGCGGCGCGGGCGGCCAGCACGTCAACCGCACCGAATCCGCCGTGCAGATTTTCCACCTTCCCACCGGTATCTACGTGCGCTGTGAGGAAGGCCGGTCCCAACACAAAAACCGCGACCTCGCGATGCAGATCCTGCGCTCGAAACTCTACGAACAGCAGATGCACGAACAACAGCAGGCCTACTCGTCCCACCGCCGGTCGCTCATCGGCTCCGGCGACCGCTCGGAAAAAGTCCGCACCTACAATTTCCCCCAGTCCCGCGTCACCGACCACCGCATCGGCCTGACCTCACACAATATCTCCGGCATCATGGCCGGCGACCTGTCGGAACTCACCGACGGCCTGCAGAAAGCGGAAATGGCCGAACGCCTTGCCGAGGCCGGCATCTGAGGACCGAAGCCGGCATCTGAGCAATCCGGCCGAAAATCGCCCGGGCGATCAAGGTAGGCAGAACCACTGATGGCACTGAAATCACTGATGGTTCTCTGCCTGGGAAGGCATGGTGCCCCCAAAGCTCTCGCGAGTTGGGAGTGTTTCACCCTCAAACGTCTTAAAAAATTCAGTGAAATCCGACTCATCAGTCTGAATCAGTGGTTCTTATAGGCGCTTCTTGAGTGAGTGGTTCCCTCGCTTGCCCGCCCTGCGTAAATTGCCCGGGCGCAGCGCGGCATTCCGATTGTAAAGATCTGGTTAAGTCCTTGCCAGTGCGGCACTTGCCCATAGTTTGCCCTCGATTTCCAGAGTCAGCAAACCTCCAGGCGTCGTGACATTCCGACTTTCACTCGTGGCCATTTTCATCGGCACCTTGCCATCTCACGCCGACTGGCGCGAGGAGATCGGCTTCACCCGGTTGGCTTCCTTCGCCGCGTCCGAGTTGCCGACCGCGACCACCGCGGGCCTCGCCCAGATCGAGGCGCTGGAGGATGACAACTACGCGCCGGACACCACGCTCAGCCAGTTCGCCGACCAAACGATCAGCCTTCAGTCCGGCAGTTCCGGGACCAGCAGCCATGCCAGCCATGTCGGCCGGAATTTCTACGGCAGCGACAGCCAGCTCGCCGGCGCCGCGCAGGTCGATGTCTATTACGCCAGCGACTGGATCAGCACGGATTTCCTCAACCTCGGCACCACCAGCCTCCCGCTCACCGAAACCCGCGCCGTCCAGAACCACAGCTGGATCGGCACCGACAATAGCACTGCGGACGCGGAGGAAATCAACCAGCGCCTCGACTACGCCATCAACCGCGACGGCTTCGTCTGCCTCGTCGGGATGAACAACGGATCAAGCGCCACCTACCCGCAGATCCTCGGCCAGGCATACCACACCATCGCGGTCGGGCGGGACGACGGCAACCACAGCGCCGGACTCACCACGCTCGACGGAACCGGCCGCAGCAAACCGGAAATCGTCGCCCCCAGCGCGTCGCCCGAGAGCGCCACCAGCTGGACCACCCCGATGGTCGCCGGCACGGCGGGCCTGCTCGTCGAGGCACTGACATCCACCTACGGCCTCACCGGGGCAGACAAACCGCGGGTGACCAAGGCCATCCTGCTCGCATCCGCGACCAAGGACACCCTCGCGTCGTGGTCGAATTCCTCCACCACCCCGCTCGACACCACCTACGGCGCCGGCGAGCTCAACGCGTGGCACGCGTGGCACACGCTGCGCGCCGGCCGCGTCTCGGCGTCCACCACCACCTCGCACCCGCCGCGCGGATGGGCCGCGGAATCGGTCCCGGCAAACTCGAGCAAGACCTACTTCCTCAGCATCCCCGCCGGCGCCTCCACCCCGTTTTCCGCCTGCCTCACCTGGCACCGGGCGATCAGCTCGCAGTCGTCCGGCAACGGGCCGTTCCGCAGCCTCGATTTCTCGGCCACCCTCGCCGACCTCAACCTCCGGCTCTACCAGGCCGACGGCCTCAGCACCACCACCACCGTCGTCGAGCAAAGCCTGAGCAGCGTCGATAATGTCGAGCTCGTCCATGACTCCGGCCTCCCGCCCGGCGACTACGCGCTGGTGGTGGAAAACGCCTCATCCACCGCCACCAGCTACGCGCTCGCCTGGCACAGCCTGCCCGCCGTGACGATCGAGGCCACGGTGGCCACCGCCGCCGAGCTCGACCTCAGCGCAGCCACCCTTGCCGTCTCGAGAACCGGGGAAACCACCCTGCCGCTCCTCGTTTCGCTCAGCTACTCCGGCACCGCCACCGCCGGCGCCGACTACGAATCCCCGCCCGCCGAACTCACCATTCCCGCCGGCGCGTCGTCCGCCACCGTCGAGATCACCCCCATTTCCGACGACCTCGCCCAGGGCGACCGCACGATCACCGTCACCGCGGGCACCGATTTCTCCTACGTCTCGGACTCGTCCGCCGGGATCACCATCGCGGACAAACCCTTCGATGCCTGGCGCTTCCTCCATTTTACCAGCGCAGATCTCAGCGACCCGGCGATCAGCGGGGAATCCGCCGACCCGGACTCCGACCAACTCGCCAACCTCCTCGAATACGCCCTCGGCACCGACCCGAACTCCTCCACTGCCTCGCCCGTCGCCGCCGATCTCAGCACCGGATCCCTCGCCATTTCCCTCGCGAAATCCACCGCCGCCACCGATATCAGCTGGGACGCCCAGGTGTCCGCCGACCTCCTGTCATGGTCCCCTGCGGAAATCCTGACAAACTCGGATTCCCTCATCGAGGCGCGCGCCCCGGACCCGCTGGATCCATCCTCCCCCGCCTTCATCCGGGTGAAAATCACCCGCCCATAGCCCACTCACCGCGCCCTTCCCCCACCCGGCGCCAAACGCCGATTCCACCGGCATCCGGCGCCCCCGCCGCCACTCCGCATCACCTGATGCAGTCGAAAATGCCGCTCAATTCCGCTGGTCCTTGGCGTAGAGGATGCTAAACCGGGCCAACCACTTTCCGCAGCCTATTGACCATGCCTAATCTCAAAGATCAAATCGGATTCACCAAAGACGGACCCGCCATCGCCTCGGAAAACGAAGTCAACCGCCTGCGCGAATTCGTCAACCTCAAGCTCGCCGCACGCGGCCACTCGATCGTCGGCGAGGAAGAGGATTTCCCGTTCCTCGACCTCGGCCGCTCGCTCATCGCCAACTTCCAGGAGAAATCCCGCCTGCTTTCCGACTACCTCTGCCCGGCGGACGCATCCATCGACTCCTTCCTCCGCGCCTACCTCGGCGAGAAACTCGTGCGCCAGGTCTTCGGCGACGGCAACCTCGTCCCCGGCAACGCCCTCGTCACCGAGCGCCACGGCATCGCCCGCATGCTCTCGCTGCCGCCCGACCGCGACCAGTTCAAGTCGTCCATCCTCTCCAGCTACCGCGTCCACCAGGGCGTCTGCCACAACCCGGCCAGCGACCGCCGCACCACCGCCGGCGTCTTCCACGTCACCGAAGGCGGGCTGCCCGTGCCCAACGACAAGAAGGCCGTCCCCAAGGAAGCCTTCGCGCGCCTGCTCAAGGCCGCCATCAATCCCCCGCCGGAGATCATGACGCTGCCCTTCACCGGCACCTCGCCCAGCCCGGCGCGCGTCTTCGTTTCCCTGCTCCTGCGCCCGATCATCTCGCCGGAAGTCCCCGGAATCTCCCCGGAGAAATCCATGGAAATCCGTTTTTTCGCACCCGGTAACCTGGTCTCCAACCTCGACTTCGTCGAATCCATCTTCGGCAACGCCGGAGACCCCCACCTGCCGGAAAACGACTCCCGCCTCGACTCCGACCACTGGTCCGGACACTCGGGCTGCGTCATCCTCGCACCCCACCTCGTCAAACTCACCAAAAAGGAACTCGGCCTCCCGCGCACCGACGAAGCCACCGAACGCCAGAAACGCGACGGCATGTGCTGGGAACACGAAGGCGAACTCTACAACGACGGCGGCGCCTTCAAAATCACCTGCCGCGACAAACGCGGCGTGGTCGTCACCCTCATCGCCGACAACTACTACGGCTATTGTAAAAAAGAGGTCAAAACCCAGATCACCTACGCCACCAACCTCTTCGGCAACTCCGAGGAGGAACACGCCGGCGGCGCCATCGCATTCCCCAGCCAGGACCTCGGCGAGGACTTCGCACTCTCGAACTTCAACCGCACCGTCACCCACCGCTGGGCCGGCGTCCTCACCCGCTATCGCTCGATCTTCGACCTCCAGCCCGAGGGCTACGGCATCGATAAAATCTGGCCGGACATCTACTACGTCCCCGAGGACGTGCACATCGACCTCAACTCGCAGAAAGTCTCGTGGCAGAACGAAGTCGGCGAGCAATCCATCCCGCTCCGCCCCGGCATCACCTACGTCCTGCCGTCCGGATACAAGGTGGAAATGGTCAAACCCTTCGCCGGCATGCGCTGGCGCCTCATCGGCACCAATGCCGAGGGAACCTTCTGCCACAAGCCGTGCACGGTCTCCGGCGGCGGCAAATCGGAAATCTCCAAGTCCCTCTCGGACTCGATGATCTCCGCCTCCATCCTCGTCTCCGACCTCAAGGCGGACCTCACCGCCGCCAAGGAAATCACCGAGCGCTACTTCGGCGACCGCTACCCCGCCGCGCCGGACCCCAACAAGCCGTCGCGCCCGCTGCTCAGCCCCAAACGCTCGCTCGGCTCCGTCGTCCGCATGCTCACGCCGAACAAGGAGTTCACCGATGAATACAACGCCTGGCTCGCCACCATCCCCAGCCAGGTGCGCGACCTCGTCTTCCTCATCAAGCGATTCTACAACCCGAAATGGGGCGACGACTGGACCCACCGCTTCAGCGTCGACCTCATCAACGGCAAACCCGGCCGCCAGCTCGTCTACCGCCGCCGCCGCCTCAAGACCCAATACCTCCGCGTCGGCTTCACCGAGGACGGCACCTGGCGCACCTTCACCGTGCGCAAGGACTTCGCCCCGGCGAAAAAAATCCAGACCGAGGACGACATCTCCGCCTCGCTCGTCGTCCCCAAGGACCGCATCGATGGCGTCCACCCGGAACTCCCGCACCCGTCGATCAAGTTCATCAAAAACTGCGAATACCGCCTGTTCCAGCGCCCGGACGACGCCATCACCCCGGGCTACGACAAGCAAACCGAGAGCGACTTCAGCAAGGGCGGATTGTTCTTTTCAAACTACGAACCGCTCCCCCGCCCGGTCGCCGAAGGCATGGTCCAGGACGCCATCCGCTTCGAGTTGTTCACCGAGCCGATGCGCGACATGCTCACCAAGTTTGTCAATTCCTCGAGCCCCGACTACGTCATCAGCTCCAGCAAACCGCGGCTCGTCAACGGCCGCCCGACCAAGAACCCGCGCTACCTCCAGAACCGCCCCGACCTCGACGACCCGCGCGGCGTCTACCTCGGCGTGCTCGGCAAGCGCTTCTTCCGCCGCCTCGCCGTCGACACCCCGGTGCCCATGCCGGTCAATGCCGTGCTCGCCGGCCGCCGCAACAATCCGCCGGACAAGGCCGCCGGCATCCGTGCGCTCGCCGTTTACAACCCGATCCACTATCAGGAACTGCCGGAGCTCTTCATGGACTTCGTCGCCTCCCTGACCGGCAAGTCGCCGTCCACCACCGGCGCCGGCAGCGAAGGTGCGCTCACCAAGGGCCCGTTCAACGCCCTGCTCCCGGTCCACGACCTCAACGCCGCGCTCGTTTCCTTCATGCTCACCGGCTACCCCGGATTCACCTCCGCCGCCGGCCACATCGGCAGGAAATACCGCGTCGACCACGACATCTCGCTGCTCGTCCCGGAGGTCTGGTCCCGCATGTTCATCAACGAACGCGACCCCGCCTACCTCATCAATAACGGCTACCTCGAGAAAATCGAGGACTTCGAGCACAACGGCCGCACCCTCGAGGCCAGCCGCCTCGGCTACCGCATCACCGAAAGCTTCGTCACCACCTTCTTCGGCCGGATCTTCTCCACCGCCGACACGGTCTTCACCGATGAGATGCTCAAACCCGAGCTCCAGTCCATCGACGACTACGTCGACGGGCTCGACAACATCATCGAGACCCAGCGCCGCGTCGCCCTCCACTACTTCGAGGACGGCGGCGTCGAGGCCGCCATCCCGCCGCTCAAGGCCCTGCTCCACATCATGGCATACGGCGAATACAACGGCAAAAAAGTCACCGACCCCGAGATCCGCAACCTCTTCTCACGCGAGTCCATGCTCGAGTCCGATTGGTATCAGGCACGTCTCGACGCCAAGGTGAAAGTCGACCAGGCGCTCTGCGCCAAAAACATCGCCGCGCTCGAAGCGTTCCTCGCCAACCCCAACTACCAAAGCGAACTCCAGCGCCTCGGCATCACCGAACGCCTCGCAAACGTCAGGGCACGCTGCGAACAACTCCGCACCCCGGAATACCGCCAAAGCCTCGTCGGCATGCTCGGCACCGACCCCGAACTCGTCTGACCCAAGGCCGCGATTCCCAAAGGCAGGGACGGCAGTGACTCCGCATCGCTCCGTCCATGCCCCATCGCACTTCGCGCGAAAGGCAGGGACGGTTGTGACTCCGCTTCGCTCCGTCCATGCCCCATCGCGCTTCGCGCATTCCATGCATGTTCGCTAAAGCGAACCGCGCATTCCGAACCGTCCGGATGAGAAGGCTCCGCGATGCCCTGAACCTCCCGAAAACATCCCCGGGTCGTCCGGCTGAGTCGACGCGCTTTCCTCATCCCGCCACCCGAAAACCCCACGACACCCCGCCACCGCCGGACGTTTCGGAGAAACGTCCCTGGTGTGCCCGGCATGGGCATGAACTTAACAATTGAAACGTATTGGACGGACTGAGTGACAGCAACCGTAGTGAAAGGCAAGGTCGCCACCGTGAGGTGAGTGAGCCGAAAGAAGCCCGTAGCGAAGGCACGACC
>JAUTCT010000073.1 GCA_030673875.1 Verrucomicrobiota bacterium JB025 | reverse complement strand
TTCGAGTGACCACAACCCGGAGCGGCACCCGCCACCCCGCAACGCGTCAACCAGCTTGAAGCCAAAAACGCCCGAAATCCGACCAACCCAGGGGTCAATTTTAATTGTCGTCAGCGCCCAGCTTTAATTGTCGCCGGACAGAAGCAATCAGTGTGGTTTTGAGGCTCATGTGGATTTTTTGAAAATGAACACGGAGAACCGAATTCGGTGTCTGCCGCAGCAGTTCCACAGCCCGCATCAGCCGTGCGAAACGTCGGATGGTGGATTTGAAGGACATTTGCGGATTTCAACAGTCGAAGGATCGACCCGCCTCAGAAAGAAAAGTGCCCCGCCCGAGAACGGGCGGGGCACCGGATTTTGATTGAGTCGGTCAACCGGCGGGGTTCAGGGAACCTCGACCCGGTAGAACTCGCTGGCCCCAAGCCCCGCGAAGGTTTTGGTGCCGTAACCGGTCTCATCGGTCGAAATCGTATCAAGTTTTTCCCATTCCGTGACCATATCCGGGGAAAACATGAGGTCGAAGGATGAGTTCGGTGTTCCCTGGATTTCGATGGTCACTTGGGGATCCGGGCTGACACCATCCGTGGTGATCGATGTGATCGTCGGCGCGACAGCAGGTGCGGTGACCGTCACGTCAATCGTCTTGGTGAACGGACCGTCTGGTCCGGAAACGATGATCTCGTAGCTCGTGCTCACCGTCGGATTGAAGGTGGTCGTATAGACACCGCCGCCGGAGCTGATGTCTTGCGCGACACCGTTGATGGTCACTGCCGTCGCCAGATCGGAGATTTTCCAGGTCAGCGTCACCGGATCACCCGTCCCGACCTCAGTCAGATCCGCGTTGAATCCGAGGAGCGGATCCGCCGCCGCAAAGAACGCCGTGGCGTGGGCCTCGATTTGCACGTCGGTGAGGGCCGCCTCGAAGACAGCGGTCTCGTCGATCCAGTCCAACCAACACGGGTCTCCGAGAATTTGAGTCGCCCCGATGACCCAGTTACCCACGTTAGCCCCGACAGCACCGACGGTGACCGGGCTGCCATAGAGGGCCCCATTGATGTAAACGGCGACTTCACCACCACCATTGATTTCATCGGCGGTGAACACGAAGTGAACGAGGCAACTGGCGTCACTCGGCAACGCCTCGGTGTCGGTGAGGTTGTCGACTGCGCCATCGATGAAGGTCCTGAACTGCTCATGCTTTCCAAAAACCGTCGCTCCGCTTCCAGTGCCACTGGTCATGGAAAGAAGGTTTCTGGTATTCGCGTTGGGAACGACACCGGACACATTCAGCACCGAGACAAACGAAAAGCTGGAGCTCATCTCGGAGGTGGCGGGAACCTTGATGTATCTCACGCCAGACGACGGGCTGAAATCCGCCGCATTTTGCATTCCGCCCGGGGCGGGACTGGTTCCGAAGGTGATATTACCGGAAAAGTCATTGGTGTGGTAAGCATTCCCGGACGAATCCCGAATGAAGGTCGTCCCGGCTTCTTCTTCAAAGCGGTAGTAGAAGAGCGGGGAGTCGTCCTTGATTGCCAGACTGAAGGCGTTGTCGGCAGCCTCTTCGGCTGGATCGATGACGGTCACCTCGGTGCTTTCGCTCAGAGGGGCCGGGATTCCGGCTCGGGAAGCAGTCACTTCATACGTGCTGATTCCGACAGGGGGAGCCTCGGAGAAGACCACGACCCCGTCGTTATCGGTATCCAGTGGAAGCAGATCGACCGAAGGGTCGGTCGGAGTCGAAAGGGTGGCAGTGGTGGCTGACGGATCAAAGACGATGTTGAAATCAACCGGGACTGCCAAATCGTAAACCGAAGCCGACGTTGAAATCGTGGGAGCGGCAAACTGGGTGCTGTTCGTGCTCAGAGTGACACTCTGAATCACATTACCGACCGAACCTTGGGTTCTCGCTTTGAAAAAGTAGGTTTGCGTCAAATCAATGTTCGTCGTCCCGGAACCCGTGATGGTTCCATACGTGTAGGTAAAGCTACCGTCGGATGCGACTTCGAGGGTGATGGTCTGGCCGGATCCGGTTGCGAAGTCAATGGGGGCGAGGTAAGAAAACAGCCCCTGCATGTCACCACCATCGGCATCCCACTCGACAACCCCTTCATCCGTGTTCACACCCCGCGTTCCAAGGCTGAAGCCAATCGCATCGGTAGTCGGCACATAAGTATTTTTGTCAAAAAGTGCGTTCTCTCCATCCATGGCATCGGAGACGAGTCCGAAACTGAAGTGATTGGAGGGGAACGGCACTCCGGTCCCGGGACCATCGACATTGGATTCCATGTCAAAGGTCACCTCCAGGGTGAAGCCATTGCTCACGTTGAATGAATTCTCCGTCCGGAATGTGGTGATCTGGGCTCCGGAACCGGCAGTGCCGGTAGAAAGACCTTCGTCATCGTCGTCATCATCATTCCAGGCGAAGGAACCACTCGCGTTGTTGAAGGTCTCGGCGACACCTCCACCGCCGATCCCCAAATTGGTGGTCAAGCCATCTTCATCGTAGGTATCCTGATACACCGTTTGCCCGATGGCGTGCCCGGACAGGCAAAGCATCGCGCCAAATAGTTGAGCTTTATTTATTTTCATGTAACCTTTGGGAGTTAGTTGGTTTGGGTTGAATTGGGAGTTCGAGTCGATCTCAACCTTAGGGAGAAATTTCACCGGCGCCATCGAAAGGTCGCGCCAACTGAAATCGCCTTCCTTGAGCTGTATCACCACCGAACCAGCTAGCCCCGGGCCAAGACGAGAATTTTGTGCCTTGCAATCTATACCCCTGGGGAGCCTAGACTGGACCATGACCAGCGTTCGCATCCTTTCCGCCGTTGAACAGGTCACGGATCACCTGCGGGACGAGATCGTCAGTGGCGCACTAGCCGGAACCATGCCCGGCGTCGGCAAGTTGGCCAAGCGCCTGGGAGTGAGCCCGAAAACCGTGATCCCGTCCCTCGCGCAGCTCGAACAGGAGGGACTGGTCGAACACCAGGGACCGCGCAAGAGAAGGCGAATCGTCTGCCGGGACAGCATGGGACAACGCCCCATGAGCGTCGCCATCCTGCTCTATGAGCCGTCCGACATCCAGCTCCCCTACCTCATCAAGCTCCAGCACGGACTGATGGAAGCCGGCCACACCGCGTTCTGTGCCACCAAAACCCTGACCGAGCTCAAAATGGACGCGACACGTGTCGAACGCCTGGTGAACCAGACCAATGCGGACGCCTGGGTGGTGGTCGCCGGGTCCACTGAAATCCTCGGGTATTTCAGCAAAAAGCAAATTCCGGTCTTCGCGCTGTTCGGCCGCCGGGCATCGCTGCCGATCGCCTCGGCCGGCCCGAACACCGCAATCGCATTCACCGAGGCCACCCGCCACCTGATTTCCCTCGGCCACCGGAGAATCGTGAGAATCTGCCGCATCGAACGCCGCAAACCGCGCCCCGGACTGACCGAACGCTCGTTCCTCGACGAACTTGCCGCACACAACATCCCGATCGGCTCCTTCAACCTGCCCGACTGGGAGGAAACCGCGAAAGGACTCCATGCCCTGCTGGTCTCCCTCTTCGAAGTCACCCCGCCCACCGCACTGATGGTCGATGAAGCCCCGATCTTCTTCGCCGTGATGCAGTTTATCGGGTCCCGAGGGCTCCAGGTCCCGCGCGACGTTTCCCTTGTCTGTGGCACCTACGATCCGCACTTCGCGTGGTGCGTTCCCAGCGTCGCTCACCTGCGCTGGGACTCCCAGCCGCTGCTCCAGCGGATGCTGCGCTGGGCGACTTCGGTAAGCCGCGGCATACGGGACCAGCGGTTCACCATCATTCCCGCGGAGTTCGTGCTTGGCGGCACCGTCGGCCCGGCACCGGCCGAGTGAGGAAATCCCGCGACCAGCCACCACCATCCGGCGCAGCGTGAATTTCTCCGGGCTCAGAGTTTGCTCAGATGAAAGTCCTTGAGCACCAGCTCCCTGCCGAGGCGCCGCTTGCGCCGCCCGCAGAGAAGCAGGAACAGCTCGGCCGTGGTGAACGTGTCGCCAGCAGCGGTATGACGACCGATCATCGGCAGGTCCAGCTGCGCGCACACTTCATCGAGCGAAGGCGGACGTTGGTTGGCATACCCGGTTTTCTTGAACGCATCCATCTCGACCATCGCGAGATCCGCCGTATCAATGAAGTAATTGCGAATCCTGGTTTTGAAGTGACGCTTGAACAGAACGTTGATCACCGCGGCATCAAAACCGGCGTGATGCCCGACAAGAACCGCGCCGCGCAGGGTCGGCTCCATCGCCTGCACGAGTTGCTCCTCACTGACTCCCAACTTGGACTCCTGCGGCATGATTCCGTGAATCGTGGTGGCTTGGTTCGGCCGATGGTCGGGCTGCTGCACCAGCCAGTCCTGCAGTTTGGATATCGGCAGGCTGTGGCCTTCGATCGGCAGCAGGGCGGCCGAAAGGATGACGTCCACGCCGATGTTGAAGCCGGTTGTCTCGCAGTCGAGCGCCACCAGCTTGCAGTCACCGATCGGAGTCTTGGGGTTCGGTGGCTTCTTCGTCGCCGCGATGTAATCTGCGACTTGGCCAACGGGCTTGTTACGGCTGAAAAAGTTCATCGTCCGATCGCATCAATTGGGAATTCGCTGCGCACTTTCGCCTGAACCATCCGCTGGATATCGAAGACGTTGGAAAGCCGCGCCCGCTGGAGTTTGGTGAGTTTCTCCGGCTCCAGATAACGCCCGGCATCGCCGCGCCGGAGCCCGGTGAGAATCCGCAGGCTCAGCAGTTCGTCGTAGGCGTCCATCGCGAGCTCGGCGACCTCGGCGATCTGGGGCTGGTGGTCGCGGAGGTCCTGCCAACGTCCGCCCGTCGAGTGGTAGTGACTCAGGTTGTACTTGAGAACGAGCGCCCGCGCGGCATCCCGCAACGGTGACAGCCCGCGTGCCTTGATGTCGAATTCGCCGGCGCGTCCGCCCTTTTTCTCCACCACGAAGTTGCCCCAGAAATTCAGCGGCGGTGGGGTCTCCACGGCGGCTTCCGCGACCCGCAGCTGGAGCAGGCTTTGCTTCTCGGCGTCAGCGAAGATTTGCTCCCGCAGTTGATCGCAGAGCTTCTTGTTTCCGGTGACGTAGCGGAGGTCATACAGAATCAGGGCGCGCAGCAGGGGTTCGCCGTCGGGGTTCGCCCCCGCGCGATCAAGCTCGGCGATCCATTCATCGTAGGTCTTGCACCAGCGCGGGTTCGACGCCATCACGCCGCCCTGGCAGCGCGAGAATCCACAGTCGACAAGCCCCTGCACCACTTTCCCCGCCAGCATGAGCAGCGCCTCGCGGTGGAGCTCGTCCGTCTCCGGGTCGATCGATTTGAAGACGATCGCGTTGTCCATGTCGGTGCGCAGGACCTGTTCGCGCCGGCCGTCACTGCCGACGGCGATCCACGCCCACGGAAACTTCGGCATGCGGTGCCCCTCGTCCGCCATCTCGGCGCGGGCAAATTCGATCAGCCGCATGACCAGTTCGTCGTAGACTTCCGCGGAAATCTGCCCGAGCAGAATCCCGGAAAGCCGGCTCTCCAGGTAACCGAGGGCGATTTTCGCAAAGTCGTCGCAAATTTCACGCAGTCTCACCGTGTCCGGAGCGAGCCGGATCTCGCGGATCAACGCGGCTGGATGCCGGTCGTTCGCCGTCATCAGGTCCTTTTGCGTGAAGACATCGAGGGCCGGGGAATCCGGTGTGCCGTTCTCGGTGACGCACACCTGGCCGATCCGCTCGCGCAATATCAGCAGGATCGCGGCGGTCGCGCTGGAGCCCGGAGCCACCGTCACCACCGGACGCGCCATGATCTTGCGAACCGGAATATCCGGCGATTTCCCGGACACGATGATCTGCTTCACAAGAATGTTGCTCGTCACGATGCCGACCGGATGCCGGTCCTCGTCGATGACCAGAATCGATGGAACCCGCTTGGCAACGACGAGTTCCGCGGCCTTCGATGCCGGATCCTCGGGGTGACAGGTCAGCAGGCGGTCGAGCGGGCGGGGCTTGATGACCTTCGCGCCCTCGACGTGGGCCCGCAATGGCGCCTCGTCAACGTCGCTTGACGGCTTGGTGATCGCGCGGCCCACCCGGGTCCCCCACATCAGATGGCGGCGCACGTAGTTGCGCGCCCGGTTGTTCGCATCGATCAGGGGTTTGATTTCATCCCAGGGAAAACAATAGAGCAGGCTGTCCTCGACGGCGACGGCCGAAACGCGGTGGGCGTTGCCATCGAGCATCGCGGTGAGGCCGAGCGTGTCGCCAATGTCCCGCACGTCGACCAGTTCTTCCACCCCGTCGACAAACCAGCGGTATTCGACCCGCCCACGGGCGAGAAACTGGACGATTTCCCCCGGCAGATCGTCGATCTTCCAAAGGTAGTCGCCTTTGACGTGCACATGCACGGACGCGAGTGGCGCGATGCGCTCCACTTCGCTCACATCGAGCAGCGAAAACGGCGGAAAGCTCCAAAGCGCTTCGAAAATCCGATCGGGAATGGCGTTGTATTGTGTGCCCATGGGAAAATGTCAGGATCGGCCGGCGGCGGGTCCGCTGGCGGAAGTCACGGCGCGTGCTGCCACCTTGCTCGCGGTGGTCGCGGCGAAGCACCCGCAAGGCGGCCGCCCGACCGTGGCAGGACCGCGCCGCACGCACGGCACCCCGCTCGCTTTCCCCGCATGCAAACTGCTGCTTCGTCCCCTGTGAAATGCGCGGATCATGGTTGGCCGGTCAGGGGTGAATGGAGCTTGCCGAGGAAACTGGGGTGAATGGAAAATTGAAAATCCGCATCACTGGGATTCGGGACGATGATCCGTCTGGACCTCCGCCGCTCACGGGCGGAGCACTGCAGCAGTCATCGCGCCGCCACGCTAGGAAACCACCCCCGCTCCGTCAAGATTCGCAGCACCGCCCCACCCCGGCACCCAAGCTCAGAAGCCGATGCTGAGCCGCGGCACAACACTGAAAAACGCGCTCGGCTCGGACTCCGTATCGACGGCGAATTCAAACGTCCTCCAGTTCGGCATCGGCACGTCCAGTTGATACCCGACCGGCAGAAATTCCCAATCCTTCACCGGCATGTCGAGCAGCGACGACTTGCGCAGGACGAAACCGACCAGCGGGTTCATCGTCGTTTCCTCGAACTGGATGGTGTAGAGGCCGTTGATCATGCCGGCATGGTGGACCTTGAGCTTGATCGGCGGATAGGCGTCGACATGGCTGCTCTTGACGGCAAGCAACACGTCGAGCGATTTCTCCTCCTGATCGGCGAAGCTGCCGAGGTTGAAACTCACGGCGCCGGAGACCCACGCGTCCTGGTCCGGATCGGATTCGTCCGGATCGAAAAAATCACTGCCGTTCAGGCTGTTCGACTCGACCGACAGGTGGGTGCCGGTGGCGGGCTTGCCGAACTGGTGGTCACCCGCGTTTTTCATGCCGTAGGCTCCCAGTTCGTATCCGGACGGCGGCATGCTGAACTTCATCGCCACGGTGTCGGTCACCAGCTTCGTCGAATAGTCGCGCAAATCAAAGGCGTGGGAATCCCCCTGCAGCGTGATGCCGTATCGATACGCCGGCCAGCCGCCACCATAGTCCCGCTCGTCATAGACACCCCGATCGCCGTGCAGGGTGTGCAGAAACTGATAGAACGTGACGTTGTTCAAGGTCATGCCGGAGATGTTCTTGAACGTGTAGGTCTGCTGGAAAACATAGCGCTGGCTCGGCAGAAACGACCCCGCGCCGCCAAGCCCCTGCGGCTCATCGCGGGAACATGACCACCTTCATAGTAGATCGCTCCGGCCCATTCGCCGGAAAGGTATTCGCGCCCGGAGAACTTCGTCCGCAAGTCGAGCATCGAGTCCGAGTAGCCCGCCGGGTCGACGGAAATCTGCAGTTTGGGACTCGTCGCCGGCAGACCGGAGAACACGAACGGAACTTCCCCCACCGCGGGACCGCCGGAGGCGGCTAGCGCGACAACCATGGCAATGCCGGCTCGCAACATCCGGCGCTCCACGGGAGATGGAGGCGAAGGTTTCATGGGAAAGTTCAAGCTATGTCAGGTTCGTGTTCCAATCAACCGGTTTCTTACCCGCCCGGACCAGGACCCGGCCGGCCAACCGGGTTAGAATTTGCCCGCACCGGAGGCATATCTTAGGCTGTGACATTAACCCCCGGCTCCCATGAACTCACAACGACCCTCCGGATTCCTCCATGCCATTTACCGCTGGAAGCTCACGACCGTGCCGACGGCGGTCATGATTCTTCTGTGTTACTTCATCGGCGTGCCCGCGTTTCAGGCCCGCCAGACACCGACGGCCATCAGTTATGCCAGCACGCTCCCGTCGGCGGGACCGTCATCCCTGGGCACCCCGGCGATCA
Organism: Verrucomicrobiota bacterium JB025; assembly: GCA_030673875.1. Classification (GTDB taxonomy): domain Bacteria; phylum Verrucomicrobiota; class Verrucomicrobiia; order Verrucomicrobiales; family Akkermansiaceae; genus Luteolibacter. The sequence continues at coordinate 76,521 of JAUTCT010000073.1, read as the reverse complement.
ATCCCGCGGCGGATGGCTCGATGACGGCCGTCGAACCCGGCATGCCGCGCGTCTTCCACGCGGATCCCGCGCAGAGCCACTCCCCGGTCAGCCGCGAACGGCAGGCGGAGGTGATGGCGCGCGCACGCGCCGAACAAAACTACTTCCATAGTAATAACTCCGGAGCCGCGTCCGCGGTCGCCCCCGCCCGCGGGCTGGAACTGCGCTACACCCGGAACGGCATGACCATCCGTCCGCGCGGCGCCGATGCCATGGTCGCCCCCGCGGCCAACTGGTCCGCCACGCTTTCCACCACCGCCGTCGGGATCGACGGCAGCATGCTGGAAGCACCCGGGACCGCCTCCGCGGTGACCATTTCGGAAAACCGGGTGAGCCGGATGATCGCCCGCGAAACGTCCGAGTGGTGGATCAATGGTGAATCGGAACTCGAGCACGGCTTCACAATCGCCACACCCCCGCACCCGGATCCGCGCGCTCTAACCATCACTCTCGCGGTCGGCGGCAACCTCGAGGTCGCCCGGGAGAACGACACCATCGTGTTCAGGAACGGGAGCGGGCGCAGCTGCCTGAACTACGGCAAGCTCCACGTATTTGATGCCGGGGGACGTGAACTGCCGTCGTCGCTGGTGCTGCAGCAGCTGGACACGGGCTGCAACGTGCTGATTTCCGCGGACCTCAGCGGTGCCGCCTTTCCGGTCACGGTGGATCCCGTGGTGGGAACGCAGCAGGAGGAAACGCTCGCCAGCGACGGACTGCCCGGTGACGAGTTCGGCTTCGCCTCCGATGGCGTCGGCGGAGTGGTGGCCGTCAGCTCGCCCGGAAAGGGCAGCGGCAAGGTCTATCTGTTTCACGAGAACCAGGGCGGCGCGGGCGAGTGGGACGAGGCGGCATCAGTCACGGTCCCGGCCGCGGAAAACCCGGTCAATGGCGACCGCTTCGGCCAGTCGGTCGCGGTCTTCGAGGATCAGGCCACCGCCAAGTGCTACCTCGCCGTGGGCGCCCCCGGTCATGACGGAACCGGCAGCGTGTTCGTTTACGAGCGCAACCAAGGCGGCACCGACAACTGGGGGTTCCTGCAAATCCTGCAGGACGTCGACCTCAGCGGTGGCGACCAGTTCGGCACGGCCGTCGATGGCCTGGGCGACACGCTCGTGGTCGGGGCTCCCAGTCACGGTGCCGGCGCAGTGTTCGTGTTCGAGGTCGCGGGAGGCGGCTTTTCACGCATTCAGAAGCTCACCACGCCGGCGGCCTACTCGCCGGTCGCGGGGGATGAATTCGGTGCCGCGGTGGCGATCGGCGGAGACCACATGGTCATCGGCGCACCCGGGGAAAACTCGGAGAACGGAGGCGCCTACCTGCTGCAACGCGGCTCGCCATACGCCTTCCTGTTCCGTCTTTACACCGACAAGTCCGAGCCTGGCTCACGCTTCGGAGCAGTGGTCGCCATCGCCGTCACCGGACTGCTGTTAGCGATCGGCATGCCATTGGACGATGTCACCTTCGGCCCCACTCTGGTCGATGCGGGATCCGTGTTCATCTACGCGCTGCTGGCCACCACCCTCACATGGGGGTTCCTCGGCGCGATTTTCGGCAATGAGGCGGGCGCCCTCTTCGGCTCGGCCCTGGCGATCAACTACTTCTTCGACCTGGTGGTGGGCGCCCGTGGCGCGCAATCCACCGCATCGGTCGTCGCCGGCGCCGTATTCATCTATTTGTTCAACAGGCTGTTGTTTTCCTATGACAACGGCAGCAAGGTGGTGCCCTCGAGTTATATCGATCCGGCCATGGGTCTCGGCGCCAGCCTCGTGCTGTTAGGGACCGCGCTCTTCATCATGGGTCCGAGCTACAGCGGGTCGATGGGCGCGTTCTTCCGCTTCACCGTGGCCGCCACCGTGCTCACCTATCTGGCGTGGCAGCAGCTCTTCTGGACCCAGGACCAAATCGACAACCATCCGGAGGTCACCGGACCGCTGGCCGACCCGGACGGCGACGGACTGATCAACTTGCACGAGTTCGCGATGTGGCTGATTCCGATACTGGCCACGCCGCTCGCCTCGCTCGGCCTGTGGGCCGCCGATGGCAACTTCCACTTCGTCATTCAGGAGAGCCTCGTTTCCTTCGGAGTGATTCTGCTGCTCCAGTATTCGCTATTCCTCAACACCTGGTATCAACTCGGCGCCGGACCGCTCGCCGGTTGGTTTGCAGTCAAGGTCCTGCACCCCGGCATCCAGGCGAGACAACTCCGGATCACGGTCTCAAGCCTGGTGGTGGCCGCCCTGTTCATCCGCATCGCCACCCAGTCGAGTTAGAGCCCGCGGAAATTGGCATCGGCACAGCTAGCCGGAGCCGCACGCGACCGGACCGCACCGCGTGCCCGGCTTCCGTCATGCGCTCATCGGGCCTCGATCGCCTCAAGCCGCTGCCGGATCTCTGAGAGATCATCCTGCACATTATCAATGAGATCGATGATCGGCTCGAGCTCCGCGGAGTCGACCGCGTCCTGCTCCGGCGTCACGAACTTGGGCAACAGCGGCCTGATGTCTCCCGCCGGAATCGCAAAGGTCTTCACCCGGCCGGCACGCGAAACATTGATCCCCACACAACGCCCATCAAGATCCAGAACCGGCCCGCCACATTGGTGCGGCGCCAGCGGCATGTCATGCTGAAGCGCCAGCGGATAACCGAAAATCCTGCTCGATAGCGGTCCGGACATCTCGTTCATCTTGGTGAATTTCGTGCTCTGGGAACCGGCCGAACGGGAATCAAGCCTGACCTTCAACAGCTTCCTCACCCCGGCCCGATCGACTTCGATCTCAACCAGCGAGTCACCGCCGGCGCTGCGGATTTTCCTGACGAATTCGTTCGAACCGGTGACCGGCTCGCCATTGACACTCAGCAGTTGATCGCCCGCTTTGAGACCGCCGCGATCGGCGGCACTGCCCTTGCCGACGGATGCGACGGTGAGTTTTCCATCATTCATGCCCGAGCGGACACCGAGATAGCCGATGCCCTTGAGCGAGCGGGGCATCACACTGACGACGCCAATGCCCATGGGACCGCCGGTCGCCGAGGGGGATGTGAGCAATCCTCCCAACTCGAGCTCGTTGTCCCCGGCCCACCGGACCGGCTTGAGCGAGTCGGCTTCGATCCGGATCAGCGCCAGATCCCGTTTGGGAAATGACTCGATCACCTTCGCGTCATAGGTTGTCCCGTCGAGCCGAACCCCGACCTCACCCTTGAGCACTTCGCTGTTCACCGTCAGGATCCAGCCGTCTTGAGAAACCACGGTGCCGAGCGCCCTGCGCGCACCATTCACCAGGATCTCCACGGTGCTCCCGTCCGCCTTGTGAGTCACTTGCCCGAGGGATTTGATGACCGACTCGTAAAACGGGTCCACCAATTCAATCGTCGGTCCGTCTGGCCCCAAGGCCGCCCTCTCCTCCGCGGACATCCTCGCCATGAGCCCGCGGACCTGGCGGGCGATCCCGCTCGCGCCCCCGAGTTCTTTGAGCTGGGCGGGGCTCAACTGCAGCGGCTTGCCGGATCGCAATGACTCGTCCAGAAGATCAAGCGCGGATGGAGCATCCGGTTTCCCGCCCTTCTTCGGCGACCGCACCTGCGGGTTCGCGCCGGTCCGCTCACGGATGCGCTCGAGAACCCGGTCCATCCCGCCGAATTGTTTGAGTTGCCGGTCGTTCAGCTTGAGTTGGCGCTTGCCCGCCCCACCCCGCATGAAGTCGTCGAGAAATTCGTCCAGCGCTTCCATTCTCTCCCGCTCTTTCCGGGCGTCGTCGTCCTCCTGGCTTGTGGCGGAATCCTCGCCGTTCAGCTTGCTCGAGCGGACCGCCCGGACCTCGACCTGCTTCGCTTGTCCATCGCGCAGCAATCCGAGCGCGAACTTTTCCCCGATGCCGAAGCGGCGCATTCTCGCCATCACCATCGCTTGGGAAACGGCGCGTTCCCCGGCGATGCCGACGATGACATCCCCCACCTTGATCCCCGCGCGCGCTGCCGGCGAACGGGGGACCACGGCTTCCACCATCACTCCCCGGTCGCCATCCGCGAGACGGACGCCGATGACCGGACGGTCCTGCCCGGAGGCACCGTCAAGCCCGAGTTTCTTCCCGGCAAGCATGTCGTCCCAGTTGTCGTGAAACACCGCCACCGGAACATGGCTGTTTTCACTCAGACTCACGCCAATATTGGCATTGATCCCGATCAATCGGCCGTCCAAATCGAACAGCGGACCGCCCGAGTCGCCGCTGACCACGGCGCAGTCGGTCTCGATGAATTCACCGGCCGCGAGGATCCGGCCCAAGCGCACGGGAGGCGTGCGGGTTTCCTCGAATCCGCCGGGATGACCCATGGCGATGCACCACTGGTTCAGCTTGAGGCCTCCGCTTTCCGCCAGATTCACGTGGGCATACTCGCCTTGCTCCGTGATCCGGACCATCGCGGCGTCGCGCCCGTATACACCGCCCAAAACCTCGCCCGACACCCGGCTTCCATCGGGCAGGACCACCACGACCCCGCCTTTCATCGCCTTGACGACGTGAGCCGCGGTCAGGATCAATCCGTCCTTGCTCACGATCACCCCGCTGCCGAAACCACGCCCTTGTTTCGACACCAACCCCACGGTCGCCTCGGTGCAGGTCTTGCTGATCGAGACCAACTGCCGGTCCAGCGCCTTCAGATCGTCCAGCCCCCCCAGCAGCGGAGCCTCACCAAGATCTGCAGCCGAAAGGCCGGCCTGCGCGAGACAGGCGAACAGGCCCACCATCCATTTCGAAATACACGTTCTCATAGTCATCTGGAAAATCATCAACTCGAGGCGCGCATTCGCCAACTGAGCCACTGTCCCAGTAAAGCGACGCCCCCCCATGCGGCTTGTCTCACGGAGTTGAAAAAACCGACTATTGTCTATCAGCGAGCGCAGTCCAGCCGAATCACCGTGCCACCGGCACCGGGCAATCAAGTTAGGCAGAAACGCTTGATCAACTCGGCAGCAGAACCACTGAATTCACTGATGGTTCTCTACCTGGGAAGGCATGGTGCTCCGAATGTCTCGCGAGTTGGAAGTTCTTCACCCTCAACGGTCCTAAAAAATCAGTGATATCCGTCTAATCAGTCTGAATCTGTGGTTCTTATTCGCGCTTCTTGAGTGAGTTGGCCCTTAGCTTGATCGCCCTGGCCACCGGCACCGTCCTCAGTAGGTGATCACCGCGCAATCGGGATCCTTCAAGCTGTCTGACAGCGGCTGGCCCATCCCCTTCACCGTGAGATCAAGCTCACGCAGTTCGTCGACCAACCCGAACGACTGCGCGCAGGCCACACAGGCCTCCACGATCACTCCGTCCTTCTTCATCTGCGCGATCTTCGCCTTCAGCGCCTTGTCACCGACGAGTAGCCTCTGGCTGGGCCCCCAGACGATCAGCCGCACATGCTCAAACCACTTCGACTTCTTGGCGGCATGGGCATACATCAGCGCCACCCGGTGGGCCACATCCGGATCACCGCTGGTCCAGACGACCACCAGCGTCGACGGTTCCTCGGCAGCGGCGAGACGGTCGCTCCCCGCAAAGGAAAGGAAAAGCACAAGAGCCAGAACGAACTTCAGTAGGTAGTTGATCATGGCCCGGATCCATAGCGGGCAGGCCGGACGGACACGAGACCAAAGAGACCCGGGATGCGGTCACCGCTGATGATCGGGCGCTGCGCACGTCCCGCACGGACGATTTGTGGAATATTGCCGCGCAACCCACCTCCAATTCAGGAAACCGGGGCCGAGCTCCTCTCCTGCCCCGCCTCCTCAGACCAGCCAAACAACCGAATGCTCCCGATGAAATCATTGAAATCCACCTTCCTCCCTGTTGCCGCCCTGTGCTCCGCCCTGTTGTGCATGGAGTCGCCTGCCGCACCCGCCGAGTCAGCCGATGCTGCCAAGCCACTCGGCAAGGGCGCGCCGGTGCCCTCGGCCATCTTGAAAACCGCCGACGGCAAGGACTTCGACCTGAAAAGCCAGATCGAAAACAAACCCACCATCCTGATCTTCTACCGCGGCGGGTGGTGCCCGTTTTGCTCCAGACAACTCGCGGAACTCCAGGAGTCCCAACAGGAACTGCTCGACATGGACTATCAGATCCTGGCGATTTCAGCCGATGCCCCTGACGCCCTCCAGACCACCTCCAGCAAACACCAACTGGGCTACCAACTGCTCTCCGACGTCGGAATGCAGGCATCGGATGCGTTCGGGCTCGCGTTCTACCTGGATGCCAAAACCGCGGAGCGATACGAAAGCCGCTTCACGATGTCGGCGAAACACGATGGCCGGCTCTGGCTGCCCGTCCCGGCGGTTTACGTCGTCGGCAAGGATGGCAAAATCGCCTTCGCCCACACCGACCCGAACTACCGGAAGCGCCTCCCGGTCAAGGACCTGATCGCCGCCGCAAAACAATCAGCGCAGTAGCCGGAACTCCCGGGACCGGCGCACTCCCGCCGGCCCCCGGGCATCCCTCCCGCGCCCCCCTCCGCCGTCGCCTGATGGCGGATCGCCAAATCCCGGACCCGGGGGGAAATCGGGATCATCATGCGGCAAATCCCCGTGGTTGACCCGTCCGGGGCCGCTTGCTAGCGTCCGCGCCCCGTCATGAGCGACTCCGCCAAGAACTACAAAAGCACGCTGAATCTCCCGCAAACGACCTTCCCGATGCGCGGAGACCTCGTGAAGAACGAACCGAAGCGCCTCGAGCGTTGGGAAAACGATGGCCTCTACGGCAAAATCATCGCCCGCCGCCGCTCCCAAAACGCTCCGGAATTCATTCTCCATGACGGCCCGCCCTTCGCCAACGGCGACGTGCACATGGGCACCGCGCTCAACAAGATCCTCAAGGACCTCGTCGTCAAATCCAAGACGATGGCCGGATTCACCGCACCCTTCATCCCCGGCTGGGACTGCCACGGCCTGCCCATCGAGTTCAAGGTCGTCAAACAGGCCGCCGGCCTCGAACCCGCCGAAATCCGCCGCCGCTCCGCTGAGTTCGCCAACAAGTTCATCGACATCCAGCGCGGATCCTTCCGCCGCCTCGGCGTCTTCGGTGACTGGGAAAACCCCTACCTCACCATGAACCCCGGCTACGAGGCGGACATCCTCCGCGTCTTCGCCAAACTCGTCGAAAACGGCAGCGTCTATCAGAGCAAGAAACCCGTCCAGTGGTCCTACGGCGCCCACACCGCGCTCGCCGAAGCCGAAGTCGAATACGCCGACAAGGAAAGCCCGGCCATCTTCGTCAAATTCCCGCTCACCAAGACCGGCGACGAACCCGCCCTCGCCCATGCCTCGATGGTCATCTGGACCACCACCCCGTGGACCCTGCCCGCCAACCTCGGCATCGCCGTCCATCCGGAGTTCACCTACATCGTCGGCAAATTCGAGCGCGAAGGCACCACCGAAACCTTCGTCATCGTCCGCGAACTCGTCGAGGCCTTCACCGCGAAAACCGGCTTCGCCCTCACCGAAACGCTCGCCGAACTCAAGGGCCGCACCCTCGAGGGCCTCGAAGCCCACCACCCCTTCCTCCAGCGCTCCTCGAAAGTCATCCTCGCCAACTTCGTCACCACCGAGACCGGCACCGGCGCCGTCCACATCGCCCCCGGCCACGGCGCGGACGACTACGTCGCCGGCCAGCAAAACAGCCTCGGCGTGCTCTCGCCCGTCGATGACGAAGGCCTCTTCACCAAGGAAGTCGGCCTCGACGAACTCGTCGGCACCCACGTCTTCAAGTCGAACGGCCGCATCATCCAGATCCTCCACGACAACGGCACCCTGCTCGCCCAGGAAGTCTACAAGCACTCCTACCCGCACTGCTGGCGCTCGAAAACCCCGATCATCTTCCGCGCCGTCGAACAATTCTTCATCTCGCTCGATACCCTCCGCGGCAAGGCGCTCGAAGAAATCGACAAGGTCGAATGGCTCCCCAACTGGGGCCGCAACCGCATCTACGGCACCGTCGAGTCCCGCCCGGACTGGTGCATCTCCCGCCAGCGCACCTGGGGCGTCCCGCTCCCCGTCTTCTTCGATGAAAACGGCAAGGCCATCCTCTCCGCCGATCTCGCCCTCAAGGTCGCCGAACTCGTGGAAACCGAAGGCACCAACTTCTGGTTCGAACACTCCGACGCCGAAATCGCCAAACGCCTCGGCCTGCCCGAGGGCGTCAAGAAATGCCGCGACACGCTCGACGTCTGGATCGACTCCGGCTGCTCGCACGTCGCCGTGCTCGACAAGCACCCGGAACTCCACGCCCCCTGCGACCTCTACCTCGAAGCCACCGACCAACACCGCGGCTGGTTCCAGTCGTCGCTCATGCTCTCCACCGCCTACCGCGGCGCCGCCCCCTACAAGACCGTCATGACCCACGGCTTCGTGGTCGACAAGGACACCGGCAAGAAAACCTCCAAAAGCGACGACAAGAAAAAGGGCAAACCCACCGACGCCGCCCACTTCTACAACAAATACGGCGCCGACATCGTCCGCCTCTGGGTCTCCTCCGTCGACTGGCAGAACGAAGTCCCCTTCGGCGAAGACCTCTTCAAACAAGTCACCGAACCTTACCGCCGCCTGCGCAACACCCTGCGCATCCTGCTCGGAAACCTCGACGGCTTCACCCCCGGATCCGTCGCAAACCCCGAATACACGCTGCTCGACCGCTGGATCCTCGAACGCCTCCACGACGTCGTGCTCGAATGCCGCCAGGGCTACGAAACCTACGAATTCCGCAAGGCATTCAACGCGCTCAACAACTTCTGCACCCACGACCTCTCGGCCGTCTACATCGATACCACCAAGGACCGCATGTATTGCGACGCCGCGGACTCCCCGCGCCGCCTCGCCTCGCAGGACGCCATGCACCGGATCTTCACGGCGCTCACCCAACTGCTCGCCCCCATCCTCGCCTACACCGCCGACGAGGCATGGGAACACGCGCCCTTCACCAAAGGCAGCGTGCACGAACAGGACTTCCCCGAAGCCGATCCCGCCTTCAAACCCGGTGAAGCCACCGAACAGGCCAAGCGCCTCTTCGAGATCAAATACGCCATCCAGACGGCCATCGAAGACCAGGTGCAGGCCAAGACCTTCACCCGCAACAACGAGGCCAAAGTCACCCTCACGGTCCCCGAGAGCGACGCCGCACTGCTGCCGCTCCTCAACGACCGCGACTTCGCCACCGAGTTCTTCATCATCGCCGACCTCGATGCCACGACCGGCACCATCCTGAGCGCCACCGCGGAGAAATCCGCGCACGCCCTCTGCCCCCGCTGCCGCAAACACGAACCACTACTCGAGTCCGGCGTCTGCCAGCGCTGCGACGACGTGATCGCCTCCTGAACGGCCTCGCCGGCCGGCCACAGCACCCGGACCCGCTCATCCATTTCCCGCGCCCCCGCCGGGGCCGGGTTCATTCGCCAAACCGCTTCCGCAACCACGGATGCAGCAGGTTGGCCAACACAATCGCCGAGGCCCCGAGGTAAAACGCCGGCTTCAGGTTGGCGTGTTCGCCAAACACCACCGCCGCCCCGAGAATGCCGTAAACCGGCTCGAAATTGGCCGCCAGATTGAAGTCATACGCCGAGATCGACCGCAGCAGGTGATTGCTGAACGCCTGGGCAAACACCGTGCAAACCCATGCCAGCAGGCCGATCCACAACCAGTCGGACAAATCGGTCACCCGCAGCGCGGAAAATCCGCCCGGGTCAAACACCGGAACCGCCACCAAACACACCAGCATCGAGGCCAGCATCTCCCACCCCACCATCACCATCGGGTCACCACCACCGACGACGACATTCTTGTTCAGCACCATGAACACCGCCGCCAGAAGCGCGCTGCACAGCGCCAGCACCAGACCCGCCACATGGGCGTTCTCAACCCCCGCGATCAACCCGATCCCGGCCAGAACAATCAACCCCAGCAGCACCTCGAACGGACGAACCCGCCGACGCGCCAACAGTGGCTCGGTAAACGCCGTGAACAATGACAAGGTCGCCAACCCGGCAAGCGCGATCGACACATTGGCAATCTTGACCGCCCCAAACAGACACAGCCAATGCAGCCCGATCAAGGCGCCAATCCCGAGCAACTTGCCCGTCTCCCGCCGCCCGAGCCAAAACCTGCGGTCACCGCGCGCCACCACCCAGAGGAATGCCCCGACCACCGCGAGCAGACAGCGCCACGTCACCAGCACCGGCGCGCTCACCGTGGCCAGTCTGCCGAGAATCGTCGTCGCCGCGAAAATCACCACGAGAAGTTGAAGCTGGAAGGTCGTCGAGATGCCGGATGCTCAGCCCGCCGCACCCCACAGGAAAGCCAAATGCAGGGAGGTCCGCCGGTTTCCCCCGCCACCCCGGCCGGCCGGGACCACCGCGCCACGCAATCCACCACCTCACTTCACCCCCCGCAATCCATCCGCCGCTCCGATCCCGGCCCCACCCGCGCATTGGGACTTGCGGCCCCGAACCTGCGGATTAGTTTCCGCCCATCGCATCGTCGCCAGTCAGGAGTCGCCCCGCAGCGGCCCCCCCGGCACCCATGACGGCGAACCGCTGACCGCTCCACCCCATGACCTTTCCCAAACTCCTCCTCTTCCTCACCCTCCCGCTCTACCTGCTCGACCAGGTCACGAAATTCTGGGTCGTCGGTCGCTTCGCTCCGCCATGGGATGAACCCGGCGCGCACATCGCCGTCATCGAGAACGTCTTCCACCTCCACCGCGTCCACAACCAGGGCGTCGCGTTCGGCTTCGGCAACGGCACCGCCTGGGCCCCCATCGTCTTCCTGCTGGTCCCCGTCATTGCCCTCACCCTGCTGACGGTGTTCTGGAAAAAAGGCCTCTTCAACCACATCCTCTCCCGGATCGCCGTCGCCCTGCTCCTCTGCGGCATCTTCGGCAACCTCACCGACCGCCTCGTCCAGGGATTCCTGCTTGAGGAATTCGCCAACGCCGGCTTCTGGCAACGCCTGTCCGAAGGCTACGTCGTCGATTTCCTCTCCGTCAAACTCCCGCTCTACGACAAACTCGTCCCCGTGTCCGGTGGCTGGTGGCCCTCCTTCAACGTCGCCGATTCCTGCATCTGCATCGCCGCCGTCCTACTCTTCATCGGCGGCCTCAAGGAAGAACCCGATAACTAACACCAGGCGCGCCACCAAGGCCCTGACCTGCCGTTCCGCCAGCCGTTCCGGCCGCCGTTCCGGCCGCAAATCCACGGCCACCACACCCCGGTCGGCGACCCCGCACCGGTAAAAAAACCGCGCAATCCGCCTTTAACCGATTGTTGCCCAAAAAACCACTACGCATATCCGTACTTTTTAGGCACACCTACTAAATATGTCATAGTTTTCCCGTTGACACTACCACTTGTATGCCTACGATGACTCCCGTAGTCGGCCGTCATGCGTTGCGTTCAATGTGGTTCCCTCAAAGACAAGGTTCTCGATTCCAGATCCTCCAAGGACGGAACGACGATCCGTCGTCGCCGTGAGTGCAAAAGCTGCGGATACCGCTACACCACCTACGAACAAATCGAACGAACCGAACTGCGCGTCGTCAAACGCGACGGCACCCGCGAGGCACTCAACCGCGAAAAACTCATGAGCGGCCTCGTCAAAGCCTGCGAAAAACGCCCCGTCCCGATGGACCGCCTCGACCGCGCCGTCGAGGAAATCCTCTCGGAACTCCACAAGGACCACCTCTCCGAAGTCCCCTCCCACATCATCGGCACCAAGGTCATGGACAAACTCCACCAGATCGACCCGGTCGCCTACGTCCGCTACGTCTCCGTTTACCGCCAGTTCGACGACGTCAACGAATTCATCCGCGAGATCCAATCCCTCGCCAAACGCTCCTCACGCGATCCATTCCAACGCCCCCTCTTCAAAGAGTGACCCCACCCCCACCCTCCCCCCCACCTTCCAGCCCGCAAGTTCCCCCCCGAAACCCTATCCCCTTTGATCCCGCCACTTCCTGCTAATCCGTGATCTCACTCATCGGCAATCGCCCCGCCCTCCAAATCGGACGCCATCAGGTGTTCGACTATGGCACGGACTGGCTGGACGACGCCATCAGACGCGCCGCCCACACCGCCGGTCACGACGATTTCCCCTTCGTCGAAGACATCCGTTCCGGAGTCGTCACCTACCTCGAAACTAAGTGCACCCTCAAGCTCCTGCAGCTCGAGGACCTCTACGACCGCATCCGCAGGATGCTCGAAAAAATCGGCTGCGAACGCATCGCCGAAAAACTCGAACCCGTCGCCCCGCCACTCACCATCTCGCTCGTCAACGCCGCCACCGCCGCCGGTAACGGCTTCGAACTCGCCTTCTTCCAGGCGATCCGCAAGGAACTCACCGAACTCCGCGACGCCGGCGCCGGCGAAATCCATTTCACCGGCTTGCGCGAATGCTCGCTCATCCTCCGCGGAGCCACCAAGTGGAACAAGGAATGCGATGCACTGCTCGCCGAAATGGAAGCCTTCCTCCGCGGCTGGGACAAGGAAGACCCCGAGCACCAGCACCCCATGCGCCTCTGCCTCGAAGGCTGAGACGAAGGCCCAAGGCCCGCCGTCAGTCGCCGCTTGTCGCCTTCACCCGGAAGAACTTCGCGCCCCCTTCCGGCTGCACTTCCAGCACGTTCTTCCCATCCGTATCCGCCACCGCGCTCCACACACCGCCGAGGTCGCTGGTTTCCTCCAGTTCCACTCCGCTGCCGCCATTCCACATCAGCACCAGACTGCCGTCTTCCCCGCTCTGCACGGATAAATCAAACACCTCATCCCCTTCCGCCACCGCCTCCGAGGTCTTCACCAGCACCGTCAGCTCCCGTGTCGACTCATCCTCCACCGCCATGACCATCACCGTCTTGCTGGCGTTGATCGCGGCAAGCATCGTGTCCTCACCGTCGTTGATCGTCACGGTCCGGCCGGAGCTCACCGAAAAACTCCCCGAGCCATCCACTGCCGTGAAGCTCCCGGTGCCGGACATCGCCACGTTGTCACGCCACAGCATGAACTCGTCCTCGTGATACAGGTCGACCAAACTCTCGTTCGTTCCCGCCACCCCGTCGTTCGCCGCTTGCCGCAGCGCCCCGGTCTCCGCGTTGTAAAACACCTCGATCAACTCACTCGGCACTACCAGCGACATCACCCGCCAAGTGCCCTCCAAATCCGCCACCGCCAGCGCGTCCGGCTTCTTCACCAGCAGAATCAGCTCCTGCACGTCGTCATCGTCCGCCGCGGCCGCCATCACGTCCTTCGAGGCATTCACCCGGAATGTCAGCGCATTGCCATCCACCGTCATCGTCACCGCACCGGGACCGGAAACCGCCAGCGATCCGGAAACATCCCCGCTCACCGCCCCGCCCGCCGACACACTCAGCCCGCCGGTCTCCACATACCCGTCGTCGGAAAACCACGTGTCCACCAGCCGTCCGTACACCGAGTTCGTCGAGATGTCTTCCGGCAGCGATATCATCGCCAGCCGCCAGTCACCCGCCAGATCCGCCAGCGCCAGGCTGTCCGGATGCTTCAGCGCCACCCCGAGATACTGCTCCTCTTCATCGGATCCGCCCGCGAGAATCACGTCGCCCGTCGTGTTGACATACAGACTCTCCACCTCGCCGTCCTCACGATACAACAACCGGCCTCCATTCACCGACACGATCCGCCCGCCCGTGCCATCATTCAGCTCGCCACTCGCGCTAAACGTCAATCCCTCGCTCCTCGCATCCACCGGAACCGGATACTCGGCACCCACCAGAATCTCATTCTCATGCGCGTAGTCCGAAGAACCATTCTCACCCGACCGGTAAGTCTGCGAGACTACATTGTAATACGTCTCATGAAACACCTTCGGCGTATTCATCTCGACCAGACTCCAGTTGCCCGCGAAATCCGCCACCTCCAGCGCATTCGCCGCGCCTGCCACCATCAACGAAACTCCACAGAATCCCACTACCCGCATCCCAGGCACGAATGAACATTTCATGCATCCCATTCTAATCAATCACCTAACGATTTCCATCAGGAATACTTATCATATTTTGCGGCCGCGCCGCCCGTGTCACGACCGACCCGCGCCACGCCTCCGCACCGGAGTCCGGCTCGGGTCGTAGTCCGGATTCGCCGTCGGCATCCTCGCCCCGCTTTCCTCCAGCCGCTCGGCCAGCAGCTTCTCCAGACGCTGCACCAGCTCCGGATTCGTCTTCGACAAATCATGCTTCTCACCCGGATCCTTCGCCAGATCGAACACCATCACCGCTCCATCCTCATGCTTCCGGATCAACTTGTAATCGCCCGCGACAATCGCCGACTCCGGAGTCTGCAACGGACCCTGACCGTAGTGCGGGTAGTGAAACAAAAACGCCGGCCCCGAGCGCCGGAAACCCGCGGATTTCCCGGACACCAGCGCCGCCAAATCCACCCCGTCGATGCCAGTCGGCACCGCCACCCCGGCCCAGCCGCAGAACGTCGGCAACAAATCGCAGCCGATCACCGGCTCGCCGCACACTCCACCGGCCGCCACCCCCGGCCCGCGCACGATCATCGGCACCCGGATCCCGCCTTCGAAAAACGTCCCCTTTCCGCCCCGCAGCGGCAGGTTTTCCGTCGCCTTGCGCCGTCCTCCCGGAGCCCCGTTGTCTGATAGAAAAACCACATAGGTGTTGCCCGCCAGCCCCAGCTCATCCACCCGGTCCAGCACCATCCCGACTCCCTCATCGAGATCAAAAGTCATCCCCGCGAACCCGGCATCCTGGTGCCGCGTCCCGCCCGGCAGCTTCTCAAACCGCTCGACCGACGCCTTCCGCGCCAGTGTCGGCGTGTGCACCGCAAAGTGCGAAAGCTGCAGGTAGAACGGCCGCCCCGCCGCACTCTGCTCTTCCATGAATGCAATCCCGCGCCGCGTGATCCCGAACACGTCCTTCGGATTCGGATCCGCATACTCACCCGGCCCGCCATTGCCGGTCGCACCGTCGTGCGCGTCAAACCCGTGCGCGCCCGGATCGCTCCCGGGCAGGTGCCACTTGCCGAAATGCGCCGTCGCATAACCCGCCTCGCCCAGCACCTCCGCAATCGTCTCCTCCGCCGCCGGAAACTCCCGCAACTGGCTCGCTCCGGTCAATTTCTGACTCACCTGCGCCCTGCCGCCGCGCCCCGGAGTCGTGATCCCCACCGCCGCCGGAGACTTCCCCGTCAGGATCGCCGCCCGCGCCGGACTGCACAGGGCCGCCGGCGAATACGCCCGCGAAAACCGCACCCCCTCGTTGGCCAGCCCGGCAATCCGCGGTGTCTGATAGAAATCACTGCACGTGCCTGCGTCGCCCGCCACCATCGCCACCGAGGTCCCCGTCCACCCCATGTCATCCGCCAGAATCACGATGATGTTCGGCTTGCCCGACCCCACCGCATCCGCCGCCTTCCTTTCCACCTTTTTCGCCACCTGCTTCACGACCCTGCCGGGTTGCGGCCCCACCGGCGCCCGTTCCGCACCGGGCCCGGGCTGCGCCCCAGAGCCACCGCGCCCCGGCGGCAACGGCGCGTTGTCGGACTCCTCCTTCGTCACCACTCCGTCCCCATCCTTGTCCACCATCCGGAACCTCCGCTCCGGCCCGTCAAACTCATCCTTCGTCACCTTGCCATCGCCGTTCCGGTCGAACCGCTGGAGAAAACGCCCGCCACCCGCCGCCTGCGGACCGCTCCTCGCCATGCCTTCTCCCATCGCCGCCCCCGGCCCCGGCCCGCCGCGCTCCCGCCCGCCACGTTCTGCCACTCCGCGCGCCGCCGGCTCCTCCACCGGCGGCCCCTCCGCCACCACCTTCACCCCGCCGCCCCGCACGCAGCGCACCAGATTGTCGATCCGGATCACGTCCCCCTGCGGTCCCCGGCCTTGCGGAAACCGGGACGCGTCGCCGGCCTTCGGATCGCTGCGTTGCGAGCCCGCGCCGTGCACGTCCAGCAGCCGTTTCTCCCCGCCGCCCCGCGGCCCCATGAACCCGCTGGCACGCCCGAACGCCACATACACCGCAGCCCCCGCCCCGCGCTGGCCGAGATGCGTCGTGCTCGTCCAATACTGGCCGAAATCCTTTTTCCCCTCCTCATTGCGGATCGCCGTCGCCGCGAATACCGGATCGATCGCCGCCGACCCCGTCGCATCCGGCGACCTCGTGTAGTCGACGATGCTCTGCAGCTCCTTCGCATTCGGCAGCCGCCAGTCGTCGTGGCCGCCGAGCTCCAGCTGCTCGGCGAATTCCAGCGCCGCCTTCCAGTCCATGCCCGTGCCGCTGTCCGCCTTCATCCACACCAACCCCGTCGCATGATCGGTCACCGTGCCGTCACCACCGTCCTCGAAGCGGTTTTTCCCATACGCCGGATTTCCCCGCACGTAAAACACCCCATACGTCTTCTGCCGCCGCCCCGCACTCTCCGCCGGATACCCCTTGATCCGCCCGTCCGCGAAGTTCACCCCGAACATCGTCTTGTTGCCGCCCATCGTCGTCGCCGTGTAGATCGTCGTCGTCGCAAACTGCGAGTCGATCACCCGCTCGCCCGCCGCCGGATCTCCATAGGAAAAATCAAACACCGAGGTGTCGATAAACGGCTTCAGCCCCGCCGTGCCCGTCGCCATCGGATCCGGGTCCAGCCCGTCAAACTGGATCAGCGAATACAACTCCTTCACGCTCGGCAGCCGCCAGTCATCATAGCCGCCCGTCCGGCACTTCGCCGCGTTCGCCACCGCCTCCGCCCAGGTCACTTTCTTGCCCGGCGCCTTCGTCCACATCAGCCCCGTCACCAGATCACTCACCGTCCCGTCGCCGTGGTCCCGGTAGGCCGGCTTGCCTGCGGAAAACTGCGCGTCCTGACCGTAGAAATCCTCCCCCGCCATGGGAAACACGATCTCACCACGCGTGTCGTAACACCGCTCCTGCCCGGTATCCACCACCGGATACCCGACTTTCTCCTCCCCCAATCCGGCAACCACCGACAACCCCACCAACGTCACACATCGGAACACCAACGAATCAAACATGCACAAACCAACCCGAAACCCGACCGAAAGTTGCGGAATCCCTCCCTGCAACCCACCCATCACCACACCAAATCCATTGACCCGCGCGACCGACCGTTCAAGCTGCCCGCGCCCGCCAGACCCCGATCCCATGACCCCTCTCGACCCGATTTCATGAAACTCCGCCTCGCCACCCTCGCCGCGATCCTCGCCGCACTGCTCGCCGCCCCTCTCGCATCCCGCGCCGCAGAGCCCTACAAGAACCCCACTCTGCCCGTCGAACAACGCGTCCAGGACCTGCTCTCGCGCATGACCCTCGAGGAAAAGGTGCTCCAAATGCGCATGTTCCACGCCAACCGCGGCATCCGCTTCACCAAAGACGACGAAATGCAGCTCAAAGGCGACACCGCCCCCCGCCTCACCAACGGCATCGGCGGCATCAAGAACCCCGGCGAATCACTCACCCCGCTGCGCGCCGCCAATCTCAACAACCAGCTGCAGAAACACATCATCGACCACAGCCGGCTCGGCATCCCCACCGTCTTCGTCACGGAATCCTACAACGGCGTCGACGCCCACGGCTGCACCCGCTTCGGACGCCCCGTCAACCTCGCCGCCTCATGGGACACCGACCTCACCCGCGACGTCTGGAGCGTCATCGGCCGCGAAGCCCGCCTCCGCGGCATGCACATGTGCCACTCGCCGGAAGCCGACATCATCCGCGACCCGCGCTTCGGCCGGATGAGCGAATCGCTCGGCGAAGACACCTACCTCACCACCCGGATGATCACCGCCTCCGTGCTCGGCGTGCAGGGCGGCTACGGCGGCGCCGAAACCGACCGCAACACCACCCACATCGGCGCCGTGGTCAAACACTTCGCCGGCTACGCCCAGGTCCAGGGCGGCACCAACTTCGCCGCCATCGAAATCTCCCCGCGCGTCCTCATCGATGAAATCTTCCCGCCCTTCAAGGCCGCCATCCAGCAAGCCCACGCCCTCGGCGTCATGGCCTCCCACGGCGACATCAACGGCGTCGCCAGCCACGCCAACCCCTGGCTGCTCACCGAAACCCTCCGCGACCAGTGGGGCTTCAATGGCTACGTCGTCTCCGATGCCAACGACGTCGCCCGCCTCCACTTCTTCATGAAAGTCGCCGAAACCCCCGAAGCCGCCGCCGAACTCGGCCTCAAGGCCGGCGTCGACCTCGACCTCTACAGCGACGACGCCTACGTCTTCCTCCCCGAAATGGCGAAAAAAGACCCCGGCCTCATCCCATTCATCGACCGCTCCACCAGCAACATCCTGCGCGTCAAATTCATCCTCGGCCTCTTCGACCAACCCTACACCAACCTCGACGAAGTCGAACGCGGCGTCCGCTCCGAATCATCGCTCAAACTCGCCAGAACCTTCGACGAGGAATCCATCATCCTCCTCAAAAACCAAAACAACCAACTCCCGCTCGCCCGCAACAACGGCAAAAAAATCGCCCTGCTCGGCCCGCTCCTCGCCAAAGACACCAAGGCCGCCTTCGAAAAAATCGCCGGCCCCGGCGTCACCTTCGTCGCCGACCAGGGCTTCCGCCTCACCGATGACAACCGCCAGCGCCCCACGCTCAACACCGACACCGAAGCCGGCGTCGAAAAACTCGTCAACCTCGCCAAGGACGCCGACCTCAGCGTCCTCTTCGTCGGCGGCGACTTCTTCACCTCCAAGGAAGCCTTCTTCGGCTACGCCCTCGGCGACCGCGAGAGCATCGACCCCGTCGGCCAGCAGGACGACCTCGTCCAGCGCGTCAAGGCCCTCGGCAAACCGGTCATCGTCGTCCTCAAACACCGCCGCACCCTCTCGATCAACGTCATCGCCGAACAGGCCGACGCCATCGTCGACTGCTGGGACCTCAGCGAATTCGGCGAGGAATCCATCGCCAAAGTCCTCTTCGGCGACGTCTGCCCGTCCGGCAAGCTGCCCGTCACCGTCCCCCGCTCCATCGGCCGCCTGCCGTTCCACTACAGCCAGAAGGAAATCAACGACAAAAAAGGCTACCTCTTCACCGAACCCGGCCCGCTCTACCCCTTCGGCTACGGCCTCAGCTACACCACCTTCGCCTACGACAAACTCCAAATCTCCGACCAGGAAATGGCGCGCGACGGCAAGGTCGTCGTCAGCGTCGAGGTCACCAACACCGGCAACCGCGAGGCCAAGGAAGTCGTGCAAATGTACCTCAAGGACGAGTTCGGCCAGGTCATGCGCCCGAACAAGGAACTCAAGGGATTCGAAAAAGTCGCCCTCAAACCCGGCGAAACCAAACGCGTCGAATTCACCATCACCCCGGACATGCTCGTCTTCACCGGCCTCGAAATGAAACCCGTGCTCGAAGCCGGAGACTACCGCGTCATGGTCGGCCCCTCGTCCGCCAATACCCAGGCCGTCTCGTTCCGCCTGAACTGACCCCGATCCACTCCACCCTGCCCGACGATCCCGCCAGGGATCACAGCAGGTAGCCGGGGGTCGAGCGCAGCGCCACCCCCGGATTCCAGGCCCCGGGAGTCATCGCCCCCCGGCAGGGATGCCAGCCACGCCCGACCTCCTTCCCCTCCGTCCCCTCAGCGCACGACTCCAGCGGCCATCCCGCCCGCGCTCCAAGCAAATCCATTGACCCCCGCACGCAGCTATGCAAGCTCCGCGCGCCTATGGTATCCGTCCAGTCACTCCGCGTCGAATTCGGCGCTCGCGTCCTCTTCGACGACCTCTCGTTTGCCGTCCAGCCGCGCGAACGCATCGCCTTCGCCGGCTACAACGGCGCCGGCAAGTCGACACTGATGAAGTGCATCGCCGGAATCCTCGAACCCTCCGCCGGCAAAGTCAGCGCACCCAAGGGCACCCGCGTCGGCTACCTCCCGCAGGAAGGCATCCACGTCTCCGGCCGCACCCTCTGGCAGGAAACCGAATCCGCCTTCGGCGAAACCCTCGCCCTGCAGAAGAAAATCGACCGCCTTTCCCACGAACTCACCACCCTCGACCCCCGCTCGTCGCCCTACGCCGAACTGCTCGATGAAATCGGCACCCTCGAACTCAAACTCGACAACCACGACCCGGCCCGCATGAAACCCCGCATCGAGTCCGTCCTCAAGGGACTCGGGTTTCAGGAAAAAGACTACCTCCGCGACTGCGCCGAGTTCTCCGGCGGATGGCAGATGCGCATCGCCATGGCCAAACTCTTCCTCCAGGAACCCGACGTCCTCCTGCTCGACGAACCGACCAACCACCTCGACATCGGAACCCAACTCTGGGTCGAACAATACCTCGTCTCATACCCCGGAGCCATCCTCCTCATCTCCCACGACCGCGGCCTGCTCGACACCCTCTGCACCCGCACCATCGCCTTCGCCCACGGCCGCGCCGAGGAATACGCCGGAAACTTCTCCTACTTCCAGCGCGAGTCCGTCATCCGCCGCGAAACCCAACGCAAACAATACGAAGCCCAACAACGCGAAATCGCCGACCACCAGCGCTTCATCGACCGCTTCCGCGCATCCGCAACCAAAGCCACCCTCGTCCAGTCGCGCATCAAACTGCTCGCCAAAATCGAACGCATCCCCGCACCCGAACAGGACGACGCGGTGATGAACTTCAAATTCCCCGAACCTCCCGCATCCGGCCACATGGTCGCAAAACTCGAGGCCGCCAGCAAAGCCTACGGACCCATCAAAATCTTCGAAAACTACGACTTCGAAATCAACCGCGGCCAGAAAGTCGCCATCGTCGGCCCCAACGGCGCCGGCAAATCCACCTTCTGCCGCCTCATCACCGCCCAGGAAGCCCCCGACTCCGGATCCCACGAATTCGGCCACAAGGTCGCCACCTCGTTCTTCTCCCAAAACCACGCCGACGAACTCGACCCCGACCGCACCGTGCTCGAAACCGTCGAAGCCGCCGCATCACGCGAGTCCGCACCCTATGCCCGCAACCTGCTCGGCTGCTTCCTCTTCCGCGGCGACGACGTCTTCAAGCGCGTCGGCGTCCTCTCCGGCGGCGAACGCTCGCGCGTCGCCCTCGTCTGCATGCTCCTCCGCCCCGCCAACTTCCTCATCCTCGACGAACCGACCAACCACCTCGACGTCCAGTCACAGGACGTCCTCCAACGCGCACTCAAAGACTACCCCGGATCCGTCCTCATCGTCTCCCACTCGCGCGATTTCCTCGACTCCGTCGTCGACCGAACCCTCGAATTCCGCCCCGGCCACCCACCCCGCCTCTTCACCGGCAACATCACCTACTACCTCGAAAAAACCGAAGAGGAACGCACCGGCAACCGATCCTCCACCCTCGCCCGGTCGACCACTACCAGCTCGGCGAAAAAACCACCCGTCAACCGCAAGGAACAACGCCAGCAGGAAGCCAAACAACGCGAAATCCGCAACAAAATCCTCAAACCCCTCGAATCCGAACTCGAATCCCTCGAGGCAAAAATCGCCGAACTCGAAGGCGCCCAGGCCACCCTCACCACCGCCCTCTCATCCCCGCAGGTCGCCGCAGACCCGGATAAACTCCGCGAGACATCCAACGCCGTCGCGAAAATCACCACCTCCCTCGAAAACGCCTTCTCCCGCTGGGCCGAACTCTCCGACGAAATCGAACGGACCAAAGCCAAGCTCGGCGACTGACCGCCACCCGCGCCGCAAAATCCCGCTTGGAAATCCCCCCTGCCCGGCCGAAACTCCACCCGCCATGGAGTTTTCCACCCGCCATTCCATCGCCCGCGCACGCCGGCTCGCCGCGCCCCTGCTGGCCACCCTCGCCTCGCTCGCACCGTTTGCCGCCCTGCCCGCCGCCCGGGCCGACGGCGTGGCCATCCTCAAGAACCAGCCATACCACAAGGACCGGCTCGCCAAAGCCGTCATCTATCAAAAACTCATCACCTCCGGCCCCTACCTGCGCATCGTCACCCGGAGCGGCAACCTGGACCTCGGCATCTCAAAACTCGCCGCCCACCTCGAGTTCCCCCCGCCGCCGCCACCGCTCCTGATGGAGCCGCAACAAATCGCCCCGTTCCGCAGCTCGCTGGCACTCATGAGGACATTCGCGTCCCGCTACCCCGCCAGCGCCCCGCTGCTGCAGCCGGAAATCGACGTCATCGCCGGCTACATCGACCGCTTCTCCCATGGCGACGTCCGCTTCGAGGGAAAATGGATCGCACGGGAACAAATCCCGCTCATCCTCGCCGCTCGCCGCCACCACGCCGAACAACTCCGGACCGGCGAGATCGAACAAGTCGTCGCGGACACCACCGCCCGCGACAACGGCATGATCCGCGTCGATGGCGAATGGCTCACCCGCCAGCAAGCCGAACAACGCAAACCCTACGCCCGCACCCGCATCAGCGACGCCCTCCACCCGCTCATCCAGCCGACCCTCGATGGTGCACGTAAATCCATCGCAAACCTCAACCGCCTCGCCGCCACCCAAACCGGCGCCGAAAAAGTCCGCACCCAGCGCCTCGCCACCACCATCCGCAACCTCTTCATCGCCGAATACCAGCTCAGCCGCCAAATGGCCGACACCACCGTGATGAACCAAAAAGCCGCCGAACACGAACGCCACGCCAACACCTGGAGCGAACCAAACGCCTTCGGCACCAAACGCGACAACCAAGCGGAAAAATCCCTCGAAACCGCCCGCCTCCTGCGCACAACCGCCGCCCGCAAACTCGAACAAAGCCGCTCCAACCTGATCGCCAAACTCAAGGACGCCGACCTCGTCACCGCGGACTTCAACAAACTCCGCGAATACCGCGCCACACGGTCCCTCGCAAAAACCGTCCGCACCATCGCCGAACGACAATTTTCACCGGACGAATTCACCCCGGAATTCCCCACCCGCGAGATCGCCGCCATCAACCGGAAAATCCGCTCGGCGAACTAGCCCCCGCCCGGCTTTCCAGCCCCAATCCTACTTTCCCCTTTCCACTCGGGAGTTTCCGCTGTTGGTTGGTGCGCCCGTCTCATGCGCTGTTTTTACTCGGAATCACTGGAACTCGAACTGCCAAAGGAACACCCGTTCCCCATGGAGAAATTTCGTATTTCCAAGGACATGCTGCTCGAGGAAAAAATCCTCACCCCGGAAGAAATCATCGAAATCCGCCCGGCGGACACCCACACCCTCCAGAAAGCCCACGAACTCGACTACATCCGGAAAATCGAAAGCGGCATGCTCGACCGCAAGGAACAAATCCAGCTCGGCCTGCCCGTCGGTCCCAAACTCTTCACCCGCAGCGCCACCGAAGTCGAAGCCACCCGCCTCGCCTGCCACGCCGCCCTCGTCGAAGGCGTCGGCGTCTGCCTCGCCGGCGGAACCCACCACGCATTCAGCAACCACGGCGAAGGCTACTGCGTCTTCAACGACATCGCCATCGCCATCCGCGACCTCCAGGCCAAACAACCGAACATCAAAATCATGGTCGTCGATACCGACGCCCACCAGGGCAACGGCACCGCCAGCCTCCTCGCCAACGACCCGCGCGTCTTCACCTACTCCATCCACGTCGGCCGCAACTACCCGACCCGCAAGGAGTCCAGCACCCTCGACATCGAAACCGTCCGCTACGTCGAGGGCGAAATGTACCTCAATCAACTCTTCAACACCCTCGCCGGCGCGCTCGACGCCTTCGCACCCGACCTCGTCATCTGGATCTCCGGTGCCGACAACCACCGCAACGACCGCTTCGGCCAAATGCGCCTCTCGCTGCGCGAAATCCAACGCCGCGACGAAGTCCTGCTCAGCGCCTTCATCCGCAACCGCATCCCCGTCGCAGTCCTCTACGGCGGCGGCTACAACCGCCAGCCCGAGTTCACCGCCAAACTCCACCGCAACACCATCGCCACCGCGAAACGACTCGCCGCCCAATACCGCGGCCTCTGACGCTCAAGCGCAGCCAAGCACCGCATTCCATCCGCCCCCTCCGGATTCCCCCGCAATCAATCCCGCTTCGCACGCAGCCCCACGACAATCACCGTCCCGGCGAATAGCAGAAACACACACGCCGCGATGCCCAGCACCGTGAAAAACTGACCGCTCGCGGCATCCACCTCCGCATCGCTGATCGCATCCACCGGAGTCTCCCCCGGCACCCTCGCCAGCACCAGCTTCCCGTCCGAGACACCCACCCGGGTCAACTCCGCCATCACCGGACCAATCGTCTCGTGCCCCAAATAGCGCTCGGTAATCCGATAGGGCGACATCTGCCCGATGAACTCCTCCGGAACCTCCGCGCCATCCACCTCGATGTCCTCGATCTGGAGCACCACCTCCCGCTTCAGCAGCGCCGGCTTCACCACCAGCGTGCCGTTCAAATAGCGCGAATCGGAAGCCACCAACCCCTCCTCGTCACCACGCGTCAGCCGCGGCCGTCCATTCATCTCATACGAAATCGCCGCCCGCATCGCCTCCTCGTCGATCGAGGAAATCCGCAACGTCCCGCGCAACTCCTTGAACGGCTCGTAAATCGCAATCGCCAGATTGATCTCATCCGCATCCAGCTCCAGCCGCGCCTCGCCTGCCGGATCCGCAAGCTGCTGCCGGAACACCTCAAGCTTTGCGGCAAGCTCATTGATCGCCGCCTCCTCCCCATCCGTCTTCGCCAGCTCGATCTCCACCGGCTCGTCGCCAGTGAACTTCACAATCTCATCAAACTGCCGGAACAACGTCAGAGTCGAAAATACCACCAGAAACACCATCACCAGCAGCGCCGCGATCAAAATCACGCAACCGGCAAACGGTGAACGGGCGCTCGCTTCCTTCTGGTCCATCAGTCGTCCTTCCTTTCCTCCTCGTCAGCCTTCTCGTCAGCCCCCTCATCGGCTTTCTCATCGGCCTTCTCTCCCTCCTCAACCGGCCCCGGCTCGACAGATTCCTCGGCAGGCTCCTCACCCGGCGCCGAACCGTCCTCTTCATCCTCCGTCCCCCGGTTGCCATCCGGATCCACAATCCCGCCGTATGGCTCATAGTCAAAGCTCTCGTCGTAATAATCCTCGAGCTCACTCTCATCCATCCACCCTTCATCCCCGTCCTCGGCCACATCCTCCGGATCCTTCTCCGTGCCCGAGTCACCATCCACATCGTATTTCGACCATGGATCAAGCTGATCGCCATCGCCGCCGTCGTCGTCACTCACGACCGCCGCCGCACCCGCCGTGCCTGCCATCGCAATCCGCTCCTCGCGCTCGCGTGCTTCCTGCTCCTCCTGCTCCCGGTTCTTCTTCCGGTCAAACCACGCCAGCCAGATACAGATTTCGTAGAGCACGATCATCGGCATCGCCATCAGGCTCAGCGTCAGCGCATCCGGCGTCGGAGTCAGGATCGCCGCCGCAACAAAGATCGCCACCACCGCATACGACCGCGTCTTCTGCATCGTCTCATACGAAAGCATGCCCAGCTTCACAAACACCATCACCACCACCGGCAACTCGAACGACAACCCGAACAACAACGTGAACTGCGTCGCAAACGAAATATACTTTCCAATCCGCCAGTCGTTGGAAACCCCAAGCCCGCCACTCCACTCCGAAAAGAACTCCAGCGCCTTCGGCAGCACGATGAAATACGAGAAAAACACGCCGGATAAAAACAACCCGAACCCCACCGCCATCGCCGGCCACATCACCCGCTTCTCACTCGCATGCAGCCCCGGCAGCACAAACTGCAGCACATACATCAGCAACAACGGAAACGAAATGATGATCCCCGCGAAAAACGACAACTTCATCGAAAGCATGAACGTCTCCGGCGGCCCCAGCGCCGACATCATCCGCAGGTTCCCCCGGCTGTCGATGTCCGGATTCGGCGCGGTCTTCAGCAACACCGACACCTGCCTCTTCAAATCATCCGGCGCGTCCAACGCCGCAATGAATCCATCACGCCCGGCCTCCGGAAGAACCAGCGACGCCCGCAACAGCGCCACCGACTTCGCGTGAAACACCAGATCCTGGTCCGGAATCGCGGCGAAAAACAAATCCCGCTCACCACCGGTCAGCCCCGCCGCCGCGCGCTCGACCTTCTTCGCCTCCTCCCACACCTCCACCTCCAGCGGCTTCGGCGCATCCTTCTCACCCTGCGGCAGCTTCGCCGCCACCTGCCTCAACCACACCTGCTCCACCGGCCGCCGCAGAACCTCCATCAACTGCTTCTGAAAACTGAAGCACACAATCATCGAGATCAGCAGCGTGATCACAATCCGCGTGATCATCACCCGCAGGTCCTCAAGATGCTCGAGAAATGGCTTCTCGTGATCCGGGTGCGAACTCTCCCGGAGCTGGATGACTTTCTTCAGCAGATTCATGCGGCGGCCGGGGATTCAAAACCCCCGCCCCCCATCCGGCAAGAGCGGATCTCTCACCAAACCCATCTCGTGCAAATCAAGCGGGCGCGAACCGTTTCCAGTTCGCGCCCGAGATTGCACAAACCCGGCCAACAGACCCCAAAACCAGGCACAACCTCAAAAGTTCGAAAAAAACCACCCGAACTTCAGCCAATCCACGCAAGAAACTCCTGGTTCCCATCCGTGCCGGTAATCGGCGACGCAATCACCCCCCGCCATTCCCGCCCGCACTCATCCACCACAAACCGGCGGACTTTCTCCACCGCCCTCTCATGCAGCGCCGGATCACGCACAATCCCACCCTTGGAAATATCCTCCCGGCTCAACTCAAACTGCGGCTTGATCAGACAAACCACGCTCCCCTCATCCTCCAGAATCGAAAAAACCGCCGGCAACACCTTCGTCAGCGAAATAAACGAAAGATCCATCACCGCCAACCGCACCTTCTCCCCGATATCCTCGGGAACCATGTGCCGCGCGTTGAATTTCTCCTTCACCACCACCCGCGGATCACTCCGCAACTTCCACACCAGCTGGTTCGTCCCCACATCCACCGCATGCACCTTCACCGCACCACGCTGCAACAAACAATCGGTGAACCCTCCCGTCGACGCCCCCACATCCATGCACACCCAACCCGCCGGATCGATCCCGAAGGCATCCAGCGCCCCCTCGATCTTGTAGCCACCACGCCCCACAAACCTCGGCTTCTCCTTGAGCTCCAGCCCCACCCCCTCCTCAAGCTTCGTGCTCGGCTTGTCGATCACCCGGTCGCCGGACCGCACCTCCCCCGCCAGAATCAGGCGCTTCGCCTGCTCGCGGGAATCACATAAGCCGCGCGCGACCAATAAGGCATCCACTCTCTCTTTCTTCATCGTCCGTAAAATCCACCCAATCACGATCCCCCGCCCCCGGCAAGCACCTCCTCCCCCGGACCCATCCCGCCAAAATCACGCCTCATCCGGTCAAAATCGATGCACATTGAGCCTTGCGCCACCCGCAATCCCACGCCAACCATCCTCCCTGTGACTTTCCACCGCACCGACGACCTCCGCATCAGCAGCCTGAATCCCCTCATCTCGCCTGCCGTGCTCGCTTATTACCTGCCCATTTCCGAGCAAGCATCCGAACTCGTCGCCACCACCCGGACCCAGGCCGACGCCATCCTCCGCCGCGAGGACGACCGCCTCCTCACCGTCGTCGGACCCTGCTCGATCCACGACCCCGCGGCCGCCATCGAATACGCCGAAAAACTCAAACCCGTCGCCGAACGCCTCAAGGATGACGTCCTCGTCATCATGCGCGTCTACTTCGAAAAACCCCGCACCACCGTCGGCTGGAAAGGCCTCATCAACGACCCGAAACTCAACGGCTCCTTCGACATCAACCACGGCCTCAACATCGCCCGCAAACTCCTCCTCGACCTCGCCAACATGGGCATCCCCGCCGGCACCGAGTTCCTCGACACCATCTCCCCCCAATACATCGCCGACCTCATCAGCTGGGGCGCCATCGGCGCCCGCACCACCGAATCCCAAATCCACCGCGAACTCACATCCGGCCTCTCCATGCCCGTCGGATTCAAAAACGGCACCGGCGGCAACGTCCAACTCGCGCTCGATGCCATCCAGTCCGCATCCCGCCCCCACCACTTCCTCTCCGTCACCAAACAAGGCGTCTCCGCCATCGTCTCCACCACCGGAAACGAATCCTGCCACCTCATCCTCCGCGGCGGCAAAACCGGCCCCAACTACGACCCGGCCAGCATCGAAAACGCCACCACCAAACTCCGCGAACACGGACTCATCGAATCCGTCATGATCGACTGCTCCCACGGAAACTCCCTCAAGGACCACCGCAACCAGCCGAAAGTCGCCGCAAACATCGCCGAACAAATCAGCCGCGGGTCCAAGGCCATCACCTCCGTCATGATCGAGTCCAACCTCGTCGAAGGAAACCAGAAACTCGGCGACGACACCTCCAAACTCACCCACGGCCAGTCCATCACCGACGCCTGCATCGGCTGGGACGACACCGTCAAAACCCTCGATGTCCTCGCCCAATCCGTGCGCGACCGCCGAACCCACGCCTAACCCATCCCCCGCACCCCTCCCCCCACCACCCGTCCACCCCCCTTTCTAACCCCCCAACCCGGCTCCTTCGAGCCCCCCTCCATACGCCTTCCCGCCGGTGCATTCGGCCGGGCCATTCGCGCTTGTCTAAAATTGTACTGATAGATGCTTGATCCTACGGGCTGAACTGCCATCCTCAGACAGCCTTTCAGACTCGATATGGAATCCACGCCCGAATCAAATCCAAGCGTCATCACCTGCAAAAACAGCCAGGGAACAGAGCTCACCGCAAATCTCCTCAGAATCAAACGCTACTCGGTCGTTTTCGAAGTCTACAACCCCTACAGCATCCTCCAGCTCTCGGAAGTCCTCTCCGACTTCCGCGTCATGGCATCCCGCCGCCTCCTCTACCACGGCAAGGCAGTCGTCTCCAACATCCTCAACACCGGCATCGTCCTCGTCTGCGAAGCCATGCTCGACGAAGGATGGGTCGATGTCGACTTCCTCTCATCCGTCAGCGCCGGCGGCAAAAAAGGCAACGACCTCCCCTCCCAGTTCGGCAGCTTCATGAGCGACTGGAAAACCGCCAACACCGTGCGCGATCCCTTCAAAATCGTCGTCTCGGACCTCTCCAGCATGCTCTCCGGCGTCCAACAGTGGCTCACCGGAATCGACGTCGGCATCCGCACCACCGTCACCCGCCGCCGCGACGAACTCGAACAGGAAATCTTCTCCGGCGTCGAAGGCCGCATCGTCGAGGAAGTCGTCCCCGCCATGGAAGACTTCGAAAAAGTCTGCCAGGAAATCGAGGAAGCCGAAATCTCGGTCCACAAATCCTACGTCCGCCGCGCACTCCACCCGATCGTGCTCTGCTCTCCCTTCCTCTACCGCACCTACACCAAGCCGCTCGGCTACGCCGGCGACTATGAAATGGTCAACATGATGCTGCGAAACCCCTACGAGGGATCCTCCGCATTCGCCAAACTCCTCAACTTCGCCCTCCTCAACACCGAACCCGTCGTCGCCCACCGCAACCGCATCGACTACCTCGTCGAAACCCTCGCATCCCAATGCCGCCAACGCGTCGGCCAGGGGAAAACCCGCGTCTTCAACCTCGCCTGCGGACCCGCCATGGAAGTCCAGCGCTTCCTCCGCGAAAACGAAGAAAGCGACCTCGCCGAAATCGACCTCCTCGACTTCTCCGAAGAAACCCTCGACTACACCCGCGAACGCATCCAGGAAGCCCGCATGGCCGGCGGCCGCGAAACCCAGGTCCGCTACTTCCAGCGCTCCGTCCACCAACTCCTCCGCTCCGCCACCCAGGGCGGCGCCGACGAATTCACCGGATACGACGTCGTCTACTGCGCCGGCCTCTTCGACTACCTCTCCCAACGCGTCTGCAAACGCCTCGTCGAACTCTTCTGCACCATGGTCAAACCCGGCGGCCTCGTCATCGTCACCAACGTCGCCCAGAGCAACCCGCGCATCGCCTGGATGGAATACGTCATGGAATGGAACCTCATCTACCGCGGCAACGAAGACATGAAGGACCTCATCCCCGAGGGCCTGCCACTCAAAAACAGCGACATCCGTGCCGACGACACCGGAGTCAACCTGTTCCTCGAAATCGAACTCGCCGATGGCTGAAGACCCCGTCAAACCCTTGGCGGCGCGAGCCCAACTCCGTAGGGAATTCCGCACCTACGAAGACGGAGTCGCCCTCGAAAACGCAAGACGCGCTACCGTCTTCGCCGCAGTCTTCATGCTCGCGGGATGGTCGCTCGACCTCGTCGTCTACCCGGAGGAAAGCTTCATCTTCCTCCTGGTCCGCGCCCTCAGCGCCATCCTGCTCGCCGGCATCTTCTACGCCCTCGGAAAATCCGAGAGGCCGCAATCCACCGCGCGCATCGCCCGGGGAATCGCCCTCATCCCCCTCATCGCCATCTGCGCCATGATCGCCATCGAGGACGGCGGTGAGTCCACCTACTACGCCGGCCTCAACCTGATCCTCGTCGGACTCTCGCTGCTCCTCCGCTGGAGCTTCAAAAACTCCCTCACGATGATCGCCGCCTGCTTCGCATGCTACCTCGCAAGCGTCGCCATCTCCAGCACCGACGCAGACTTCCCGATCCTCTTCGGCAACCTCTACTTCCTCTTCGTCACCTCCGTCTTCGTGCTCGCCGGCAGCTACTTCTACGAAAACCTCCGCTTCAGCGAATATTGCCTCAACGCCGAAGTCGAACGCTCACGCGAACTCCTCAAATCACAAAACCAGAAACTCAGCGAACTCGACGAAGCCAAAACCCGCTTCTTCGCCAACATCAGCCACGAACTCCGCACCCCGCTCACCATCATGCTCGGCATCACCGAGCAACTCAAACGCATCTGCCGCGCCAGAAACTCCGACCCCGCCGTCGCCGAAATGACCACCATGCTGGAGCAAAACGGACTCCGGCTCCTCAAACTCATCGACGACCTCCTCGACCTCGTCCGCTTCGATACCGGACACGCCGAAGTCAAACCACAACCCACCGACATCGCCGCCCACATCAACGGCCTGCTGCGCTCCCTCAGACACCTCTCCGAACAAGACAAGGTCGCACTCCTCTGGGAATGCGATTCCGCATACGACGCCATCTCGATCGACCGCGATAAATTCGACAAAATCCTCCTCAACCTCGTCATCAACGCGATCAAGTTCACCCCCTCCGGTGGCACCATCCAGATCAACGTCACCGCCCGCGACAACACACTCACACTCACCGTATCCGACAACGGCGTCGGCATCTCCCCAGAAGTCCTGCCCCGCATCTTCGAACGCTTCTGGCAGGTCGATACCTCGTCCACCCGCAAATTCCAGGGCGCCGGCATCGGCCTCGCACTCGTCCGCGCGCTCGCCGAAGCCATGCACGGATCCGCCAAGGCCGAAAGCCGGCTCGGCCACGGCACGACCTTCACCATCGAACTCCCGACCGAAGCCGCCGAGCCCTGCACCGAAGACGCCGACAACCCACTCAAAGAAGGCGGCAAAATCGCCGAACTCCACCGCAAGGCCGCCCTCGCCATCCCCGGCAAAATCAAAAACGGCGACTCCACCGCCAACCCCCTCGCCGAACCCATCCCCACCATCGGCAAACCCAACGGCGCCCGCCCACTCGTCCTCATCGCCGACGACGAACCCGACATCCGCCGCTTCCTCCGCATGCAGATGAGCAACGTCGATGTCATCGAAGCACGCGACGGCGCCGAAGCACTCGAAATCGCACGCCAAAAACACCCGCAGGTCGCCCTCGTCGACCACATGATGCCAGAAATCGACGGCGTCGAAGTCTGCAGGCAAATCCGCGCCAACCACTCCACCCGCGGCATGGCGCTCATCATGCTCACCGCACGCGCCGACGAGCAGACCAAACTCAACGCCCTCGAAGCCGGCGCCAACGACTTCCTCGTCAAACCCTTCTCCACCGCCGAACTCGCCCTGCGCCTCGAAAACCAAATCGCAATGGCTCGCATCCGGCACGAAATCTCGGAACTCAACACCGAACTCAACGCCGCCCTCGAACAAATCAAGGACAACGAAGTCCTCATGGTCCGCAACGAGAAACTCTCGTCACTCGGCCGCATGAGCGCCGGAATCATCCACGAAATCAACAACCCCCTCAACTACGCCGGCGCCGGAATCCACGCCCTCGCCACCTTCACCAAAACCCTCCCCGAAGAAGAGCGCGAGGAATACGAAGACATCCTCAAGGACATCCGCGAAGGCATCGAACGCGTCTCACAAATCGTCATCGACCTCCGCAAATTCACCCGCGGTGACAGCAGCACCACCGGCGATGCCGACCTCTGCGAAATCCTCGGCCGCGCCCACCGCATGGTCAAACACCAGATCGGCAAGGGCGGCATCGAGTTCAAACTCGAAACACCCGACGTCGCCATCATCCGCGGAAACCCCAACCAACTCGTCCAGGTCTTCATCAACTTCTTCCAAAACAGCGTCGACGCCATCCACCAGCGCATCGAGGAACATGGCGGCGACACCGGTCACATCGAAGCATCCATCAAGCAGTCCGAGCAAAACTTCACCGTCACCCTCCGCGATAACGGAATTGGCATCCCGGAAGAAAATATCCAGAAAATCTTCGACCCGTTCTTTACCTCAAAGGACGTCGGCAAAGGAATGGGCCTCGGCCTCGCCATCACCCACCAAATCCTCAAAACCCACCACGCCCACATCGATATCGACAGCAAACCCGGCGAGTTCACCGAGTTCCGCCTCATTTTCCCGATCCCCACCTACGGTGACGAGGACGACACCGAATCCGTTCTCGACCAATCCAATTAAGCTCTCCAAAATAACGCCAACAACCCGGGTCAGCGGAAAACGCCCCCATATCTCCATCAATTCGACTCCCATACCGATACAATGAGCACTGAGATCGACGACTACGACTACCAGCGCTACGCCATCCTCTTCGTGGATGACGAGGCAAACACACGGAAATACTTCAACCGGCTCTTCGGAGATAAATTCCGCATCATCGAAGCCTCCGACGGCGTCGAGGCCCTCGCCGTCTTCAAGGAACACGCCAACGAAATCGGCATCATCGTCACCGACCAGCGCATGCCCAACGAAACCGGCGTCGGATTCCTCTCCAAAATCGCCGACGACTACCCGGACATCATCAAGATCCTCTCCACCGCATACTCGGATATCGACGCCGCCATCGGCTCCGTCAACCAGGGCGGCATCTTCCGCTACATGACCAAACCCTGGGACATCCCCCAGCTCGAGGTCACCCTCCGCCGCGCCATGGAGTTCTTCACCGTCAAACGCGAACGCGACGCCCTGCTCGGCGTCAAAATGCAGGCCATGGGCAACGTCCTGCTGTCCAGCCGACTCGCCGCCTTCGCCCTCGTCCCGGTCTGCGCCGGCAGCAACTGCAAACACGCCGCCGAAGCCATCGCATCCTTCCTCCAAACCGGAGTCGCCGGACGCAACCCGAACGCGGTCGACGACGCCGACCTCTCCAACCCCGATTGGAAAAACCTCCACTCGCGCCAAATCGCACTCGCCAGCGCGCTCGAAACCAAGCTCCCCGCCGCACTCGATGCCGGCGACCTCGCCGCCCGAACCGCGAAACTCGCCGACGCCCTCACCGCGGCCGGCGCCACCGGACTCACCAGCGAGGCAAACAACACCGCCACCAGACTCACCTCAACCGTGGATCCCACCCCGGCGCTGATCGACGCTCTGCTCGGCAAAACCGACGATCCACAAATCTCCGAAATGGCCGTCGCCGTCCTCGCCGCCTTCATGGCCGTCTACGACGCCGGTGCCGTCATCCGCCGGGTCCGTGGCGACGGACTCACCCTCGACGTCTCCGCCTCCACCAAACCGGAATCTCCCTCCTCACCCGGTGCGGAAACCGCCAAATGGCTGATCGACGACGACCTGCTCGTCACCTCAGCCCTCGGACTGCTCTAAGCTCCCGGGAACTCCTCGATCTCTCCGACCATGCGCGGCAACCCTCCGGTTGCCGCGTATTTTTTTACACCTCCACCCGCCAGCCGGAGAACACCCCGTCAAGAGCCAACATCCGCGTATATTCCAAAAAAATTGACAATTCTCAAAACTTAGTTTTTAGTCAATGCAGTCCCACCCTCTCATCAACCAGCCACACCCTGCTCCTCCGTGAAACGACGTGACGTCGAAATCGTCCAAAAAGATGGCAGAATCCTGGTCCTCATGGCCCGGGAACCACTCCCTCTCTCCCTGATTGAAATCGCCCGCCAGGGCGAATACCGCATGCAAGCCCTCTGCCAGCGCATCGGCGTCTCCGAACGCCACCTGCGCCGCGTCTTCGAAGAAGGCCTCGGCATCAGCCCCAAGGAATGGCTCCGCCGCGAACGCATGGTCGCCGCACGCACCCTGCTGCGCCGCGGCTCGCCCATCAAGGAGGTCGCCATCGACCTCGGCTTCTCCACCCCGAAAATGTTCTCCCGGGACTTCATGAGCTTCCACGGCGTCCGCCCCACGGACTTCCAGCGCAAGGAAACCGAAATCATCCTCCGCGCGACCTCCTGACCCCGTCAGGGTTTGTCGAACGCCTTCATGAACCCATTCTGGAAGATCCCGTTCACCCACGGCGCCCACTTCGATGCCACCCACAGCACCCGCGCGCTGAACGGAAACACAATCGTCGCCTTCCCCTTCGCCACTCCGCGGGCGAAATGCCCGGCCGCCTCATCCGGAGTCATCGGCTTCAGCGGTAGATCATTCATCACCTTCGCACGCTCCGCACCGACGATCCGGTCCTGCGAGAAAATCCCGCTGTCCACATACCCCGGACACCCCACCGACACCCGCACTCCATACGCCCGCGCCTCCGCCCGCAGCGAACGCGTCAGCTCCAGCACCGCGGCCTTGGACGCCGTGTAGGCTGCCGCCGTCGCATACGCCGTCGACCCCGCCAGCGACGCCGTGTTGATGATGTGACCCGAGCCCTGCCCGATCATCACCGGATACACACACTCGATCCCGTGCACCACCCCCATCAGATTGATGTCGAGCAACCACTTCCAGCGCTCGAATGGAATGCTCTCCGCCGGCCCCAGCAGGGTCACCCCGGCATTGTTGAACAAATAATCAATCCGCCCGGACTTCGCCACCACATCCGCCACCAAATCCCTGTAGGCCGCCAAATCCCGCACATCCAGAACCCGCGGAATCAACTGCCCCTCAAGCTCCAGCCCGGCACCCAGTCCGTCGAGCTTCCCGCCATCCGCATCCAGCGCGTAAACCGTCGCACCACTGGCGGCCAACCGCTCCGCAAGCGCCCGGCCAATCCCCGACGCCGCCCCCGTCAGCACCACCACCTTGTCTCGATACACTTCGTTCATGAAATCATCTGCTCTCACCTCTCGCGGAACCGCTTCACCACCTCGCGGTGAACCCGGTCGATCAAAAACGGCGCCCGCGGCGCAATCCACGCCATCAGCGCCGCATACTGCGGCAGCACATACTGGCGCTTGCCCTTCCGCACGTTGCGGATGATCCGCACCGCGGTTTCCTCCGCCGTCAGCATCGGAAACCCGAGCTTGCGGATGTTGCCCACCGTCTTCTCATACGTCGTGTTCCGGAACACCGCCGCCTTGTAAATGTTGGTGTCCACATACCCCGGCGAGACAATCTGGCAGAACACCCCGTGCCGGCGGCCCTCATACCACAAACTCCGGAACAAGCCCAGCAACCCCGCCTTCATCGTCGCATACGCCGCCGCCGTCGGATACCCGGTATACGCCGCCAGCGACGACAACACCACGATCCTCCCGCCTCCCCGCGCAACCATGACCCGGAAAAAATGCAGCGCCCACTGGACCGCCCCCAATAGATTGGTCTCGTAAATCCTCTGCCAATCCTCATCCCGCAGGTCCTTCACCTCGCCGAACATCGTGAACGCCGCGGACAAATACACCTCGTCCACCTCCACGCCCTCCGCAAAAGTCTCATTCAGGAACGCCGCACTCTGCTCCCGGTCCCGCAGGTCCAGCGACTGCGTCTTCGCAGCCGCGCCCCGCTCAACGGCCTCCGCCGCCACCTTCTCCAGCCGCCCTTGGTCCCTCCCCAGCAGCCAGAAATCCACCCCGGGCTCCGCCAGCTGCAGCACCAGCTCGCGGCCAATCCCCGAACTCGCCCCTGTGACAACAATCGTTTTCCCCATCGCCGTATCCATCAGAATTCGCGCGACCACGAAAACATCACCGCATGGTGCCGTGAGTCATAGTCGCCGTTCGCCAGCGCGTTCACCCCTTCCGCTCCGTCCACCGTGCGGTCGGAAAACCCGAACTGATACGCCAGCATCCACGAACATCCCTCGCTTTCCCTGCCCATCCCCAGGTTCAGCCAGTGCCGGTCCGCATCCGCGACCGTCGGCATGTAGTTGGTGTCCGGCTGCGCGTTCATGTTGAAATCATAACCAACGGAAAACACATACCCGCTCTCCGTCGTGTAACTCCCGCCAATCTCGTAAATGAACATCGACTCCCACTCGAACGGCACCCCCACGCGGTCCGTTCCCGGGATCGAACTCGTCTCCAGCACCGGCGTGTCCAGATCGTCCCAATCCAGCCACTCCACGTTGACCTCGAAATTCCAGCCCGGTGCCGGACGATACGAATATCCCACCGCGGCACGCGCCGGAGCCATGAAATCCATCTCCGAACTCGAATCCCCCGCAAACACGTTCGAACTCGTCTTGCCATCCAGCTCAAACTTCGACTTCGTCACATACACCAATCCAAACGCATGCTTCTCGTGCGGCTGCCAACGCGTGCTCAACGAGGCCGAAACCCCGAGCCCCTGGCCCTCAAAGCGGAAATAACTCCCCGCAAACCCCAATCCCTGCTCCAGCGTCAGATCCGCGTAGTTCAACGACAACGCCGCACCTACCGACCACTCGTCGGTCACCTCATAGGCCACCGCCGCTGTCGCACTCAAATACGCCAACCGCGCCTCCGTCACCACCGCGCTGAACGGCGTGTCCCGCCC
The DNA here is from genome assembly GCA_030673875.1 of Verrucomicrobiota bacterium JB025. Classification (GTDB taxonomy): domain Bacteria; phylum Verrucomicrobiota; class Verrucomicrobiia; order Verrucomicrobiales; family Akkermansiaceae; genus Luteolibacter. The sequence continues at coordinate 39,475 of JAUTCT010000073.1, read as the reverse complement.
CCAGTCGCTCCCCAGGCCAAACGGCGCGTTCAACCCGAAGCCGTAACTCACCCGGTCGTTATACGGCGCCCCGTAGTAAATCTGCGGCACCGCCTGCAACTCGGACTCCGCCTCGTTCGCCTCTCCCCCCGCATTCGTCTCCGTGCCCAGCACGATCGCATACACCCCGAACTCGGCCTCAGCACGCTCAAGCTGCGTCAATCCCGCCGGGTTGTAATGCACCGCGGCCGCACTGTCCGCCGTCGCCACAAAGGCATTCCCTCGCCCGGTCGCATACGTGTCCTGGTTCGGAAGGTAATAGCCAGCACCAGAAACGATTCCCGGTGCCAGCCCCATCAATAGGGTGATTGTGTTTCGCTTGTTCATACCTGAATCGCTTCGGCTCCACTCTCAGCGGATCCGAAGATATTCAGACAATCTTAACAATCAACGATATTCCCTGCGGAATTTCGCTTTCAAGACACCCCATTCACCCCAGTTCGGTCAGATAGCGCTCGGCCTCAAGCGCTGCCGCACACCCTTGTCCGGCCGCCGTAATCGCCTGACGGTAAAAGGAATCCGCCACATCACCCGCCGCAAACAAACCCGCCGTCTTGGTCGCCGTGCGCCCCGGAACCTGCTTGATGTATCCGGCGTCATCCCGCTCCACCAGATCCCCGAGAAACCCGCTGTTCGGCGTGTGCCCGATCGCCATGAACACGCAATCCAGCGCCAGCTCGGACTCATCCCCGCTCTTCACGTTCTTCAGCTTCAGGCCGCGCACGTCGCCCTTCTCATCGGTCAGATACTCGGTGATCACCGAGTCCCACACCGGCTCGATCTTCTCGTTGCCGAGCGCCCGGTCCGCCATGATCTTCGATGCCCGCAACTCGTCACGCCGGTGGATCAAATACACCTTGCTCGCAAACCGCGTCAAAAACTCCGCCTCCTCGCACGCGCTGTCGCCGCCGCCCACCACGCACACCGGCACATCCCGGTAAAACGCCCCGTCACAGGTCGCACAAGCCGTCAGGCCGCGCCCGATCAGCTCCATCTCGCCCTCAATCCCCATGTAGCGCGCCGTCGCGCCCGTCGCCACGATCACCGTCTTCGCCTCCAGCGTTTCCTCACCCGCCTTCACCACGAAACTCCCGTCAGCCATCTTCGCCACACTCTCCACATTCGCATACTGGATCCGCGTGCCGAACCGCTCCGCCTGCTGCTGCAGCTTCACCATCAAATCCGGCCCCATGATCCCTTCCGGATGCCCCGGGAAATTCTCCACCTCCGTCGTCGTCGTCAGCTGCCCGCCCGGCTGCATGCCGGAAATCATGAGCGGCTTCAGGCTTGCCCTCGCCGTGTAAATCGCCGCCGTGTATCCCGCGCAACCCGTTCCAATGATGATGACTTCTTCCATAGTGATTTTGTGAGGTGTAACCGGCCCGAGTATTCCGCCCGATTTCCCCACCCGTCAACCATCGGTCCGCAATCTCTCTACTTTTGGGCACAAACCCGAATAACGCGTTGCACCACCGCTGCTTTCAGCGAAAATCCCCCCGCCCATGAATCCCGACTCCATCCGCGAAATCCTCCGCTCCGTGAAATACCCCGGCTTCTCCCGGGACATCGTCTCCTTCGGCCTCGTCAAAAACATCCACGCCTGCGGCAACTCCGGAGTCACCACCATCACCCTCGAAATCCAAACCAAGGACGCCGCCGTCCCCGAACAAATCTTCAAGGACTGCCAGGCCGCCCTCGAACCCCACAAGGCCGACATCGGCGAATTCAAAGTCGACATCAAGATCAAGGACGCTCCCGACCAGGGCCACTCCCACGGCGATACCGTCGGCAAATCCTCCATCCCCGGCGTCAAACGCATCATCGCCATCGCCTCCGGCAAAGGCGGAGTCGGCAAATCCACCGTCGCCGCCAACCTCGCCACCGCCCTCGCCGCCACCGGCGCACGCGTCGGCCTCTGCGACTGCGACCTCTACGGACCGTCCGTCGCCCAGATGTTCGGCACCGGCGACCAACGCCCCTACGCCAACGAAAACGACGAAATCATCCCCATCCAGGCCCACGGCCTCCAGCTCATGTCCATGGGCTTCCTGCTCGAGGACGGCTCGCCGGTCATCGTCCGCGGCCCCATGGCCACCCGCTACACCCAGCAGTTCCTCCGCCAGGTCGCATGGGACAACCTCGACTACCTCATCCTCGACCTCCCGCCCGGCACCGGCGACATCCAGCTCACCATCGTCCAGACCGTCTCCGTCGACGGCGCCCTCATCGTCACCACCCCGCAGGAAGTCGCCCTCATCGACGCCCGCAAGGCCGTCGCCATGTTCGGCAAAGTCAACGTCCCCATCCTCGGCCTCATCGAAAACATGGCCTGGTTCGAATGCGACCACGGCACCAAATACCACCTCTTCGGCGACGGCGGCGGCGTCCGCGAAGCCGAAAAACTCCAAATCCCCCTGCTCGGACAAATCCCCATCGACCAGACCACCCGCGAAATGGCCGACTCCGGAACCCCCGTCGCCACCCTCTCCGCCGCAGAAAACAACGTCGCCGCCGCCTTCCACCAACTCGCCGCGGAAACCGCCAAAACCCTCGCCTGAGGAAAGCGCGCAACCGCGCCCGCAGCCACCCCGTCCCCAGCCGAACCCGCATTTCCCAGCACCGCACCGTGCCTCACGCCCCGTCCGCCGCGGCGCGGGCTCCGGCACATGCCGACTCCTTCCACAGGCAGAACAAGGTCGGCACGATGAACATGGTCATCAGCTCGATGAACATCCCGCCGAAAATCGGGATCGCCATCGGCACCATCAGGTCCGACCCGCGCCCGGTTGAGGTGATCACGGGAAGCAGCGCCAACAGAGTCGTGGCGGTCGTCATCAGGCAGGGGCGGACCCGCCGCAAACCAGCCTCAAGGGTGGCCGCCCGAATCTCCTCGATGCTGCCCGGATTCAGCTCATCAAACTTCTGTCGAAGATACGTGGAAATCACCACGCCATCATCCGTCGCAATGCCGAACAAGGCGAGAAATCCAACCCACACGGCGGTTGAGAGATTGATCGGCCCGACATTGAAGAGCTGGCCGACGTGCTGCCCGAACAACTCGAAATCGAGAAACCCCGGCTGACCATACAGCCACAGCATCAGGAAACCACCCGCCCATGCCACGGCCACACCGCTGAAAATGATGCCCGTGTTGATCGCCGACCGGCTGTCGAGATAGAGCAGCAGGAAAATCGCCCCAAGGCAGATCGGCAGCATGAACAACAGGGTGCGGTTGAACTCCAGCGCCGCTTCGTAGTTCCCGGCGAAGTCATACCGCAAACCCGGCGGACGAATCAGCTCACCGCTTTCCTCCTTCTGCGACAGGTAGCGCTGCACCGCCTCCACCACGTCAACTTCCGCGTAACCGGGCTCTGAACCAAAGGTGACGTAACCGGTGAGGAACGTATCCTCCGCCTTGATGACCTGGGGGCCGCGGACGTAGCGAAGATCGGCAAGCTGTTCGAGTGGAACCTGTGCCCCCGCTTTGGAAGTCACCAGAATGCGCCCGAGGCTCTCGATGTCGTCCCGCCGGTCCCGGGCATAGCGCACCTGGATCATGTAGCGCTCCCTGCCCTCGATCGTATTGCCGGTCATCATGCCGCCGATCGCCCCCTGGATCGCCTCATGCACGTCGGAGATATTCAAGCCGTATCGCGAAGCGGCGTCCCGGTCCGGAATGATCTCCAGGTAGGGTTTGCCGACGATCCGGTCGGCATTGACCGTCGCGGGCGCAAGACCGGCAATCCCGCCGGAACGCATCAGTCGCTCGACCTCGAGACCGAATGTCTGGATGGTTTCCAGATCCGGCCCCTTGATCTTGATCCCCATCGGCGCGCGCATCCCGGTCCGCAGCATCACGAGCCGGGTTTCAATCGGCTGCAGTTTCGGCGCTCCGGTCACTCCGGGCATCCGCGTCACACGGTCGATTTCCTGCCAGATGTCGTCGGCGGACTTTATCTTCGGCCGCCACTGCCGGAACGGCTTTCCTTGGGGATCCTCGATCAATTTCCCGGATTCATCGTAAACAAAATCCCCCTGACCATCGGTCCTGAACCGGAGAACCCGCCCTTTTTCATCCGCCTGATACTCGGAGATGTAGTTGATCACCGTTTCGACCATCGAGATTGGCGCGGGATCGAGAGGTGACTCGACCCGACCGATCTTGCCCACCACCTGCGCGACTTCGGGAATCGCCGCGATCGCCGCATCAAGCTGCCGCAGCGCCTCGGTCGCCTCGTCAATCGAAGCATGCGGACTCACCGTCGGCATGAACAGGAACGCCCCTTCGTCGAGCGCCGGACGAAACTCGCGGCCAAGCCCGGGAAACTTCCGGGAGGCATCCTGCCACAACCGGGTCTCGCTGATGCCATCCCCCAAGGTCCCGGGCAGCCAGCTGAAAACCCGGTCAAACCCGAGCCAGATGCTCCCGGCCACAACAAGCAGCAGAACCGGCAGACTCAGAAACACCGGCTTGTGCCGCAAACACCACCCCAGAAGCCTGCCATAGATCAGCTCGAAGCCCCGGAACGCGGCAAGCAATCCGCCAATCACCAGAAACACGGAAATGAAATTGGCCGCACTGCTCCGATCAAGCCCGAGCGGCATCCAATCGACCGCGAGCAACCACGCCACCACCACCGCAACGATCAGATTGGTCGCCAGAAGAACGGTTTTCCCGATGCGCCCCGCAACCATGGGATAAAGAAAAACACCGACGGCCAGCACGATCAGTGCCCCGGCAAGCAGTGCCGAAAACGCAAACGCAACCAGACCGCCAGCCAGAAACAACAACGCGGCATGCAGCCTGCGCTCACGCACGATTCCGGGCAAGTAGCCGAAAATGATGTGGGCCACCGGCGGAATGATCGTGAGCGCCACGATGATCGAGGCAATGAGCGCAAAGGTCTTGGTGAACGCCAGCGGACGGAAAAGCCGACCGGCCTCCCCGGTCATGGTGAAGACCGGCAGAAAACTGATCACCGTCGTCGCAACCGAGGTGGTGACAGCGGTCGCAACCTCGGTCACTGCCCGATAGATCACCTTGGCCCGCGACTCGCCGGGATCCGCCTCATCGAGATGCTTGAGCATGTTCTCGGTGAGCACGATCCCGACGTCGACCACGGTGCCGATGGCAATCGCAATCCCCGCCAGTGCCACGATGTTCGCATCCACCCCGGCGAGTTTCATGGTGATGAAGGTGATCAGCACCGCCAGCGGCAGCATCGCGGAAATCAGCAGGCTGCTGCGCAAGTGAAGCACCATCACGACAACCACGATGATCGTCACCAGGATCTGCTGCCAAAGCGCCTCGTCGAGGGTGTTGAGGGTTTCGGAAATCAAATGGCTGCGGTCGTAAAAGGGCACCACGGTGACCGTGGAAGTCGTCATCCAGTCCGGCCAATCGGCGCGCGACCCGCGCTTCGCCCAGGCGGTCCACTCGTCCTGCGCGAGGTCCCTCACACCCGCGGAGGAAAACACGGGGTCGATCTCCCGCTCGGCGGCAAACTTCTCGACCTCTCCGACCGTCGTCTTCGTCCAGTCGATCACCACCCGCGTCGGAAGCGCGCCTTCCAACTGCCGGATCTTCTCCTTCGTGCTCTTGATCGCGGCCATCGGGTTCGCCCCGAAACGGGCCACGACCACCCCGCCCGCCGCATCCGCCCCGTTGACATCGAGCGCGCCCCGCCGGAGCGCGGGTCCCAACTCCACCGATGCCACCTGCCCGACCGTGATCGGCGTGTGGTCCCGCACGCTGACCACCGCCTTGCGCAGGTCGTCCACGTCATCCACGTAGCCGGTTGCACGGATGAAATACTCGACGCCGTTGACCGCCAGATTGCGCGCGCCGATTTCCTGGTTCGACTTGCGCACCGCGTCGACCACCTGCGCCAGCGTGACCCCGTGGGCGCGCAGCTTGTCCGGATCGACATCCACCTGATACTGCCGGACGAATCCGCCGACCGATGCCACCTCCGCCACGCCATCCGCAGCGAGCAGCGCATAGCGGACCTGCCAGTCCTGGAGTGACCGGAGTTCGTCCGTATCCCAGCCGCCGGCCGGATTGCCATCGGGATCACGGCCTTCGAGATAATACCAGAAGATCTGCCCGAGCCCGGTGGCATCCGGCCCGAGCGTCGGCGTGACCTCGTCCGGAATGAGCCCGGGAGGCAGCGAATTCAGCTTCTCCAATACCCGGCTGCGGCTCCAGTAGAACTCAACCTCCTCCTCGAAGATCAAATAGACATACGAATACCCGAACATCGAAAACGACCGGACCTCCCTCACACCCGGCACTCCCAGCAGGGAAACGGTGAGCGGATAGGTGACTTGGTCCTCGATGTCCTGCGGCGAACGCCCCGGCCACTCGGTGAAGATGATCTGCTGGTTGTCCCCGAGGTCGGGAATCGCATCCACCGCCACCGGATCCCGCGGGTAATCACCGGTGTCCCAGTCAAACGGCGCAACCCGGACACCCCACGCGATGACGAAGGCCAGCAGAAGCAATACGACAAGCTTCTGGTGAAGGCAGAAATGGATGAGCTTGTTCATCTTCGGATCGCCCTGCGATTAGTGACCGGAATGATCGGGTTCGGGTTTCATGGGTGGGTCTTGGGCCTTTGCCGGACCCTCCGTATCGATGGAAAGCGTGTCCGTGAGATTGCCGCAGGTCAGCATGGCATCGCCGAAGTAGGGGTTCAGAACCGTCGGCACCGCGGACAGCCAGTCTCCGCCCTTGCCGCCGAAGGCCATCGGACAATGAACGACGAAAAGATCACCGACCTGGTCGATGCCGTGGACACGAACCATCTCGATCAGGCTGGCGCTTACCGCGAACAACGCGGCACGCCGGGACTTGATGTCGGCGGCCGCCGCCAGCCGTTCCGCCCGTTCCACCTGCGCCTGCCACTCCGGGCGCGGGAGACCTACGACCGTTTCCTGAAACACCACCGATGCCGCCTTCGCCTGTTCGTCATCATCGTCAGCCAGAGCCTTGGCCACCGGAAAGTAAGCCGCCAGAGCGTCTCTCAGACCGGCCACGATGGCGGGATCGGAGCGCGGCGCATCCACCGGTCTGAATGGCAGGCCCAGATAACGACCGGCACGTTCGATGCCGCGGGAAACAATGCCCAACGCCACCGCCGGCGCATCATGGACCCTGTCACCCGCCACCGTCAGGTCCGCCAGCAATTGTCGGGAAAACTCCGACCACAGTGCGAAATCCTCCGCTTGCATCGCCTCGGTCCTCACGGACTGCACCGCATTGCGGATCAACCGCAGCTCCCCGGCCATCATCTCGGCATCCTCCGACCTGGCGGCTTTCTCGAAGCGGCTCAGCGCGCGCAACACCGGCGGCCACTGCCCCTTGAGGTCGGCGGCGGCCTCTCCTGCCGGTCGTTCTTCCAGCCCCGCCTCCGCGTTCATCATCGACGGACGACCCTTGATCTGGAGTTCGGAATCCAGCTTGAACGCACCGCGGGACACCACCAGTTCCCCTTCGGCCAGACCCTCCCTAACAATGAACTCGCGGCCAACGGCGGGCCCGAGGACCACCTGCCGCCCTTCGAAGACCGGTTCTGCCTTTTCCGGCAACCGGACATACACCAGAGCCCGGTCCCCGGTTTGCAGCACCGCACTGCGCGGGACCAGCAGGGGATCGAGCTGCGGCACGCCCCCGCTCACAAACCCGAGCGACTCGGCCGGCACAAGATCCATGCCGCAAATGTCGCATGCCCCCGGACCGTCCTTGATGATCTCCGGATGCATCGGGCCGATCCACTTGCCGACAAGATCAGGGTCGATCACCTGACCGCCGGCGGTCATCCTTGACGCGATGCGCACCTTCGCAAACAAACCGGGCTTCAGCAGGCCTCTGGAGTTGTCCACGTTGACGCGCACGGAGGCGATCCGGCGCAGCGCGTCGAGCTCGGGATCGATGAAGGCGACCCGGCCATGAAAAACCTCGCCCGGAATCGAGTCCACGGTGAACTCGACATCCTGCCCGTAGCGGATCCACGGCAGATCGCTCTCGTAGGCCTCGACCATCAACCAGACGGTGCCGAGGTCCGCGACGCGCAGAATCACGTCGCCCGTCTTCACGTAGTCGCCCTCGTTCACGACCTTCTCGACCACGATGCCATTCTGAGGCGAGTCGATCTGCAGCGTCGGGCTCGGTTCGGCCTTGTTCTCGATGCGGAGAATTTGCTCCTCACTCAACTGGAGCAGGCGCAACCGTTCGCGGGCGGACTCCAGCAGGCGGGTCCGCGTGTTGCGAACCGCGGCGGATGAGGAAGGGTCAAGGCGATCATGGGAGGCCCTCGCGGAAATCAATTCCTTCTGCGCCACAAACAACTCGGGAGAGTATATCTCCGCGAGATGGTCGCCCTTGCGCACCCGGGCGCCGGTGAAATCGACAAACAACCGGTCAAGCCGTCCTCCCATCCGTGCCGTGGCCGCCGTGATACGACGTTCGTCGTAGTCCAGTTTTCCGAACAGCTTCAGCTCCGCCTCCGCGGGTGCCCGGCGAACGGGCGTCACCCGAAGATCCAGCAACGCGGCGGCCTCGGGCGAGACGCTGACTTCCCGCAAACCACCCCCGCCATCATCCTCCAGCAGGATCAAATCCATGTTGCAGATCGGACAAAGCCCCGGATTGGGCTGGCGGACCTGCGGGTGCATCGAACAGGTCCAGACCTCGTCGCCGGCACCAGCTGCCGCCCCGTCCGCCGGCTTCTCGGGCGGCAGGCCAAACCACCACCCGGCCAGAAACATGCCGGATGCCAGAATCAGCACGAACAAGCTGCGCGGAGTGCGGAGAAAGGTCGGAATCTTCATCGTCTTGAATGGATTGCTTGAGGGCCTCGTCGGCGGCGGCCGATCGTCACCGGATACCCGCCGCGGCACGCAGCGTCGCGGTGGCTTTGCCAACCAGTGCCCGGTTCTTCGCCAATTGAAGACGATAGCCGAGCAAACCCTGCCATGTCTCCATCAGGTCGGTGTAGGTGCTTTTGCCGGAGCTGTAACCCGCCAGCGTGACCTCATAGGCCTGCCGGGCGTCCGGAATCAGCCGGGTTTCAAACAGACGAACAACCTCGCGCGCCGTCTTCGCTCGATACCACGCATCCTCCACCCGGTAGCGTAGATCCGACCGCGCCGCCGCAACCATCGACTCGGTTTCCGAGATGCCCTCGCGTGCTTCACGGATCATCGCACGGCGCGGCTCCTGCCACAGCGGAATGTTGATCCCGAGTGTCGCGTAAACCTGGTCACGGCCGTTGGCGACGCCTGAAAGACCGGAGTCGGATACCGACGCGCCAACCACACCAGCGGTGAAGTCGGGAAATTTCTCCAGCTCGGCCCGCTTCAAGCGGTGGCGAAAGGCATCCGCCCGCCGCTGGGCTGCCGTGACTTCCGGGTGATTCGCCTCCGCCGCGGCCAGCAGGCTGTCGAGTGATCCCGCAGATGGCACCCGCGATCGCGCGGCACTCGGCAAGGACGCCCCGGCTGGGCGATTGAGCAATGAGTTGAGCCGGGCGCGGGCCGTGCCCCGGAGCCGGTCGGCGTCGGCAATATCCCGATCCACCAGCGATATTTCACCGGCCAGCCGAAGCTGGTCCGCCTGGGCCGCCTCATCCGCCGCGACCCGCGCGTCGATCACTCCACGCAGGTCCTCCAGAACGGTGCGGTTCTCACGGCTGATCCGAATCGTCTCCTCCGCCAGATAGAGATCCCACCAGGCCGCGTGAACCTGCTCGGTGAGTTTCAGTTCGAGCGCCATCACATCCTCACGTGCGGCTGCCGCTTCGCTGTCCGCGGCCGCCGCGGCGGATGATCGTTTCCCGGGAAATGGGATCTTCTGTTTCACGCCACCCATGCCATCCACCCGCCCCGCCGCCGTCTCCGCCATCGAACCAGCGGAAACCTCAAGCACCGGGTCAGGCAGCGAGCGCTCCTGGGGTGCCTTCTGCGCGAGCCGCTCGGCGCGATGCCGGGCGGCTTTGAGCGACGGATGATGCCGAACCGCCAACCACGCAAGATCGGCGGGCCCGGACGCACTTGCCACCGGGTAATCGATGGCCGCCGAGACAGGAGCGGATTCCAGGGCAACCGGCGCCCTCCCGTCTGGACGACTCGTGGTCGAGCAGGCCGAAACGGCGAGGACACCCAGCAGCACCGAAGCATATCGAATCATGGCGGTAGCGTTGATCCATCAGAGGCGCGGCAGACCACACCCCGGATGATAACCTAGCTCAAGGTGCCTCGAGCTTCGACAAATACTTCGCCGGATCCTTCCTGAACTTCGGCTCACAGGAGTCGCAGCAGAACTTGATCTCCTGCCCGTCGTGGATCAGCGAAACCGGCTCACCCATCGACCCGAGTTCCTCGCCGGAGACAAGGCAGACATCGAGCGGATAGGACTTCGGCGCGACAGCCGCAGAATCAGCAGCGCCGGTTTCCGCTGCCTGCTCTTTGCAGGAACTTGCGGCAATCGCGAGGCCCGCGGCACATACCGCAGCGGCTGTGGTCATTCTGGATCGTTTCATTGGATGATGAATTTTTGGTTGGGATCGGGTGAAGTTCAGAACGCACAACTCGCGCGCTCACCGGGTGATTGTCCGGACATAGGCAAAACCCTTGGATAAGTTTCCACCCGGGCCGGATTTTCCACGGATACTCAACGGGACAGGTCGAGTGCGCGGACGAAAAACTCGGCAATCCGTTCCCCCAGCAGGCCGTGCAATTCGCCGGTCGAACGGTTCCCCGCCCGGGCGACCTGCGGGATCCGGCAGTAAAACAAACGGTCGCAGAACGACTCATGCGTGGTGCCATTCAGGACAAGGCGTTCGCAACGCGGGCTGGCCAACGCCTTCCGGATGCGGGCTTCGGACCGACGGATCATCGCCTGCCCGGCATCCTCACCCGGCTGAGCCTCATCGTGAAGCCACCCCGGCATTTCCTGATCGATGAATAGAAACGAGCCTCCCGGCATGCGACCATCCAGGAAGAATCCATCCATGTTGACGCCGGCCACGAATGCCGGATCATCCGCACAACGCCGGAGCGCGTGAGTCCCGCCAAACGAATAGCCAAGCACTCCCAGACGGTCCAACTCCAGCCGACCCGCAAGCTGCGGCACCACCCCGGCGGCCAGCGCCTGCCTCACCCGGGCGAGATTCCGCGACCGCGAGGCAAGCGCCTCCTCCGCAACGCGCGCAAACCGGCTGACTCCATCCGCGCTGGAAAAATCGAGCGTCTCGGGCAGCTCGCTTTTCACGACCCGCCCGCCCGGATAGCGCACATGTTTCGCCTGCCCCGGATGATCGGTCGCAACGACGACGAACCCCCGGCTCGCAAGATTCTCCACCAGCGCGGTGTTTTCCGCACGGTGACCGGTCCACGAATGCTCGTAGAAAATCACCCCAATCGCATGGTCCGGCCCGGCCGGCACCGGAGCATCCGTGACCGAGCGGCCGCGCGCCTTTGCCATGCGATGAAACGGAAACCCCGGAGCAAGCGCATCATCCGGATACCACGGAGCCCGCACACCCGCCGCATCCCGCTCGGCAGGATACCAAACCTGAACCACCAGCGGCTCCCCACCACCCCCTCCGGGAATCACGAATGTCGTCGTCCCCACTCCGTGCGAACCCGCAAGAACCAATCGAACCGGCCCTGCAAAAATCCACTCGAACACAGCCCACCCAACCAATGCCGCCACCATGCCAGACACCAGCCAACGCACTCTGATCCGGCAAAACAACGGCTTCATCACGAAAGGTGGCCCAACTGGTCCTTTAGGGTCCGCCTGGCCCTGTAGATCCGGGTTTCCACTGCCTTGGCGCTGCACCGGCTCAGCTTCGCGATCTCGGCGTAGCTCATCCCCTCGTAGGTGAAAAGCGTCAGGGCCTGCCGCAGGTCGGGTGGCAGGGCGAGGATCGCCTGGTGCACTGCGGCGATGCGTTCCCGCGCCGCCGCCTGCTCGTCCGGCGTGCGTTCCGCGGCCGGCCCCGCCCCCGCTTCCTCCGATTCCAACGGAACGGTCGGATGCCGGGCCCGCCACCGCAGTTCGTTCCGCGCAAGGTTGGCTGCGATGGCAAAAAGCCACGTGCTGAATTTTCCCCCGGGCCTGTAGCGACCCCGAGCCTGATAGAGTTTCACGAAGGTCTCCTGCGCGAGCTCCACCGCCCTGTCCCGATTGCCCGTCATCCGGAACAGGAATGCGATGACCCGCTTGCTCCAGCGATCCATCAGCTGGTTCAATGCCTGATCCTCGCCCGCGGCAAGGCGCGCCATCAACTCCGGATCCGGAACTCCGGCCCCCTCATCAGACACTGGCTTCAATGGCTCGTGCATGCCGGCTGCGCTTCACTGCCACCGGGCTCGAAGGCCAGGGGAAGAACGGTTTCAAGATAATCCGCGGCCTGATCGTCGTCCATCAGCGCCGCAGTCTCATACAGGTGCGCCAACATCCTGCGCTTGCAGTCCGCCATGACCCGGGCGTGTTCGGCTATCGCATCCTGCAATGCGGGGGTCAGCTCACGCTGCGCAACCGCAAGCTCCAACAACCGGCTTCTCGACCGATCGATCGCCGCGCACATCTCCACACACACCGGCCGGTAGGCGGCGTGAAGTTCGCTCGCTTTGGAAAACTGACTGTCGTTGAGCCCCAGTTCGGACTTCATCCATGCAAGCTCAGGCATCGCGTCGAGCAGAATGCCAGCCTGCTCCGCCCGCTGGTGCTGCCGCGTGAACCAGAATGCGAGAAACCCGGAGAGCAAAGCCACTCCCAGCATGAAAAGTCCCCGTTTCATCATGGGTGCCGGGCTGCAAACGGACTGACCACCTGCGCGTAGGTCGACTTGCCGTCAGCACCATGCGCTGCGGATTGGGTTCCGATCATCGCTCCCGCCGCAATCATCACGAGACACCCGACAATTGCCACCGAAGGCCGCGCGAAACCCTCCAAAACCCGTTCCAGCCAAGCGATCACCCGGACATCCCGGCGACTCTCGCCCGCCTGGATCAGGGACCAGACGCCGCGCCGGAAATCATTGGGTGCTTCCTCCTCCCACCCGGCGGATTTCAACAATTGATCCAATTCGTCTTCATTCATGGTTCTGAGCTTGCGGTGCCAAACGGGAAACCCGGTGCGAATCACCGGACCATCGTCAAATCATACACCAATGCTCAGCGAAACCCTCAAGAATTCTCCCAACCGCCCAGCCGCCCACCAACCGACACCGTCGACATCCCCACCCCATCCCCGACCCGGCAAGGTCATTAAACCGTTAGAACGGGAGCCATCCGCCCCCAATCGCATTCGAGTCTCATTAAACACCAGTAAGTTATATCCTCCCGCCCCCACCATCACCATGGACACCACGCACTCCGCTGGCTAGATTCCCCTCTGGATGACAGACCCGGCCAACACCTCCAACCAAAACCTCGCCGCCAAACCCGGCATCCTCCACGTCGAAAGCGACCCCGAGCACGCCGCCGTCGAAATCGAATTCGACCCCTCGCGCCTCACCGACGCCCAAGTCCGCTCGCTCATCCGCAAGCACGTCACCAACGTCGAGTCCGCCCTCCACCAGTCCACCTGGGAACTCCGCTCAAACGCCTGCGAAGCCTGCGCCCTCAAACTCGAAAAACGCGTCGCCCGCCTCCCCGGCGTCCGCCGCGCCCGCGCCACCTACCTCGGCCGCGTCCTCACCGTCACCTTCGACCCCGCCTCCGCGCCGGACACCGACCTCGAAACCAGCGTCCGCCAGACCGGCGCCGACATCGCCCCGCTCACCCCGCGCGCCGACCGCCAACCCCTCCTCAAGCGCATCCTCTCCGGCGACCTCAACGAAGAACTCTCCTGCGCCCTCGGACTGCTCTTCCTCATCGCCGCCGCCATCGTCCAGAAAACCGCCGGCACCTCCCCCACCACCCACACACTCTACACCCTCGCCTACCTCTTCGCCGGTCAGGAAGGCGTCCGCTCCGCCATCGCATCCCTCCGCGAGCGCGTCCTCGATGTCGACGTCCTCATGGTCCTCGCCGCCCTCGGCGCCGCCCTCATCGGCGCACCCTTCGAAGGCGCCCTGCTGCTCTTCCTCTTCAGCTTCTCCAACGTCCTCCAGCGCCACGCGATGGACCGCACCCACCGCGCCATCGAGTCCCTCCTCACCCTCCGCCCCACCGAGGCCGTCGTCAAACGCGGCACCTCCACCGAACGCATCGCCGTCGAAAAACTCGACCTCAACGACATCGTCATCGTCAAACCCGGCGAACAAATCCCCGTCGACGGCATCCTCACCGAAGGCCACACCACCATCGACGAATCCTCGCTAACAGGCGAGTCCATGCCCGCCTCCAAATCCCCCGGCGCCCAACTCTTCGCCGGCACCCTCAACCAATCCGGCGGCATCGAACTCACCGTCACCCGCCGCGCCGACGACTCCGCCCTCGCCCGCATGGTCAAACTCGTCGCCGAAGCCCAGGCCGAGAAATCCACCACCCAGCGCTTCCTCGAGACCGCCGAGCAATACTACGCCATGGGCGTCATCCTCTTCACCATCGGCACCTTCCTCGTCCCCTGGCTCTTCATGGCCGAATCCTTCGCCACCGCCTTCTACCGCGCCATGACCGTCATGGTCGTCGCCTCCCCCTGCGCCCTCATCATCTCCACCCCCGCCACCGTGCTCTCCGCCATCGGCGGCGCCGCCCGCCGCGGCATCCTCATCAAGGGCGGCTCCCACCTCGAACGCGCCACCGGCATCGACATCGTCGCCGTCGACAAAACCGGCACCCTCACCGTCGGCAAACCGTCCCTCACCCACATCGTCACCCCCTCAGGCACCCACCCGCTCAACCAAACCCTGCCGGAAAACGCCACCTCGCTCCTCACCTCCGCCGCCGCCCTCGAAGCACGCTCCGAACACCCGCTCGCACACGCCATCACCGCCGCCGCACACCACCACAAACTCACCCTCCCGCCCGCAACCAACTTCCAGGCCACCCCCGGCAAAGGCGCCCGGGCGGACGTCTCCGGAACCACCTACCTCATCGGCAGCGAACGCTTCTTCACCGAACAACAAACCACCGGACTCGACCAACTCGCAGCCGCCGCACACGACCTCCAACACCACGGCAAAACCTGCGTCTGGCTCGCCCGCCAAACCAACGGATCACTCGAAGCCCTCGCCGTGCTCGCCATGGCCGACACCCTCCGCCCCGAAGCCCGCGACCTCACCGCCACCCTCCGCAAACTCGGCGTCAAACAAGTCGTCATGCTCACCGGCGACCAACAACGCGTCGCCGACGCCATCGCCCGGGAAGCCGCCATCGACCACGTCCACGCCGGGCTCCTCCCCGAAGACAAACTCACCGTCATCCGCGAACTCAAACAACAGGGCGCCGTCCTCATGGTCGGAGACGGAGTCAACGACGCCCCCGCCCTCGCCATCGCCGACGTCGGCGTCGCCATGGGTGCCGCCGGCACCGACGTCGCCATGGAAACCGCCGACATCGTCCTCATGGGCGACCGACTCGAAAACATCCCCCTCCTCCTCTCCCACACCCGCCGCGCCCGCCGCGTCCTGCTCCAAAACCTCATCTTCGCCACCACCGTCATCGTCGTGCTCGTCATCTCCGCCCTCGGTTTCTCCCTCCCCCTCCCCCTCGGCGTCATCGGCCACGAAGGCTCCACCGTCCTCGTCTGCCTCAACGGCCTCCGCCTCCTCTTCGTCAAATAGCGCCCCCGGAATCCCAACCAACCCCGTCCCCCCCCAACCCAAGCACCCAACCCATAGCCCATTCGAGGTAGCGCGCTCTCGATGAGAGCGCACGCCATTGAAACCGCTTCTGCCCCGCAAAAGAACCACGCGAAGCTCACCCCAAATCCCAAATCCCAAATCCCAAATCCCAAATCCCAAATCCCAAATCCCAAGTCCCAAGTCCCAAGTCCCAAGTCCCAAGCCAACCCATTCCACCACCCATCCCAAAATC
Organism: Verrucomicrobiota bacterium JB025; assembly: GCA_030673875.1. Lineage (GTDB taxonomy): Bacteria > Verrucomicrobiota > Verrucomicrobiia > Verrucomicrobiales > Akkermansiaceae > Luteolibacter. Next base: position 23,443 of record JAUTCT010000073.1, on the reverse strand, counting down.
CTTGCCGCCCTCCGCGTCTTGGCGGTTCAAATCCCCCCCCAACCCAAGCCCCCAACCCAGACAAAATGATTCTACCACCCATCATTCTGTCATCCCCCCCAACCCTAGCCCCATAAAATCCTTGGCGCCCTTCGCGTCTTGGCGGTTCAAATCCCCCCAACCCAAGCCCCCCAACCCACACCTCAGTTCCTCTGCATCTCCCGCAGCTCGTTGCGAACCATCTCAACCAACTCCAGCGGCTCAAGCACCTTCGCCTGACTCCCGAAACTCAGCACCCAGCGCATCACCTCCTCGAGCCGACCCACCTCGAAGCTCACCAGCACCCGCTCATCCTCACCATCGACCGCCGTCACCTCCTGGCTCGGATGCCAGCGCCGCTCCTGCGCCAACCGCGCGGCATAGTTCCTCAGCTCGAGTTTCACCACGTGCCGCGCATCATCCCCGGCCACATTCCAAATCCCGAACGACGCGTTCAAATACGCCTCGCCATCAAAATCCTCCGGTCGGGCAAACCCGGTCTTCAACACCCGCACGCGCGTCATCCGCGGCAACGCAAACGTCCGCAGCGCCCCGCGATCTAGGTCATGAGCGATCAGATACCAACCGCCGTCCACCTCACCCAGATGCAGCGGCTGCACCCGCCGCGCCTCAGCCGGAGCATTCCCCAGCTTGCGATAGTGAAATGACACTTCCACCTGATCGATCACCGCCTTCGCCAGCTGCCCGAACGGCTTGAGCAGGCGCTTGTCCTGCTTGATCACCTTGCGTGAAAACGCCGTATCCAGGTCCGACCACGTCAACTGAACCCGTCCGAGCAAACTCCCCGCCACCTTCGAAAACGCATTGCCCAACACCTCCGCAACCCGCGTCCCGCGCATCCCCTGAAGCGCCGTCCGGGCGAAAAACAAGGTCGCCAGTTCTTCCTCGGATATTTCAAACACCGGGAAATCCGAGACATCCTCGTCATACCGGTAACCGTGCAGATCCTCACAATAAACCAGCGGCAACCCCAGACCGTCCCGCATGAACGTCAGGTCCCGGTGAATCGTCTTGCGGTCCACCTCAAGCTTCCTCGCCAGCGTCGTGCAGTTCGGATACGCACCGCTCCGAATCGACGAATGAATCGCATAGATCCGCTGCATCGGCCGCCGTGTCCGGCCCCCGCCCGGAATCCCCACTGCCCCGGACGACCCCCTCAACTGTGCTGCCAAATTCTTTGTTCCCATGTGCTCGATCCACCTGACGACCAACCACGTTAGAACACATGCCCCCCACCAATCCAGCCGAAACCACCCAGCAAGCGGAAAGCAGATCCGCGCCCGCCCCAATGCAAACCATCGGAATCTCCATGGCCGGGCACGGCCGATGCCATCGGCTGGCGCATCACGTCATTTCCCGGCAATGCTGGCCGATCCGGAGCAACCGGTGGTGTGCGGCCGGGTGGCCCGCGTTTCCGGGCACGTCCGTGCCACGCTGGCTCCGGACTGGTCACCAGCACGCTTCATGACGCTGGCGGTGGGGTCGAATGAACTGCCTTGGAAAGGCGCTACCCGTTGAGAAAACCCGAAAACGGAAAGTACGCAGACTGGGACTCGAACCCAGGACCAATTGGTTAAAAGCCAACTGCTCTACCAACTGAGCTATCTGCGCGTTGGTGTTCCGTCGGACGGGGCGGGACGAATACGGGGAGCTGGGCTTGCATGCAAGCGGATAATTGCAAAATTCTTCAAACTCCCGAAAAAAGTGACAGCCGCGATGGATTTCCCACCGCGGCTGCACAACGTTAACCATTACACACTAATACACTTAGGCTTCAGCCAACCCCTGCCCCAAGGGCTTGGGCATCGGCTTCTCCTTCTTTCGCAGGGCCCGGCGCATCTTGGTCAGCGCCGAGTTCTGCAGCTGGCGGATCCGCTCGCGGGTCACGCCGAACTCACGACCCACTTCTTCCAAAGTGAGAGCCTTTTTACCGCTCAGGCCGAAACGTTCGTCAATGATCCGGCGCTCGCGCTCGTCGAGCACCTCAAGCAATCCGTCAAGTTCACCATAAAGATTTTTGTCTGCGAGCACATTGAGGGGGTCCACCGCACGCTCGTCGCGGATCACCTCGCTGTATTCGGTCGCCTCACCCTCGTTGATCGGTGCATCCAGCGATGTCGGACGGTGCGAGGCCTGGCGAAGCATCGCCAGTTTGTGGCGCGGCACGCCGATTTCCTCGGAAAGTTCCTCATCCGTCGGCTCGCGACCGAGTGCCTCGGTCAGCATCGCCGCGATCCGGCGCATCTTGGCGATCTTGTCGACCATGTGCACGGGCAGGCGGATCGTCTTCGACTGATTCGCAAGCGCACGCTTGATCGACTGCTTGATCCACCAAGCCGCATACGTTGAAAGCTTGCCACCCTTCTCGGGGTCGAAACGTTCCACGGCCTTCATCAGACCGATGTTGCCTTCCGAAATGAGATCCGTCACCGGCATTCCGTAGTTTGCGTAGTCCTGGGCGATCTTGACCACGAGGCGCAGATTCGCGCGGATCATGTGGGCGCGGGCTTCCTCGTCACCATCCTTAATGCGACCGGCGAGTTCCACCTCTTCCGCCGCAGTGAGCAATGGGGTCTTCGAAATCTCCCTTAAATAGAGTTTCAAGCTGCTTTCTGATTCGTATGCCATGGTAATAGTGGGTTACTGGTTAAACGCCGCCGGAAGACATTTATTCCTATTTTTCTGAAAAATACATCATGTATTGCTTTTGTAAATGCAATCCTTACGATTTCCGGACATTTACTGTGCATTTCTTACCAAGCAATCCGCATGCCCGGCCATCAGGATACGCAAGTCGTTGATTACCAGCACTCAACCATTTTCGCACCGGCGACACGCGGAAAAGACCTCCCAAAATCGCCCGCCCACTGGGACATAATGTCACCATTTGCGCCCTGAAATGGCGCGCATTCCCCTCGTTTCCGGCCAAATCCCGCTCGATTTCCCCCGCAAACCAGATTCGACAAATCCCCGTCCTCCATGCACCCTCCGGCCCGTGATTGACGCTCTCTACCCTGCCGCACGCGCCTGCCTCTTCCGATTCAACCCGGAAACCGCGCACGACATCACCATGCCCGTGCTCAGGGCCGCGGAACAATCCGGCCTGCTCGCCGCACTCTCGCCAGCATCCCCCGCGGCGACACCCGTCGAGCTGATGGGCCTCACCTTCCCCAACCGGATCGGCCTCGCCGCCGGCCTCGACAAAGAAGGAAACACCATCGGCGCCCTCGGCCGTCTCGGCTTCGGCCACGTGGAAATCGGCACCATCACCCCGCGTCCCCAACCGGGCAACCCCCAGCCGAGACTCTTCCGCCTCGTCGAACACAAGGCACTCATCAACCGCATGGGATTCAACAACCCGGGCATCGACACCGGCGTCGAAAACGTGCGCCAAACCTCCGGCTACAAGGGGATCATCGGCTTCAACATCGGGAAAAACAAAGTCACCCCCAACGAAAACGCCGCAGACGACTACTTGATCTGTCTGCGCAAGGCATACCCCGTGGCGGACTACATCGCCGTCAACCTGTCCTCGCCAAACACCCCGGGACTCCGCGACCTCCAGGGGGCCGAGGCCAGCGCACGCCTGCTCGAAACCCTCAAATCCGAACAAGCGAAACTCGCCGAAACCCACGGCAAACACGTCCCGCTGCTCTTCAAAGTCGCCCCGGACCTCGACGAATCCCACATCCGCGACCTCTCGAAAGTCTTCCTCGACGGCGGCCTCGACGGCCTCATCGCCACCAACACGACGCTCGACCGGAAACCAGTCGCCAGCCACCCGCGCGCCTCCGAAGCCGGCGGGCTCTCTGGCATGCCGCTCACCGCAAAAAGCACGGAAATCATCGCCTCCTTCGCAAGCCACCTCGGCGGACAAATCCCCATCATCGGCGTCGGCGGCATCTTCTCGGTGGACGACGCCAGGGAGAAAATCGCAGCCGGGGCGTCTCTCGTGCAGATCTACACCTCGTTCATCTACCAGGGGCCCAAACTCGTGCGCACCATCGCCGCCTCCCTCTGACCCCGCTCAATTACGGCAGCGCCCGGCCACGACGAAGCGCCCGACGCTTGCCCGCCAGATTTCCCAGCACCATGTCCACGCCCATCGATCCCTCCACCATTCTCGAAATCCTCGACTCCGCCTCCGACGTCATCCTCGAAGTCTACGGCAAGGACGACTTCAACGTCGAAACCAAGGACGACAGCTCGCCCCTCACCGAAGCCGACCGCCGCGCCAACGAGATCATCGTCACCGCCCTCCAAAAGGCCTACCCGGAAATCCCCATTCTCTCCGAGGAATCCAAGGAAGTCCCCTACGAAACACGCCGTGGCTGGAAACAATTCTGGCTCGTCGACCCCGTGGACGGCACCAAGGAATTCATCAAACGCAACGGCGAATTCACCGTCAACATCGCCCTCGTCGAAGATGGAGTCCCGGTCTGGGGCGGCGTCGCCCGTCCCACCGAAGGCACCATCTTTTTCGGCGGCCCCGCCACCGGCTCGTTCCGCCGCGCCAGCGACGGCTCGACCACCAAACTCGACCAGTCCGCCACCCCCCACTACACCGCGCTCGACCAAGTCACCGTCGTCGCCAGCCGCTCCCACCTCACCCAGGAAGTCACCGACCTCGTCGAAAAACTCCGCGCCGATGGCAAAACGGTCGAATTCCTCTCCGCCGGCAGCTCGCTCAAGCTCTGCCTCGTCGCCGAAGGCAAAGCCGACGTCTACCCCCGTTTCGGCCCCACCATGGAGTGGGACACCGCTGCCGCCCACGCCGTCGCACTCGGCGCCGGCCGCCAGGTCAACCGCGCCGACACCGGCGAACCCCTCGCCTACAACAAGGAAAACCTGCTCAACCCCTGGTTCATCGTCGAGTGACCCGGACCAGAGCGCAGCTCTGAAACCCCCGCCCCCAAAAGCAAACCGGCCGTCGCCCATGCGGACGACGACCGGAGAAAATCACTCAGGGAACGAATCCCAAACGGCTCACTTCCTGGCCGTGGCCTTGTTGACCTCTCCCTCTTTCACTGCCTTTGCCGCTTGGAGGTCACGCACTTGATCGCGCAGGACTTTCAGCTGCTGCCTGTGGTCCATCAGCCGCTTCTGCGCTTCACCTTTCGCTTTATCGAGTTCACGCACCTTGCCGGTGGACTCCGCAAGGCGGCTCTTCATCCGGTTCAGCGCTTGTTCGCTCGCCAGCCGTGCCTGCTCCGCTTTCTCGGCGGCAACGCGCGCGGCTTTGACCTCATCGCTGTTCGGTGCGGCTTGTTCACGAAGCCGGGCCACTTCCTTCTGCAGCACCGCCAATTGTTCGTGGTTGCCACGAAGCTCGGCAGCCTGCTTCCGGCTGGTCTTCACCATCGCCTCCTGACCGGCGCGAAGCTCGGCATTCTCCCGGGCCTTGGCCTTCAGCTTTTCCTCCAGCACCACCACGACATTCTCCAGCCGCTTGTTGCTTTTGGCTGCCTGTGCCTGCGCCCGCTTCAACCCGGCGATCTGCTGGACATGCTGCTTCTCCGAACGATTCGCCTGCGCCAGCAGGTCGGTCGACTCACCGAGCATCTTGGCCACCTCGTCGCGATTCGCGACAGTCGCCTTGATTTCGCACTGCAGCGTCTCCTTGTCCTTCGTCAGGGCGGCTACCTGGCGCTTCAGCGCGTGCCTCTCCTGCGGATCCTGCAGCTCACCACGCACCTCGGCCATCTCAGCCTTCAGCGTGTCAAACTCCTTGATCGCCCCGCGCAGCTCCCCACGGAATCGCGCCAGCTCCTCATACGCTTCGGCACCCGCCGCAAGCTTCTGCTCGAATTTCTGACTCTGCGCCTTCCATTTGGCGCTCTCCGCACGCTCCGCACCCAAACTCTGCTCCAACACCGCCACCTTGCGCTTCCAGCCCTCACCCTCACGGCGCACCGCTGCCAGCTCCTTGCCCGCACCCGCTGCCTGCTTCTTCCACTTGGCCGCGCTATTCCGCACGCTCTCAAGTTCCTTCCTCAGTTCGCGAATCTCGGCCGCTGAGGCTTGATTCGCCGTCTTCAGCGACTTGACCTCCATGCTGGCCCGGTCCCGCTCTCCGGCGGTTTTCGCCAGCTCGTTGTGGAGCTTGGAAACATCCACATGCTCGGATGCTGCCGTTGCCGTCGTCGCCCAACAGGCCGCCCCGGACGCATCATTCTGGGTTTCCACTTGTTGCAACGATGCCGAGTAGGCCATCGAGGACAACGCGAACGTGAAGCCGCATAAAATCGGCCTAAGGTGTCTTTGTCTCATGGTTTTGTTTTTTGGGTAAATACGATTTCACATCCGATACCCCATATCTCGCGACATGCAAAGTGATAATTAAGACTTCTTAAGCTTTGTCACCGAACCGTCACCCCCGCATCACGGTCACCACCACCACCCGCTTCAATCCCGCTTTCCGCAGGGTTTTCGCACACTCGTTTGCCGTGGATCCCGTGGTGAAGACATCATCCACCAGCACCGCCCCGCCGGGCCGCCGATCCAGCCATCTGCGACCTCTCCAGGACAGCTCGAAGGCCCCGCGCAGGTTCTCCAGCCGCTGCCTTCTGGAGAGCCGCGTCTGGGTCTCGGTATTGCGCACCCGCTTCATCCCCCGCAGCACCTCCAACCCGGTCTCCCGGGCAATCCCCCGCGCAATCTCCTCGGATTGGTTGAAATGACGCCACCGCAGCCGCGACCGGTGCAAGGGCACCGGAATCAACGGCCATTTCCCGGAAAGCGCGGCCGTCAACCGCTCGTCTTCAAACGCACCCGCGGCCAGCCGCCCCAACTCCCGCCCGAGATACACGTTCCGCCCGTACTTCAGCCGGTGAACCATCTCGAGCGTGCGTTCGTCACGCACCATCGCCGGCCGGGCGAATTCAAAGGCAAACGTCAATCCCTGGCAGTTTGGGCAGGAAAAACTTCCCCCGATTTTGCCGTCGAACATCTCGCCACAACTCTCGCAAAACGGAGCCCGCAACTTCGGCAACTGCCGTTCGCAATCGTCGCACAAATACCGGCTGCCCCTGAGAACCTCGTCACAGACCGCACACACCGACGGATAGAGCAAATCCAGCACGCGGCCGCCAATCCGCCGCACCACCCCCGGTTCAAAGCTCGGCTTCATGACGCTCATCGGACTTGTCCGTCAGAAAGTGCGCCAGCATCCCGGCGAGGAAGATCCCCAGCATCGGCACCAGCCCCTGCTGCAGCAATCCTCCGGAAATCACCCACTCGCGCGCACCCATCTCCATCACCGGCTCCGTCAGCTCACCCAGCATGCCCGCCGCAAATAACCAGCCTGCATGCAGCCCGATCGGCATCCACAACGACGCCGTCCGCCACCTGACGTAGGACAACACACCACCCAGCGCCAGCAGCGGCGCAAACCGCCCCATCACCACCCGACCGTCCCCGAATCCCATCGCGGTCTTCTCCAGCAGTTCGAACCCGATGCCGGACGCCTCCGGATCCGCGACGTCCAAACCACCCCACGGCACAACACACAGGGTCAGCGCGAAAAACGCCGCCGACATGCCAAGTGCCGCCGCAGGACGCATCGCCCGCAGGAATACCCCCATCACGATGCCACGGAAAAACACCTCCATCACCACCGCCAGACCGGCCACCTTCGCCAGCGTCCGCAGCGCCAGCTCCCCGTGCCCGCCCACCGCTCCCTTGAGGGAAATCAAGCCGGCCGGAACCAAGCCCGCACCGATCGAAAGCAACAACCCGGAAACAATCAGAAACCCCGCACAACAATGCCACAGGCCCCGCACATTTCGCTCCAGCGCCTGACCGCGGCCGCCCACGCACCCGTGGCCCACCCGGATCGTCCACGGCCTCACCCGCGGCTCCCCGGTCGTCCCCACACTCAACCACTCCACCCAGGGCACGAACAGAATCATGGCCACCAGCAGAATCGAACCGCCGTAATACACCGGAAAATCCACCTCACCACACTTCCCAGCCAGCCACTCCAGCGCGCCATTGGTCGATTTTGCCGCGGAAACCTCCGCCAGTGCCATCCCGGCATTGAAAAACAACGGCGCCACCCAGGCCCCCAGCAACACCGAGGCCACGGCATAGAGCCAGACCTTCATCACATTGCCAGCCGCCGCCAGTTTCATGACCCATACCCTGCCAGCACGCCCGCCGCATGAAAAGCCCGCTTTGAATTTCGATTGTTTCCACCCCGCTCCCGGACGTAGAATGGCGCCAATGACCCGCACCGAACCGGTTGGAACCATCCGTTGCCAATGGGGCGAAGGCCCCGTCTGGTGGAACAATTCCCTCTACTACGTCGATACCGAAGGCCACCACGTCCACCGCTTCGACCCCGTCACCGGCACCGAAACCACCTGGGACGCCGGTGAACGGGTCGGAACCGTCGTCCCGCGGGAAAACGGCGGACTCGTCATCGCCGGGGACTCCGGATTCCAATTCCTCGATGAGGAAACCGGCAAACTCACCCCCATTGCCGACCCGGAATCCAAGCTCCCCGACAACCGCTTCAACGACGGCAAATGCTCGCCAGACGGGCGCTTCTTCGCCGGCACCATCAGCCTCACCAAACAACCGGACACCGCCGCACTCTACCGGCTCGACCCCGACCTCGGCGTCACCGAAGCCTATGGCCCCGTCACCAACTCAAACGGCATCGTCTGGTCCAGAGACGGCGGCACCGTCTACTACATCGACACGCCGAAAAAAGAAGTCCTCGCCTTCGACTACCAGGACGGAAATCTCGTCAACCCCCGCCGGGTCGTCGACACCTCACACATCGAAGCCTCGCCGGACGGCATGACCATCGACTCCGACGGCAACCTCTGGGTCACATTCTGCCACGGCGGCTGTGTCTCGTGCTTCGACCCGCAAAACGGTGACGAACTCCACCGCATCACCCTCCCCTGCCTGGAAACCACCGCCTGTGCCTTCGGCGGCCCGAACCTCGAAGACCTCTTCGTCACCACCGGTGTCCACAAAACCGCCAAGGAAGAACACGCCGGACGGCTGTTCGTCATTCGCGGACTCAAGGTCACCGGCGTCCCGGCCCACCCATTCAAAGGGTGAGGGCGGATCGACAGACGGCGGAGCAATGAAACCAGCTCAGTTTCTCCTGCGGTTCACGCGGACCTGGGCCGCCTTGCGGCGCTTCCTCAGCACAAACACCCCGAGAATCACCGGTGCGACCACCGCCGCCAGCAGATGCTCCCAGCTGGTGAGGAAATGCGGTGCCAGCTCCTGAGCAGGAACCTCACCATGGTCGCCACTGTGAGCGAACACGGAACAAGGGAAAAGCACCAAACCTGCTTGGAACAAGCGGCGAACCACTGAGAGAGATTGCTGTTTCATCATGAATTACGCCTATTAAACACCCGGAAACGCTTCGGCTCAAGGAGCCAATCGAAAAATCCACCCCGCCACCCGGTGCTCATGCAAGTTTCCCGCTCCAAACCACAAGGAACTCGGACGCCTGCTCAGGATCATTGAGCACGATGCAACCGGGTTCCAAAGCCCCGGTCCCCGCCCCGGTCCCCGCTCGGCCAGCCCTCCCGCCACTTCGTTTCCGCATCACTTCAAACCGACCGGAATCCGCCCCCGTGCGATCCAATAAATCCAGCGCGACCCGCCCCATCGTCATCCTCACGTTCACCTCCACCACCGGCATCCAGTTCAGTCTCCCCCCGGGTTCCCGATACACCATGCCATCGATCCCCAACGGCCCGTCGTAGCCGCCCAGCAGCCCGGCGATCATCTTCGGCAGCTGGTCCCGATAAACCGCAAGAATCTCCTCTCTGGCAAACACCTCCTCAAGCTCATCCGGGATCATCCCGCCGAGCTCCCTCGCCACCATCGTCGCCTGAAACCGCCCCCTCGCATCATTGCGCATCGTGGTCATCCCCACAAAGCGCACCTCGTCCCCCGCCTTCTCATACTGCACCGAGAAATCAAACACCCTGTCGCGCCGCTTCTCGACGACCACCACTCCATGGCGCACCAACAATCGCTCCACCACTTCCCGGACTTCCCGGGTTTCCTGCCAGCGATCCGCTCCGAGCCAGAGCTGGTCGCGTCCCGCGCAGGCATACGCCCCCTTCACCACCACACCCCCATGCACCAACAACGCCTCAACTGCCGCCACCAGCTCATCAATCGTCCGACAAACCATTCCCCGCTCCCCTGCGCCCATCATTTCCAGCAGCTCCACCCCGACCTCCTTGGAAAACCAGCCGTCCCGGACCACGCGGTTCTCCGCCAGCCCGCGCACGTGCGGCGGTCCTGCCGCCACCACGGCCAACGCATCCCGAGACATCGCCCATGGCCGAAACCCGGCGAACGAATCCCGCAAAACGCCCGGATCCTCCACCATCTCCGGCAGCCGAATCCCGGCCGCCTTCAATGACTCCACATGCGCTGCCGAGGGCACCCGTCTCGCCAGCCACACGTCCCCTTCACGACACCCCGCCAGCATCACCGCCTCGACCTCGGCCTCCATCGCCAACGTCATCCTATTCCTCACCGGTCGCTCGCCGCGCAACCCGGCCACCACATCCCCCTCCACATTCGGATTGAACCAATGCAACGCACAACCAGTTGGAACCTCAGGCCACATCCCTCAAACACACCCAATTTCGAATCCCACGTAAAAGACCAAATACCAGATCCCCATCCCAAACACCCGGCGCACGGACGGATCTCCGAATCCGTCCGTCTTCCCCACAACTCAAGCAGGTAGCGCGCTCTCGCCGAGAGCGCACCACAGAGCCCACTCGCCAAATCCCATGCCCACAAGCCCAATCCGAAATCTCAAATCTAAGATCTCAAATCCGAATCCCCCCTGCGTGCGCCCGACACCGAGCTCAATTCATCATCCCTCTACCCCATCTCGAACAACACTTTTCCCTTCCGCTCCGGGGACTCCAGACGCTCTAGCGCATCGGCAAACTCACCCAGCCCATAGGTCCGGTCCACCGGCTGCACGATCTTTCCGGCCGCCACGCGCTCCGCCAGATCCTGATACGTCGCCAACACCTCATCATGCGGTGCGTTTTCCGCCCAGCGCGTCACCCACAGACCGCGCACCCGCACGTCGGCGAAAAGAATCATTCCGTTCGGCACCGTGACCGGCTGTTTGCCCATCGCCCCGTAGGTGACGTGGGTTCCCGCGTTGCCAAGCAACTTCATCACCCGCAGCGCGCTATCCCCACCGACCGCGTTGAACGCCAGCCGCGCCTTGGTCTTGCCGAGAATCTCCTTCGCCTTGTCAAACCCCTCCTGGCCGTCCACCAGCACTTCATCCGCCCCCAGCGCCTTCAACTCCGCGAACTGCTCCTCCCGCCGGACAAACGAAATCGTGCGAACCCCCAGATCCTTCGCAATCTGGATCACGCAGCGGCCGACCGCCGAGTTTCCGAGGTTCTGCACGATCCAGTCACCCTTCTTCAGCGTCTCAAACCCCGTCAACAGCTGCCACGCCGTCGCCGGGTTCACCTTCAGCATCGCCGCCTGCACCGGATCAATCGCCGGCGGCAATTTGAACAACACATCCGCGGCCACCACCGTATGGCTCGCCCAGGTCGACGCCCGCTTGAGGAACATCACCCGCTCGCCCGGCGCAAATCCCTCCGCCCGGCTCTCCACCACCTCGCCACAGCCTTCAATCCCCGGGACTCCCGGCAACTCCAGCTTCACTCCATACGTGCCTTCCACCGTGTTCAAATCCGCCGGGTTGATCGGTGCCGCCAACAGCTTCACCAGCACCTCGCCCTCGCCGGGCGCGCGCGGCGAAAACTCGCCAAGTTCCAACACCTCCTTGGGATTTCCCGTTTCCCGAAACAACAACTGCAATCCATCAATGCGTGCGTCACTCATGCCCGGAGTCTGCAAGTTCCCCCGCCTCCCACAAGTGCAGATCCCATCCTCAACCGGAAAATTCAGTACATAAAAAGAGGCAGGCTTTCGCCTGCCTCTTTCATTTGATTTCTCTCTAAACCACAGGACCAATTAGGCGCGGCGGCGGCGAAGAAGGCCGAGAAGACCGAATGCACCAAGAAGCGCAGCGGACGGCTCGGGAACGACTGAGACGATTTGGAAACCGGACTCCGAAGTTCCAACGCCAATTCCATCAGCACTGGTGACAGGTGAAAAGTTCACAGCACCGAGCGGCGGAACGTCAGAACCAGTATAACCACCAACAGCAACGAGTGAATCTGAAGCATCCGTAGCGACGAGGAAGAGCACCGTATCATTGCCGGCATCGCCCATTTCATTCGCCACATTGTAGAGCATAACTCCATCAGTGAAAGTGGTGGTCGCCACAATACCGGGACTTGTTGACGAGGTCGTTCCGATCAACGAAGTGAGCGATGTCTGGAAATCTGAGTAAGTACCACCGTTGTTCACGTATTCCGTAAGCATGCTAGCAGCACCATCTGCGACACCAGAACCGGTCGTGGAGACAAATACGGCATATCCGGAAACAGCAGTGCCATCAGCAGTGATGAGACCAGTAGCAGAGTTTGCCACACCAATGAGACTCACAGTGACAGCTTGAGATGCTCCTGTAAAAAGAGCGAATGCCGTCAGCATTGAGGCGAATACTTTTGTTTTCATCATATTAATTTCGTTGTAGTTTGTTATGTGTGGTAGGAGATACATCATCTCTCATCCGACCAAAGCCGATCATCAAAGACCAGTATCGATACGGAGAGAGGTGTCACCGGATGCCGTGAGAACACCGCCAGTAGTGTGATTCATTTCATCAGTGGAGGCACTAATAAAATCAACCGTTACATTGCCAGCACCGTCAGCAAGGTACGAAACCGGATTACCGAGCGTGCCCGGATCGTAGATCGTCAGAGAATCTGCATACGCAGCCATATTGGAAAATCCAAGATCGGCGATGGGAGTAGAGTCCCCAACCAGAGGATTGGTAGGACCAACAATATTCACGACTCCAGCGGTAAGCTGAACGACGGTAGCCCCGGACTTGACCTCACCCGACACAACCAAATCGACATCCGAAGTTACGTTGAGAACAAATCCTGTAGCAGGAGGAATCGGACGATCATTACCATCAGCGTCGATAAAGTTGCTTGTCCAGTTGCCAGCACCATCCCAAACATAGGTGCTAATAGAACCATCGGTGTTGTAAAAACTCGCGGAGTCGGCATAGGCTGCCAGAACTGATGCACCGCCTTCAAGCGCGGACCCAAGGGTCACGTGAGGACGAATGGCGATCGTTTCGGAACCAGTGAGACTCAGGGCACTAACATCGGAATCAAGAGTAATTTCGGAATCCGTGTTGGAAGCGATATCAATCACGACACCTTCGTTGTCACCAGAAGTAATCTCAACGTAATAGGTGGCATAAGACGCTCCCGCATCAAACGCATTTGCGGTCAGCGAACCACTTACAGTCATTGTGGTCGCAGTTGCTGCGGTAATCTCACCAGAAAATGCAGCTGGCTCGACAAAGCTGGGAACAAAGACATTCCCGCCTGCAGAACCGTCGAACGTGTAGTAGCCGACCGGAGTCGTGTATGCGGTTTCGGCCGCGTAGGAAACGCCACAGGCCAGAATGGCGGCGGCGAGAGTAAATTTAATCAGTTTCATGACAGATTTTGGTTTGGTATTTTCAGTTTTCGGTTTGTCGGTAGGTCAGAAGTCGACTGCACAAGACATCCGACTCCATCGGTTTCATGGGAAGGAAACCCTCTAAGCCCCGCCACGGCAAGGAAATTTTACGAAATTCAGGGTTTTTTTGAGGCAAGCAAGCGGCATGGGCATCGACCCTCACATTTGCAACCAACTCGCTTACTATCAACTCGTTACAAGCTGCAAAAACTTCAGAAACCCGAATCATCCACAGCCATGAATCGACTCGAAGGCGCCGAATCATCAATAAATTCCGCTTATCGGACGACTTTCGAACGCAAATCGCGGATTTTCGCCCACCCGGTTGTCGGTAGTTCGCTGGGGCGATCGCGCATGATGGTCGTGTGCCCACGATGCGGTGTGCGGTTGCCCCGGGTGCAAGCAAGTTTCCGGCCTCCATCGGAATGAGCCCACGGGGACCAAACGAAAGAATCCACCCACAGAGCAGACCAGCGAAACGGAACGGAGGCGACGGCGCAGGGGTGGAACCAGGACGCTGCAATCGTCTCACTCGGGACAGATGCATGCCCCCCAAGGAATCCATTCTCCACCGCTGAAATCCCACGCTTTCCGGCGCGGGATCAAGATCGCACCCACGAAGATCGCACCCACGGGATGCAATGCCATGCCGATTGCCAATGTCCACCAGGCCCAAAGCCGACCAAGCGCCCCCGCCAGCTGCAATCACCTGCTCGCCATTTGCAGGACCATTTCCAGCGCCGAGGGTATCGCGGCAGATTATTGCAGTGACGCGTCCACTTTTGGCGAAAGCCGTTCCACCAATCAAACCGCCGGCGACGGGAGCCAACCGGGGCCGTCAGAATGACCCCACGCCGGGACAGCCGCAGCCACAGGGGCCGGGCCGGAGGCGATGGCGCCCTCGGCCGGGCGGCCAAACTGAAGGCACAGGCTCTCGCCCTGAGTTCACGCGACCGCCGGCTGCGGGCCAAGCGTCACCAGCGGGTGACTATGCACCACCATTTGGTGACCAAGCATCACCATTTGGTGACCAGGCATCACCAGTTGGTGAAACGGCGGAACTCTTCGAGACGCGCGTCGAGGTCAGCCTGGCTGAGTTGCTCGAGACGGCGGGTGGAAAACGCCTCGCAGGTGAAGGAGGCGAGCATCGACCCCTGAATGATGGCTTGGCGCAGGTGATCGGTGCCGAATTCCCCGTTTGCATTGGCGGAAAGGTAGCCGGCCATGGCGCCGAGGAAGGTGTCGCCGGCACCGGTCGGGTCCGCCACCGATTCCAGCGGCCATGCGGAACAGCGGAAAAACTCACGGGAGTCGCCGGCGGCGGAGAAGAGCATCGCGCCGAACTCACCCAGCTTGATGACCACGTTTTTCGGCCCTTTGTCGAGCAGCAGGTGGCCGGCTTTGACGAGATTGGATGTGCGTGCGAGTTCGCGGGCCTCGCCTTCGTTGAGCACGAAAAGATCGAGTTTCGGCAGAACTTCCTGAAGGCGTTCGTTGGCGATCTCGATCCACAGGTCCATGGTATCGGCGATCACGAAGGGCGATTTGCCATTACCGGGACATTGCTCGAGCATCTGCAGCTGGTTGTCCGGCGACATGTTGGCAAGCACGACGATCTCCGCGGCACTGCAGGACTCCGGCACCTTGACCTGCCAGTCTTCGAGCACATTCAGCCCGACCTTGTGGGTGGTGCGCTCGTTCATGTTTTCATGGTATTCGCCGGACCAGGTGAAACTCTCGCTCTGCGAACGCTCGACACCGTCCAGCGACACGCCACGACCTTCGAGCATGTCGAGGTGCTGCTTGGGAAAATCGTGGCCGATGATGCCAATCAACGAGACCGGGCGGGTGAAAAATGAAGCGGCCAGCGCGGCATAGGCGGCTGATCCGCCAAGCAGGTCGCGGCCTTCAGCCTCGGGCGTCCTGACGTGATCGATCGCAATGGTGCCGCCAATGGAGATTGCGGACTGCGGATTGCGGATTGCGGATTGAGAAGACATTGGTTGATATGTGGAAGAACGCGAGGACTATTGGCAAACCGAGCTGAATCGCAATTCGGAAATCGGAGTTTCGAAATCGCTCATCGATTTCGTTTGGCCGTGCGAATGGAGGCAACGACCATGGAGAGTATTTCGTTTGCCTCCTCCATCAGCGGAGTCAGCCGACTTTCGGGCAAGGTTCCCGATCTGACGACGAGTTCGAGCCAAAAGAGGACTTCATCGTTCTCTTCCTCGACAGTCCCGAGTTTGCTGATGAAATCCGCCCGGCTTTTCGCTCTGCAGGCCGCCCGGTAATTCGCGGCCACCGAGGTTCCCGCCCTGCATAGCTGGTTGGCGATATTCCGTCCTTTTTGCGAATTTGGGAGAGAGTCGACCACGTCCAGGACCCGCAGCGCGAACTCCATCGTCCGTTCCCGCATTTCTTCAGACTGCATCGCCATATCGTAGCGGTGCACAGCAAAAGCTCAATCCGCATTCCGCAATCCGCATTCCGCAATCAGTTGCGCGACCACATCGCGCGACGCGGCACACGGGTCGTTCGCGGTGAGCAGATCGGAAACGATCACCACCCGCCGCGCACCGGCCGCAATGACCCTGCCGAGGTTTTCCCGCTTGATGCCGCCGATGCAAAACGCGGGAATCCGGCTGCCCACATCGCGCTGCATTTCCCGGATATCGTCGATGCCGATGCCCGGCCTGCCCTGCTTGGTCGGCGTGGGAAACAACGGACCAAAACCAATGTAGTCCGCGCCTTCCTCCAATGCCGCGCGCGCCTGCTCCAGCGAATGCGTCGAACGCCCGACAAGCGGCGAAACCGCCGCGCATGAAGCCGGGCGATTGGCCAGAAAGGTGCCGCGCGCGTCCGCCAGCGAGCCGTCATCCTGCCCGATGTGCACGCCATCCGCCCCCACCTCACCGGCAAGCGCTGGAAAATCGTTGAGAATAAACGGCACGTCCACCGCCTGACACAGCGGGATCAGCGACAACGCCACCCGGCGGATCGTTTCCTGATCCTGCCCTTTGGCACGCAACTGGAGCAAACCGACACCACCCGCAAGCAACGCCGCAGTCACCGGACGGGACATTTCCTCGCTCACGTAGCCGAGATCCAGAATCCCGTACAATATGGCGGAATCGGCAACTCGAATCTCGGAATGGGAGGAATGGGTGGAATGAACCATTGCGAAACGGATTGCTTACTCGGCGCTCTGCGCGGCGGATTCCGCGGTCGCCGCCTTCTCCTCAAGAAACCGCCCGACCCAGGCGATGTCGTAAGTCCCGTTCTGGAAATCCGGATGGGAAATGATCTCCTGCTGGAAGGGAATCGTCGTCTTGATGCCGCGAATCGTAAACTCGCTGAGCGCACGCTGCATGCGCACGATCGCGATCTCGCGCGTCGCGCCCGTCACGATCAGCTTGGCAATCATCGAGTCGTAATGCGGCGGCACGGTGTAGCCGGAATACACGTGGGTATCCACCCGCACGCCCTTGCCGCCCGGCGCATACCACAGCTCGATGGTCCCCGGGCTCGGCGCAAAGTTGTTGTAGGGGTCCTCGGCGTTGATCCGGCACTCGATCGAATGCCCGCGCGCGCTGCCTTTCAGAATGTGGTCGGACAGCGGCTCGCCGGCCGCCACACGGATCTGCTCCTTGATCAGCTCGCAGCCCATCACTTCCTCGGTCACCGGATGCTCCACCTGGATCCGAGTGTTCATTTCCATGAAATAGAAATTCTCCGCCTTGTCATCCACGAGGTATTCGATGGTGCCCGCGTTCTGGTAATTGATGTTTTTGATCAGGTTCACCGACGCCTCACCCATGCGCTGGCGCAGCTCCGGCGTCAGCAGGGGCGACGGACATTCCTCGATCACCTTCTGGTTGCGCCGCTGCATCGAGCAGTCCCGTTCGCCAAGATGAATGAAGTTCCCGTGCGAGTCCCCGATGATCTGAAACTCCACGTGATGCGGATTGATGACCAGCTTCTCCAGATAACAACTGCCATTGCCGAAACACACAATCGCCTCGCTCGAGGCCGCCTGGAACAACTGAATGAAATCCTTCTCCTCAAAACACGGACGCATGCCGCGGCCGCCGCCACCGGCGGTTGCCTTGATCATCACCGGAAAGCCGATCTTCCTCGCCTCTTCCAACGCCTTTTCCGCATTCGGCATGATGTCCGTCCCCGGCGTCACCGGCACGCCGTTCTCCGTCGCGGTCGCCCGCGCCGTCGCCTTGTCACCCATCCGGGTGATCACCGCCGCCGATGGCCCGATGAACTTGATGCCGGACGACTCACAAATGTCGGCAAAACGCGCGTTTTCCGAGAGAAACCCGTATCCCGGATGAATCGCATCCGCGTCCGTGATCTCCGCCGCCGCAATGATCCGATCCATCTTCAGATACGAATCCTTGCTCGCCGCAGGGCCGATGCACACCGCCTCGTCGGCCAGCTGGACATGCATCGAATCCACATCCGCCTCCGAATAGACTGCGATGGACTCCACTCCCAGCTCGCGGCAGGCGCGGATGATGCGGAGGGCGATTTCGCCACGGTTGGCGACCAGAAGACGCTTAAACATAAATTCTAGCGGGGTTGGGGAAACCGGGTCACTTGATGCGGAAAAGCACGTCGCCATACTGCACCGCGTTGCCGTCCTCGGCCACCACCGCGCAGATCGTTCCGGCTTTCTCCGCCTTGATCTCGTTCATCACCTTCATCGCCTCAATGATGCAGATCGTCTGCCCGGCGGAAACCGTGCTGCCCACCTCGACGAAGTTCGGCGCGTCCGGTGCCGGCTTGCGGTAGAACGTCCCGACCATCGGTGAGGTGATTTCCTCGCCTTCCTCCGCGGGTTCGGCAGCCTCGGCCGGCGCCGCCACGGATGCCGCCGGGGCACCCGTCACCGGTGCGGCCGCCGCGGCAACCGGCAGTCTGCTCAAAAGCGCCTGGAGATCATCCATCTCCGGCCCCTTCTTGAGTTTCAGTTGAAAGTCCTTCTTGCTGAGATCGAAATGGGTGAGCCCGTGCTCGTTCATCAGCTCCACGATTTGGCGGATTTCCTTCAGGTCCACGGTATTGGGAATTGGGGTGATTGGGGTGATTGGGAGTTCGTTGCACGCAACGGGGGGCAGCGCCGGCCCCGTCGCGAAAGCCGATGGTAATTCACGGCTGGAAAAGCGCAAGCGGGAACGAGAATGCCGTTTGCCCGGCGCCAATTCCCGGCTAGAACCCCCCGCGTGACCCCACCGCAGCTCCACGTCCTCACCAGACCGCCGATCCCCGGCGAATTCGTGCCTCCCCACTATTTCCGCAAACTCCAAAGAGCCGAACTCTGCAACGGCGACCGCCCCATCGAGATCGACCTCGGCACCGGCGACGGCGGATTCCTCATGGACATGGCACAACACTTCCCCGAGCGCGACTTCATCGGCGTCGAACGCCTGCTCGGCCGCGTCCGCAAAGTCTGCCGGAAATCACGCCGCCGCGGCCTCGACAACCTCCGCGTCCTCCGGCTCGACAGTAAATACGTCGTCGAATGGCTGCTCCCGGAGGCCTCCGTCTCCCGCATCCACCTGCTCTGCCCCGACCCGTGGCCAAAGGCCAGACACCACCGCCGCCGCCTCGTCCAGGTCCCGTTCCTCGAGGCCGTCCGCAAGGCCCTCATCCCCGGCGGCGAATTCCTCTTCATGACCGACCACGAGGAATACTTCGAGTGGGGCGTGGAAACCGTCGCCGAATTCGGCAAATTCGAGCGCCTCGAATGGACCGAAGACTCGTTCTTCTACCCGAAAACCGACTTCCAGATCCAGTGGGAGGGCGAAGGCAAATCCATGTTCCGCCTGCGTTGCCGGAAGGCCGGCTAACGCGCACCAAGCTCCACCCGCGAGCCATCCACAAACCCCTCCAGCAGCAGACCGCCGGCGCCTGTCACCCGCACGGTCACCCCGCCGGTCTCCAACTGGTCAAACACCCGGATTCCACGGCGCCTCCAATGCTCCAGCGTCCGGGCATCCCGCCGCTCCTGCTCGGGAAATACCGGATGCGTCGCCACGATCACCCGCGGATCCACCGCATCCAGAAACCGATCGCATAACGTCAGGTCCTGGCGGTGCTTCCCGGCCACCACCACATCCGCGGCAACATCCACCCCCGCATCCAGCAACCGCAGCTCCGTGCCCACCCCCAGGTCGCTCGTAAAGAGAATCCTCCACCCCCGCCACCACAGCCGGTAAAGCGCCACCCGCTCGTCCGCCACCGTGTTCCGCGCCAGCGGCTCCGGAGTATGCAGCACCTCCAGCCAGGCACCGTCCGGCATCGCCACACCGGAAAAATCCGACGCCTGATACAAGCTCAGGCCAGCCGCCGGCCCCTGCTCCACCCACGTCCCGAACGATGGACTCCGCGACAACGCCACCGGCATCAGCACCTGCCGCACCGGAAACGCCTCCCACACCACGCTCCCGCCACCCAAATGCCCGCCGTCCGGATGCGTCAGAACCACCGAATCCGGCTCAACCCCCATGCTCCGCAACGATGGCGTGACCCGATACTGAAACGAATTCGCATCACCACAATCAATCAACACCGCCGCCCCGTCACCGCCGGAAAAACACGCGCCCCCCGCCCCATACTCCAGGTCATACACCAGCAACGACGGCCCGTTTTCACCCCGCAGCTTGAAATGCCCGCCCGGCAACGAGGCAAACCACCTCGCCGAACCCGCCGCAAACTTCGCCAGAACACCATTCACCTGATTCAGCCCATGCGAGGCCGGCACCGATAAAAACGAAACCGCCACCCCCGCCAGCGCCAACCACAACATCGCAAACACCGTCGGGATCAACACCAGCGCCGCCACAATCGAAACCGGCGTGAACAACCCGAAATGCCACGCCGTCAGCGGCGCCGACCCCACCGCCGCCGCCGTCGAAGTCCCCAACATCCCCGCCGCCCACCGCCGCAACCGGAGCCAGAACGCCTGCCACCGACTCATCTGGTCCTCCGGCAGATACATCTCCGGAGCCGCCAGCCCGCCATACAACCTCGCCGCAAGCGAAACCCCCACCGCAATCGCCGCCACCACCCCATACGACAGCTGCACCCCCGCCTGAAACAACATCCGCCCGTCACACAACATCCCCACCAACAACACCGCACCCAACGCATTCAGCAAATCCGGCCGCCGCCGGAAACCAAACGCCCCCAGAAACACCGCCAGCATCCACGACGCACGCACCGCCGGCGGATTCCACCCCGTCAGCCACGCATAACCGAACGCCACCGGCACCAGCAGCGGAATCGACCACTGCCTCGTCACCCCCGCAAACGATAGCACCAACCACGCAATCCCGCACACCATCGTCACGTGCAGCCCGCTCACCGAAAACACATGCAGCGACCCACTTTCACGAAACGCCGCAATCAACGCATCCGAATCCCGCGGTTTCTCGCCGATCACCACCGCCCGGATCACCCGGACCTCCAGCCCATCCTCCGGCAGGCCAGCCGTCACCCGCTCGCGGAACCCCCGCCGCAGCGCAGCGCCCACCCTCGCCCGCCAACCCACCTCCACCTTGCAGCGCGCCCACCCCGGCCGAAACACCGCACTCACCCCCTGCCCCCGCAGCCACTTCGCCCGATCAAACTCGCCCGGATTCCGCGGTCCCTCCAACTCCTCAAAATCCCCGAACGCCTCCACCACCGCACCCGCCACCGGCACCTCACCACGTCCTTCCCACCAAACCTTCAACCCGTCCCCCACCTCGCCACCGGTCAAGCGAACCGGAGCCATCCAATGGCGCTCGCTGCCGGACGCATCCTCCAACACCCGGCCCCTCGCCACTCCACCGCTGGCCGCCAACAACACCCGCTCCCCCTGCCGCCGCGCGCTGTCCCGCACGGCAAAAACCACCACCGCCACCAATCCGCACCCCAGCCAGAAAACCGCCCGTCGCCAGCCACCGCAAAACCAGCCCGCCACCCCCGCGCCAACCCCAACCAACACACCCCACGCCACCCCCGCTCCTGCGGCGGCAACCGCCGCCACCGTCACCAGCGCGGCAAAAAACAACGGGCGCCTCTCAGCACCCCCACCAATCCGCTCCGCCACGCTCGAAATCCGCTTGCGCATGGCAGGAGCGCTTGCGGGTGATCACCCTTGTCCCCCGCCCTGCTGCTTGCGCATCTTCGCCAGATACTCCTCCTCCTCGCGGCGCCGCTGCTCCGCCAAATCCTCCTGCGTCTCGGGCGCCTTCGGTGCCTCCGGCGCCACCTCGCCCGCGGCCACTGCCCCCTCCTGCACATCCCACTCATGCAGTTTGTGCTTCGCATTCGCCGAGTGCCGCGTCCCCTCGAACTGACCGACCACCTGCTCCATGATCGCGCGTGCCGATGCACGGTCCTCCATCACCTCGTCATACATCTCCGCCAGCCGGAACAGGAAAAACGCCGCATCATTCACCTCCCACTCCTGCCCTTCCAGCGCATTGCGGATCGTGTTGATCGCCGAATGCGGATCATCCAGGTGGTCCTTGTAAACCTTCGCAATCTCAACCCACGGCAAGCGGTTCATCGGCTCCTCCTCCGCAGCCTTCTTGAACGCCTCGATCGCCCCTTGGTAATCCCCCTGTGCCAGCAGCGAACGCGCGTCGTGCATCACATCCTTATCCACCATCTCCGCGCTGTCATACACCGCGTGCGTCGCCTGCTGCGCCAAAAACGGCACCAGATACAACACCACGATGATCCCCGCGATCCCCGCCGTGATGAACGTCAGCATGATCCCGCTCAAGGTCCGGTCCGCCTCCAGCGAATGCGCCTTGTCCTCCAGAACCTTCAGAACCTCGTCCGGATCCCCCGCATCCTCCACCTTGAGGATCTCTTCACGGGCCTTCTCCAGCTCGTTCCCCTTGTCGACGAATAACTTCCAGCTAAACGCCGCCAGAACCAAAAGCACGAGGTAAAACACCCATTTCATGATGCCGCGAACCTGCCGGAATCCGGACCACACCAAAAGCAAAATCTGTCACTTGTCACAACTGCCGCGCATTGCGCCCTTCGTCGATCAACTTCCAGAAATGCTTCGATTTCGCCAACTCCTCGTCCTCCGCCAGCGGCATCTTCGAGCGGAACAAAAAATCCGAAAACGTCCCCTTGTGCAGCACCCGGTGCACAATCACCGATCCCTCCTGAACCTCAAAATAAAACCGGTAATCCTTCGCCCGAAAACGATACAGCACCAGACCGTCACGCTCGATCTTCCCAAACCGCTCACCCGTCAGGTTCTCCAGATCCTCCTTGCCCACCTTGAACTCCTCCAGAAGCTCAAGCTGCTCCAAAGTCCCGAGACTCGACAACTCCGCCGCGCTGATTTCGTTAAAAACAATCTGAAACACCCCGCAACCCTATGCCCCCATCCCCGCCCGGAAAAGACGAAACTCACTCATTCCCCTGACACCCTCCACCCCGGCAGGGACACCCCGCCGGGGCCTCCGGCTTTCCACCCCGTCGCTGGAGCGTCCCGCTCCAGTAGTGTTCGGCACGCTTTGAGCTGTTTTCGTTTTCATGGGCGAGGGCTGACTCATGGGGTTTTCAGGTTTTGGCCTGCGCCCGGTCTGGACGCGAGGTCGTCGGTTGCCAGTGGCGTCTGTACAAAGCTGCGCGTCGCATCGCCTTGACGATGCGCTTCTCCCCTGATGGTTCAGCCTCGTTTTTTCGCGGGGCCCATGGCGGCTACAAGTTCCTCGTCGTCGGCCCAGCCCAT
>JAUTCT010000072.1 GCA_030673875.1 Verrucomicrobiota bacterium JB025 | reverse complement strand
ACCACAGATTCAGACTGATTAGACGGATTTCACTGATTTTTTAAGACCTTTGAGGGTGAAGAACTCCCAACTCGCGAGACATTCGGAGCACCATGCCTTCTCAGGCAGAGAAGAATCAGTGAATTCAGTGTCATCAGTGGTTCTGCTGCCGAGCTGATCAAGCGTTTCTCCCTAACCTGATCGCCCCGGGGGGCTGCGGGGGGAGCCGGCGTCCGGGCCGCGTTCAGTGGTGCTGGTCGAGGAGCGCCACCGGGTTTTCAGGCTGGATGTCGATCCGGACTTTCACGGTATCCGAGATGGTTTTGCCGTCCTTGGTCACCCACTGGAAGGTCAGGGTGTAGGTGTCCGGAGCGAAGAAGAAGTCGTCCCTGATCCGGACCGACTGGATGGCGAGCGGGCTGAGTGGCGACATCGAGATGTTCATGGTTCGGCCGTTGAACTGCTGGAACTTCAGGAGGTTGGTTCCGGCGGGCACGAGTTTGTTTTTGAACCTGATTTCCTTGTCGACGGTGAGGCTGGTTTTGGTGGGGTCCAGCGGGTTGGTGATCTTGAACGGTTTGGTTTTCGTGCCCTCCGGTCGGGTGAATCTGGTGCGGACGTCGAAGCGGATCCAGTGGGTCAGGGTGTCGGATTTGTGATCGTTGACTTTGCCGTCGACGATTGATCTTTCGATCGGAACGACTTCGACGCCGGTGAGTGTGTAGTGGCCGGTGGGCATTTGATCCGCGGTGGTGGTGGCCGGGGTCAGGGTGATCACG
Organism: Verrucomicrobiota bacterium JB025; assembly: GCA_030673875.1. Lineage (GTDB taxonomy): Bacteria > Verrucomicrobiota > Verrucomicrobiia > Verrucomicrobiales > Akkermansiaceae > Luteolibacter. The sequence continues at coordinate 5,882 of JAUTCT010000072.1, read as the reverse complement.
GCGGCGGCCAGAGCGAGCATGCGGGAGATGGTTGAGAAACGAGCTTTCATCGTGGGAATGACACGCTGGCGTGCGGGTTCTTAGAAGATTTTCCGGGATTCAGTAGCGCAGCCATCGGGCCGGGGCAACGGGCGATCGAGGGTGGCTGACCGGTGGCCTGGATTCTGGTGTGGTCTTCACGGGGATTCGACGGCCAACCTGCCGAAGATCCGGCCGTTGGAGGCGTTGCTTCGGCTGATGGTGATGGTGACGTCCTGGAGGTCTCCGCTGGCGGGGGCGAGTTGGACCTCCGCGGCGGTGGGTGGCGTGATGTTGAGGTTCGTCCAGTTTTCCAGATCGGAGCCGAACTGGAAGCGCTGGGTGGTGTCGGTGGCGGATCCGGTGAGGCGGGTGAAGGTGAAGGTGATGTGGTCGCCGTCGGTGGCGGGGGCGGGCAGGAGGGCGGCGTCCGGTTGGTCCGGTCTGCCGTTGAGGACGTATTCGAGGAGGGTGGCGATGCCGTCGTTGTCCGGGTCGCCGGCGGGCGAGGTGTCGGTTAGGGACGGGTGGAGTTCGAGCCAGGCGTTGAAGCCGGTGAGGGGGGCGGCGGTCGGGGTGCCCTCGATGTCGAACTCGCGTCCGATCAACACGCCGTTGGCATTTGCGTTGTGGGTGATGTCGAAGGTGACGGCTTTCACGCCGCTGGCGAGCGTGCCGCCGAGGGCGTCGGTGATGGACACCGTCGTCCAGTAGGATGCGGGCGAGTTGGGTTCCCAGTGTTGTGAGGGGATTTCCGATATGGATCCGTCGAGGTATTCGAAGCGCACGGCATAGCCCTGGTTGGAGCGTCCGCCATTGGTGGTGTTCCAGCCGAAACAGGTGTTGATTTGTGTGATGTCATAGCCGTGGAGGTTGACCGAGGTGTCAAAGGTGACGGTGATGGTGTTGTCCGCGGACATCCGGACTTCGCCGCTGTCGTTCACATCGCCGTCGTCGTTGCCGATCTGGCCGTTGAAGAGCTGGTCGTGTTGCTGGCCGCCGGTTCCGACTTCATCGCCGCCGGTGGCGGAGCTTGATAGATAGTGGGTTTGTGCGAGGTCGGTGGTGCTGACGGCGGGTGGTGAGTCGAGCTGGCTGGTGGAGACGCTGACTTCACCGTCGAGCGGTGGCTGCCAGAGGATGGTGAATGAATCGAGAATGAGGTATTTGTCCTCGGTGTTGACGGTTCTGATGGTGTGGAGTCCGGGCAGGAGGTTTTCCTTGTGATAGACCGTTTGGCGGTGGAGGCGGGTGTCGTTGTGGAGGTTGACGGTTTGGTCGTAGACGCCGTCGATGAAGACGTCGACGAGGCCCATGTCGGTGTTGTTCTGGGATGTGAACTCGATGCCGGTGCCGTGGAAGGTGAGTTCGAACGAGTCGCCGGTGGTGCGGTTGTATTGGAGGTCGTCGTTGAACGAGTTCACGTTGTGCTGGTGGTTCCAGTCGCCGGTGTAGGTGACGCCCGCGCTGTCGTTGAGTTCTTCCGGGACGGTTGGCTTGATGAAGGTGAAGGGTTCGATGTGCTGGTTGCGGAGGATGGATGCGGTGATTTCCGCGCCCGGTTCGACGGCATGATAGAGCAGCCAGAAACTTTGTTTGGTGGTGATGTCGGTGCCGTTGAGCGAACGGATGACGTCGCCTTGCTGGAATCCCTGGCCGGCGGCCCAGCTCGCGGGCGGGAGGGCTTCGAAGTAGACTCCGTTCAGGTCCGGTGAGCCGAGCGACGACTGGAGGCCGACGCTGTAAATGCTGGCGGCGAACGCACCCATCAGTGGTTCGGCGTCGGATTCCTCCGGAAGCTCGACGACGAACTCGATCGGGTCCGGTTCGGGTGCGCCGGGTTTGCCGAACTGGTCCATGGGGAAGTTGGTGAAGCCGAGGGCGAGCGCGGGGGACTCCGGCAGCACCGAGTAGTCGAGGGTGTTGACGTCGGTGAACAACGGGTCCGCGGTGAGGGAGTTTTCATCGCTCCCGGCGGTCCAGCCGAAGGAGTCGATTTCCACGGTTTCGCCGCCGTTGTAGAAGAGGTTGAAATCGGTCGACGCCTCTTCGGCGGCGCTGCCGACGTTGATCGGGTTGTAGGCGGACGCGGCGACGATGATGTTGTGGTCGAGTTGGTCGCGGCAGGAATCATACCAGACGTGGAGGTCGGGTCCGCGGTTGATCATGATGTTGTTATAGACCCTGCGCTGGAAGCCTTCGCGGAGTTTCACGGAGGTATTCAGCAGCAGGTTGTTGTAGATCTCGTAGTTGCTGGCGCCGTCGTCGAGATCGATGCCGAACCCGGTGGGTTCGTCATAGTGGAAGCGGTTGTTGCGGATGATCGTCGTTTTCCATGCCTCGAGGAAGGCGTAGGGGCGTTTGATTTCACCGTCCGCGCCGTTGTGGTTGTAGCCGCCGATCGAGTAGAAGCGGTCGCGTCCCCATGCGTTCCATGGTCCGTGGTCGCCGGTTTCGCGGACGCAGTCAAAGACGTCGTTGAACTCGAAGACGTGGCCGCCCCACGCGCCGTCGCAGACGTTGAGTCCGGCGCGCGGGCTTCCGTGGATCGTGTTGTGGCTGACGGTGATGCTTTCGGCCATGGCGATGTTGACGCCCGACGTTTGTTTTTCGAAGCGGCCGTTGTTCTGCATGTGGTTGTAGCTGATGGTGATGTCCTTCGGGTAGTCATCGGTGGCGGGGCCCAGCTCGTTGACGGGGTCGATTTCGGAGGCGTCCGTGATGTAGTCGTCCCACTCGTTCGGGGCGTGGAGTGCGGATTTGCTGCCGACCACGTTCACGCAGGTGGCTCCGTTGTCGATGAACTCGTTGTTGGTGATGAGGTGGTCGCGGTTGTAGGCGCTGATGAAGATGCTGTTGCCGCCGGTGCGGTCGAAGAGCGAGTCCGAAACCGTCACGTTTTCGGCATCCTGCAGATAGATGGCGCCGGCACGGACGAGGCGCCAGTCGCTGCGGTTCATGGGTTCGTAGGGGCGGGTGAAAAGCGTGCGCCGGGTGCCGGTGAAGGTGAATTTCCTGAAGGTCAGGTGGCCGGCTTTCCCGGATGCGGTTCCGACCACGCGGATGAGTTCCTCAAGCGAGGCGGCCTCGACGGTGGCGGTGGACGGGTTGATGCCTGCGGGCGGGTGGAAATAGAGGTTTCCGTTGGGTTCGTCATAGAACCACTCGCCGGGGGCATCGAGTTCCTCAAAGAGGTTTTCGACCATGCGGTATTCGGCGTGCAGGCCGCTGCCGCGGTTGTTGTCGCCGACCCACTCGAGTACCGGGTCGCCGTTGGATTTGATGCCGGTGATTTTGTAGGAATTTCCGCCCCACCGGCTGCCGTGCAGGCCGCGGACGAATCCGGTTTGCGGGTTGGCCCAGCGTGAGGCGCGTGAGGCGCTGGCGGCGTCGCTGGCGTAGCCGTTGAGGATCACTGTGTCGGGATCGTAGTCGGGGTAGCGGGCGAGGGTTTGCAGCTCGCCATTGACGAAAAGCATGTCGAACGAGAGCCCAGTGCCGACGGCTGCGACCTGGATGTCGCCGGAGTGGGTGGTCCATGCCGGGTTGAGCGGGATGGCGCCGGAAAGGGTGACGGCTTCATCCTGATAGGCCGAGTAGAGGACGGGAACCGCCGCGCGACCGGAGTCGGACGGGTCGAAGGTGAGGGTCTGGTCGAGATGGTAGGTGCCGGCGCGGACCCAGACGTTGATGGCTTCCGTGGCGGACGGCAGCACCGAGCGGACCTGGGATTTGGCGCGGGCGAGGGTGGCGAAGGGTTCGCTGATCGTGCCGGGGTGGGTGTCGTTTCCGGTGGTTGCGACGTAGAAGTCGATGGCGCGGGCGCAGGGGGCCGCGAGGGTGGCGGCAAGCACGGCGTGGAGGAGCAGGCGGCGCGGATGTGCTGGGCGGGTCACTTGGTGTGGGTGGGGTTGGGTTTTTCCCGAGGCCGGGGCATCGACTGGTGGGGAAATGATAACTCGTGAGTTTGCCGTGGCGGGGAGCGGGCGTCCAGCGGTCCGGTGATTCGCACTGTTGACCCGGTGGGTGGGTGGGGTGGGCGGGATGGTGCCGTCCGTGCGGGATCCCGGGAAATGTATTTTTCTGCAGTTGCTTCCCCGGGTTTTCCGCCAATGCTGGGTGGCATGATAGCAGCGATTCAGAAGCGCATCGGCCGGCGTTTCCGGGCCTTGCTGACCAGCAACCCGAGCGGCGAGGTGCCATGGTTGGAGGCGGTGGCCGGTGGCGAAGGGCCGGGGTTTTTCCGTCCCGACGAGGCGCCATGGGTGGTGCACGCCGACATGGCGACGCTGGTGGGTGGGGTGCGGGCGTTGTTGATGCAGGCGCTGCACCCGGGAAGCCTGGCCGGCGTGCTCGAACACTCGCGCTACAAGGACGATCCGCTGGGGCGTCTGGCGGGAACCATTCAGTGGCTGACGGTCACGACGTTTGCCTCGCGCGAGTCGATCCTGCGCGAGGCCGGGCGCGTGCGCAGCATGCACGGCAAGGTGCGGGGGACGTATCGCGACGCACAAGGTCATGAGCGCGAATACCGGGCGTCGGATCCCGAGCTGCTGCTGTGGGTGCACATCGCGTTCATGGAGTCGTTCCTGCGCTGCCACCAGACGTATGGTTCGGTGCCGATTCCCGGCGGGGCGGATGCGTATGTCGGCCTCTGGCGGCAGTCAGTCGAGCCTCTGGGGCTGGAGGATGCGCCTGCGAACGAGCGGGAAATGCAGGAGGCGATCGATCGTTTCGGGCCGCAGTTGGTGGTTTCGGACGCCACCCGCGAGGTGATCGAGTGGTTGCGTCGGCCGCCGCTGCCGATGGTCTCGCGGATCGCATACCGCGGGGTGTTTCAGGCGGCCTATTTGACGCTGCCGGAGAACCAGCGGCAAATGATCGGGATGCGGGCGTGGCCGCGGTGGCTGGTGGTTCCGCCGACGCGGTTCTTCCTGCGTGCCTTGCGGTGGCTGATCGGTCCGGAAGACCCGCTGCAGGACGCCGCGATCGAGCGGCTGCGGCGGGCCGGAGTGGTGGCTTAGACCGGCCGAAACCTTCTTGCGAAAATTATTGCCGAAACGGAATGAGACCCGGCTGGGAACTGGCTGGGAACTGGCTGGGATTTGGGCTTCGCATGGAATGGTGGTTGCGGGCGAGGAATCCGCATATCTGCGTGGCGCGTTGGTCACTGGTCTCGACCCATTCCCGCCCCGCGCCTTGGCCTGAGCACTCCCCGCCTCGACGGATTTTCGGCCATTCCATTTGGCAAACCGTCGAGATGGCAGGGCGATCAAACCAGCGAGGATTCCCCGCAAATCGCCGGTTGAGAGGCCACAGATTGGGACTGAGTGTAAGGAGCCCGCTGAGGGTTGGTGGGGGTGAGGTTCCTGTTGGGGTTTCCGTTGGGGATCCAGGTTGGATGGATTTTTCCTGCTCTATTTTCCTGCTTTAACCACGCATCCCATCAACGCGACGTGTTCACAGCCCGAGCAAATTCTGTGGAACCAGTGGAGTCAGTGGTTCATTTCCCTCACCTGATCGCCCTGGGGTGAATGGACGTCAGCAGGCGGGTTCCGGGCTTGAGTCGCACGCATCGTGGGCGGGCATGCGCCGGAAGGACGGGGGAAAGTGGCAGGCAGCGGGCCATGGTGAGGCGGAGCGCTCCGGCACCGAGGCGGGACCTGGCTGAGAACTTGTCGGAGGAACTGGCAGGGGATGCGGGTGCCGGAGTGGCCGGGACGCGCCAGGGCTACCTCACTTTGAGCTTACCGGGAACAGGATGCCCTCAAGGACGGATTCATCGAGTGCGGCCCGGTAGCGTTTGCCGCGCAGGCTGTCCTTGATGGTGGTGTCTTGCTTGAGCAGGGACAGGCAGACTTTGC
>JAUTCT010000071.1 GCA_030673875.1 Verrucomicrobiota bacterium JB025 | reverse complement strand
GCCAAAAGCATCTTCCGGCAGGGTTTCGAGAGTCTGCACCGGATGTTCAAGAATCCGCTCCGTCATGCGGAAGGCATCGCAGAGTTCCTCGAACTCGTCATCAGGCGTCCATTGTCAGGGATTTTTGTCGGGTAGTGTGAGTACTGTTGAAGAAAATCTGCACGGAGGAGTTGGCTTAGTTCACATAACAAAAGGAAATCTAGAAAAGATCCAAATCCCCCTCCCGCCGCTGGAGGTGCAGAAGGAGATCGTGGCGGAGATCGAGGGCTACCAGAAAGTCATCGACGGCGCCCGCGCCGTCATCGACAACTACCGCCCCCACATCCCCATCCACCCCGACTGGCCGATGGTGGAGTTGGGAGAACTTGCCGACATTCAACTTGGAAAGATGCTTGACCGCAAGAAGCACACGAAGGGCAGGTTATTCCCATATCTACGAAACCTTAGCGTCCGCTGGGGAAAGATCGATACCCACAATCTTCCCCAAATGCACTTCCAAGAAAGTGAGCTCGATCGTTTCGACCTTAAGGCAGGTGACGTCGTTGTATGCGAAGGCGGCAGCTATCCAGGAAGAGCCGCAGTTTGGGATGGCCACATCCCAAACATGAAGTATCAGAAGGCGCTTCATCGCGTCCGGTTCAAGATTCCCTTTGAACCGTATTTACTCGTCGCCTACCTCCGCATGATTGACGGAACTTCGACGTTGGAGTCACTGTTTTCAGGATCCACGATTAAGCACCTCACTAGGGTATCGTTTTCTAAAATGAGAATACCCCATCCGCCGATGGCCACCCAGCAAGCGATTGTTGCAGACATCGAAGCCGAACAATCCCTCGTTGCCGCCAACCGTGAACTCATCGAGCGCATGGAGAAAAAGATCCAAGCCGCCATCGCCCGCGTCTGGGGCGAAGAGAAGGGAGATGACTGAATGAAGAAGGATGAAGCAAACGCAGCGGCACCGACGGAGCGGCAGGCGCAGTTCCTTGCCTACATTTACCAATACAGCCTCGTGAACGGCTGTGCCCCGGCAGAGGCGGACATGCAGTGGTATTTCCAAATCACACCGCCGAGCGTCCATTCCATGGTGCTCACTCTGGAGCGGCGCGGCTTCATCCAGCGCGTGCCAGGACAGGCCCGCAGCATCACCCTGCTCGTGCCCCACGAATCTCTGCCCCCTTTGAAACGCGTCCAACGATAACCTTTTTCTTTATGCCCGACGACACCAGAAGACCCACCAGAAAGCCAAGCGGCTGGAGCGCCGTGAAGAAGCACACCAAAGACTGGACCCCTGCCCAGCTCACCGCGCTCATCAAGGACCTCTACGACAGATCTGCAGACAACCGCACCTTTCTCGAAGCCCGCGTTCAGGCGGATGGATCAGGCGGCGCGGCACTCGAAACCTACCGACAGCGGATCGTGGAGCAGTTTTATCCGAAGCGGGGATTCGGCAAGCTCAAGCTCGGCGAGGCCCGCAAGGCGATCCGGGACTACAAGAAAGCCACGGGCAATGTGGAGGGCACCATCGAGCTTCTCCTGACCTACGTGGAGAACGGCAACGATTTCACCTGTGATTTCGGCGATATCAACGGCCCCTTTTACGACAGCCTTTGCTCCGTGATGAATGAACTGGCCGCTGTGCTGAAGGCGGAAGGCCAAGCGACCTACGCGAAGGTGCAGGAACGCCTCGATCAAGTCGCCGGAAAAGCGGATGGGATCGGCTGGGGCTACGGCGATCACATCAATGAAGTGGTCGAAGAACTGGAGGCCGAACTCGGCCAAGCATGAGCAGCAAACACTGGCACGCACCATCCAGCGCTGCCATGCCCGCTTCCTGAAAGAGAGCAACACCCCCGACGAGCGCGATTGATCCGAAGACGCCGACCAGATCCGTGAAGCTCTCATCCACGCCCACTACCGCTCGCAAAAGGACATCGAAATCTGCCTCGCCTGCGATCCCGCCCATGTCATGAAGCGCAAAGAACACGACGCCAAGGCCATGACCGCCATCAAAGCCCTTCACGACCAATTCCAAGCCCAATACCGCGAAGAAGAGGAACTCACTCCAGCCTAACCATGAGCCAGAACACCAAAGAAAAAACCATATGGGGCATCCACGCGGGAAAGACCGGGGACGCCGCAACGCTGTTTCTTAAGCATTCCTGTGTCGCGCTTGGTTGGGACCAGATGGGAGACCTCTCTCAGCTGGCACCCAACCGAAAAGCCTTCAAAGCGGCACTTGCCAAAACCTATCCCAAGAAAAAGCCCGGAGCCATTCCCAACAATGCCGGTCAGTTGTTCCGGTTCCTCCACGAGATGAAGAAAGGTGACCTCGTCGTCTTTCCCAATAAGACCACTCGGAAGCTCCACATCGGCAAAATCACCGGTGACTACGAATACGCCCCCAAACTCGCCCAGGGCTACCCCAACATCCGTAAAGTCGAGTGGTTAATGGACCTCGACCGCAAGAACTTCAGCCAGGGTGCACTCTACGAAATCGGCAGCGCCATGAGCCTCTTCCAAGTGAAGAACCACGCCGACGAATTCCGAGCTGCACTCGACGGCAAGGCGATAGCCCCCATCGTCAGCGAAGACGAAACCGTCTCCGCCGTGGCGGAGAACATCGAAGAAAACACCCGTGACTTCGTGCTCAAAAGCCTCTCTCGAGAACTTAAAGGGCTCCCGCTCGAAGACTTCATCCGCCACCTTCTCGAATGCATGGGCTACCAAGCCAGACTGACCAAAAAAAACGAGCCCAGCGTTGACGTGATTGCCCACAAAGACCAACTCGGCATCGAACCACCCATCATCAAAGTGCAGGTCAAAAGCGGCGACGGCACTGCCAGCGACAAAGACGTCTCCGCCCTCTACGGGAAACTATCCGCTGGTGAATACGGGCTCTTCATTACACTCGGCAGCTTTTCATCCCACGCCCACAGTTTCGAACAAGGCAAAGGAAATCTCCGCCTCATCGACGGCGAAGAGCTCGTCGACCTCATTTTCCAAAACTACGAGCGGTTCGATGCCCGCTACAAGGGCCTCTTACCCCTCCGAAGTGTCTACGTCCCCGAACCGATAGACGACACTGAAGACTAATCACCTGTGCATTGTGGCGACCAGCAGCAGAAGGAAATCCTCCCCATGGAGCGCATCAAGATGGTGATGACGCGGGGCAAGGACGACGAGAAGGCGCTCTGCGACCTGCTCGGCAACAAGGACGACCGCAAGAAGTTCGATACCCAGTGGTTCCATTGCCCTATCGAGGACGACGATTGGCTTCCACGAAATCCCGACAGCTTTCTCAATAACTCAGCTTGCCACCGAATTTCGAGCGCTGCTTGTCGCTTTCCCACCACTCGTTCGGCCCCTCTTCGACAATCCCTTCCCAGAGCTTGATCAGGACCTTCTTCATTTCCTCGGTCTTTTCAGGCATCTCCTTGGCGAGATCATTCTTCTCCTGCCAGTCCTTCGGGACGTTATACAGCTGGAATTTTTCCAACATCTCATCACCAACGATCTTCCAGTCGCCAACCCGCATCGCGACCCGCTGCTCCGGCGGCGACACGTGCGTGCGCCAGAACAGCGGCATCTTGCGCTCGACCGGCTTGCCCGCCAGCGCCGGCAGCATGTTCGCACCGTCGATCGTCCGGTCGGCCGGCAGCGGGATGTCCAGAATCCCGAGCACCGTGGCAAACACGTCGGTCCCGATGACCGGCACGTCGCTCGTCGTGCCCGGCTTCACTTTACCGGGCCAGCGGACCAACCCCGGCACCCGGATGCCGCCCTCATACTCGCTGCGCTTGTTTCCCCGCAGGCCGCCGGTGGTCCCGCCATACGAGGGAACCGGACCATTGTCGGAGGTGAAGAACAAAAACGTATTGTCGGCCACGCCCTGCTCGTCGAGCGCCTTCATCACCATTCCCAGCGCGTCGTCCATCTGCGTGATGTTACCCATGTATTTGGCGTTCTTGTGGCCCTTGTAGAGCTCCTGAAACTTCGTGTCAGTGGCGATCGGCGAGTGCGGCTCATGGAACCACACCGACATCACGAACGGCTTCTCCGGATCCCGGATTTCCTTCAGCCAGCGCGCCGCCTCCGCCGCCACCAACTGCGCGGAATACCCTTCCGTCTCACCCACCGGCTCGCCGTTGCGGACGAAATTGTTCGGGTTCTTGTGGCTCGGCGCCGCGTTGTTGTGCGTGGCCATCCAGTAGTCGAACCCGTGGTCGCCCGGCTGCGGATACCCGGGCTTGTTGAACTGCTGCTTCGAAAGCAGGTGCCACTTGCCGACGTGGCAGGTCTCGTAACCCGCCTCCTTCAGCAGCTCCGGATAGGTGATCTCGCTCGCCCGCAGGTGCGCCTGGCCATTTCCTGATAGGTGCCGATAGACACCATTGCGATACGGCGTGCGCCCCGTGAGGATCGCGGACCGCGAAGGTGAGCACACGCCACATGCCGAGTAGCACTGGTTCAGCTTCACCCCCTGCGACGCCATCTTGTCCATGTTCGGAGTCTGGATCAGCTCATGGCCATAGGTTCCCGAATCCCCCCAGCCCATGTCATCGGCCACCACCACCACAAAGTTCGGCCGCTCCGCGGCAAACGCGACCACCCCGGAAGCCAGAAACCCGAGCGCCAATCCGAACCAATTCCGCTTCTCCCCGTTCATCCTCAACCACTTGAAACCACCCGTTCGATTTCCATCCATACCGGTCAACTTTTTCATTGCGGAAACCATAGACGATCGCCCCGCGCCGAGCACCCTCCATTTAGGGGAGATCCATCATTCCGCCCCGGTGACCGCCGTGGTTGCGGTGCCCGCTCCATCGTCCACCCCGGCTGCCGCACCGCCGGCCAGTTCCTCAACCGCGGAGCTCACCGGTAGCCGAGCAAGGCCTCAATCTCGGACTTGGTCAGATACCGGTCGCCATTCTTGTTGTAGGCGTCGAATTCCTGATTCCCATTCTCCTTGTTTTGCGCGCCACTGAGAAACTCCTCGCGGGTCAGCGAGCCATCGCCGTTCTTGTCCCGATCCGCGAGAAAATCCTTCACCGCCTCGCGCCGTTCCTCACGTTGACGCGCACGCTCCTGCTTTTCCTGCTCCGCCTTTTGATTCTGCGCGGATTTCTGTTTGTTCTTTTTCTTCTTCGCCTCGGCCGGCAGGGCCGGAAGCATGCAGGCGGCAAGGACGGTCAGAAAGTGGCGGCGTCTCATGATGGGGAATGCTGGGTTGTCGGAAAACTGCGGACGATTGGCACCACTCCCGCCCAATACCGGTGCCGATCATGCCTTCACGCTCATCGCGTGCGACCGCCCAATTTCGTTCGGGAGCTGAGCCTCAAGCATCGCACTTCCGCAACGAATCACCACCCCCTGTTTGGAGGGTGCCACCGGCCGCCGCTGCCCGGCCGGCACCAACGTGCGTCCGCCACCCGCTCGGGCCCGACCTGAAAATCGGGGCTTCCTTGCGCCGTTTCCGCGACGCTAGGATCCGGCCGCACGTTCCTCCACCCACTCCGACTTTCCCCATGTCCGCCGAGCTCCTTTCCACCGCCCTCTTCCGCGAGACCCGCGGAGCGGGGTTTTTCCGGGTGCTCGCCGGGAGAAACGCCCCGTTTTACGTCGATGCGCTCGACCAGCTCGAAGCCGAGACCTCGGATCGCGCCGACGGCATCGCCCGGGAAGAGGCGATCGCGTTGATCATCGAAACCCTCGAACACCATCCCGGATTCGAGTTCGACCCGGACATGGAAGGCGAGGATGCCGTGTCGCAGGCCGCCGACGTCCGCGATCGCGCCCGCTTCATCCTCGAATACCTGCTCAAATGCCGCTGGCTGGAAGAACCGCCGCGCCGTGACTGGCGGAGAAAAATCCACTTCGACGCCCACGGCGCGACCATGATCTCCGGCCTCCGCAAAATCGCCTGGCCAGACGCCGCGGTCTTCACCGACAAACTCACCGGCGTCTGCGCGATGCTCGCCAATGAGATCGAGCTTTCCGAGCGTCCGTGGCAAACCGTCGAAACCTGCCTCGCCACAGTGCGCGAGGGACTCAACGAACTCCGCTCCATGCAGAAATCCGTGCAGCGCTTCACCCGCCGCCAGATGGAGGAGGAAACCCTCCAGGGCAACCTGTCCGTCGTCTTCGACGACTACAGCGAACAGATGTCGAATTCCTGCTACGCCTCGCTGGTGCGTGCCCGACTGCCGCTGCGCCTGCCCGAAGCAGTGCGCAAAATCAGCGACCGCCTCGCCGGCGATGCCGGAGCCCTCGCCGAAATGCAGACCGAAGTCCTGCGCCGCCACCCGGAAATGAACGCGGAAACCGCACGCGCCACCGTCTCCCGAACGCTCGACGAGCTCGCCGACATGCTGGAACGCGTGCTCCCGATGGCCGACGAAATCGACCGCCGCACCGCGGATTTCACCCGCCGCTCGCTGGCTCGGTTCCGCTACCTCCAGGACGTCACTGGCGAACGCCGGACGGAAATCAAATGCTTCTTCGAATCCGTCAACCGCCTCGCCGCCGGCAAACGCCTCTCCCACCTCGCCGGCGCAATCCCCGACCTCCCCGACCTCCTGCTCCCCACGGTGAAACTCCCCGCCGGGCTAGACTCCCTCCAGACCCCACCGCTGCGCCGAACCCCGATCGAGCAAGACGCGTTCGATGACTCGCTCGACGAAAACGACCGCCAGACCGGCCTGCGCGACATGGCCCGCACGCTCCGCGAATCCGTCTCGGTGCAGCGCGCCAACGCCTTCATCAAGTCCCTGCCCGGCTCCAAAGGCGACCGCATCGAAAGCGCCGACATCCCGATCGATGGCGAAAAGGGCTTCACCGACCTCATCGCCCTGCTGCTGCACGCGGAATCCACCGACGCCAAATTCCGCCTGGAAGTGGAACGGATCGTCCACGAAGAAACCCCGCCCCACCTCGACTCCCTGGAAGGTTGCTCCGTCGAACGGTTCTCCATCATCAAAAAATAATCATCCCAAGCCCCTTGAACGAAGACTCCCCATTCTCCGACGATGCCCCGGCCGGCTTGCTGACCCTGCCGGAAACCGAACGCGAACGCCTCGGCGAGGCACTCCAGGCATTGCTCGCCACCGGATCCATCAACGGTCTCGACCCCAAACACACCGCCCTCTATCACTGGTGCCGCCAATACCTCGACTGGCTCCGGGAAATCGCCGCTATCTCCGGACTCGACGTCGCCATCCTCCATGAAGAACGCCTCGTCCAGGCCATTCCCGTCACCGCGTCCCTCCGCTTGCGCCTCAGACAGGACGCCACCCTCGTCTGGCTCGCCCTCTGGTATGCCGCGGACGTCCGCTGGCGCGACGAAGGCATGGACCAGGCATTCCTCTCCGTCGCCGAACTCAACGACCTCATCCAGGACCAACTCCTGCCCGACGCCACCGGCCCGATGCCCCGCGGATCCCTCCGCGACATCCTCCGCCAGGCGTCCCGCTTCAACCTGATCCGCTTCGAAGCCGCCGAACCATTCGAGGAATCCGGCATCGAGGTGCTGCCCGCCATCCGCCGCATCATCCCGTTCCGCGACCTCGCCGCATGGACGGAAACCGCCGCCGCATTCGATCGCGAATCCGCCGATACCGCAGAATCCACCACCCCGGAAGAAGACGAATCATGAGCCGCGCCATCCAGCTAACCAAAATCCACGCGCTCAACTGGTACGGCTACCGCGACTCGCTCCCGGTAAAGGGCAACCTCGTGCTCGCCGGCGTCACCGGATCCGGCAAGTCGATCCTCATGGACCTGCTCATGCTCGTCCTCGTCGGCCCCGAAAAAGCCCGCCACCACTTCAACCGCAGCGCCACCGGCGGCCGCAGCGACCGCACCATCAAGGGATACTGCCTGCTCGACACCAAACGCGAGGAAAACGGCCAACCCCAGTTCTTCCACCACAAGGGCGTCACCACCTACATCGCCGCCGAGTTCACCTGGCCCGACGGCTCCCGCGTGGAAACCTGGGGACTGCGGTTCGAATACCGCAACACCACCGAAAGCGACGGCACCTCCACCCCGTTCTTCTGCCCCGCACCGCTCGAACGGGCGGACTTCCTCACCACCTCCGAAGACGGCAAATCACGCCCCAGCCCGCTCGCGGACTTCAAACGCATGGTGGACTCGAAAGGCGGACGCCTGTTCTCCTCACCCCGCGCCTACCTCCGGGACATGGCCAACCCCAGCCACCTGAACTTCAACCAGGAGATCCTCCACCGCCTGCTGCCCAGCGCGATGTCGTTCACCAACCTCAAGAGCTTCGACGACTTCTGCCGCCAGTTCGTGCTCCCCGCCGACACCGTGGATGTCGACGATGTGATCTCCAGCTTCCGCGACTTCCAATCCTACGAAAAGGAACTCGCCGACCTCCGCGCCCAACTCAACCAACTCCAGCGCATCCGCGACCTCTCGCTCACCCTCAGCGATGCCGAACGCGACCGCGCCGTGGCCGGCTACCTCGCCGCGGAATTCTCATGGCGACACGCAACCCACGAGGCCGACAAGGTCGAATCCCGCCTGAAACAACTCCGCGAGGACCACGCCGATGACGAAGCTCGGTTCGACGAACTCGTCGAACTCATCGACGAATCCAACCAACGCCGCGAGCACCTCAACTCACTGCTCAACGAATCGTCCGAAGGCCGGCTCTTCAAACGCCTGTCCGATGAAATCGGCAAACTCGAGGACGACATCGAACGCCTCCGCAACCTTGCCACCAAAATCAACGGCGGCCTCGGAAAACGCATCAAATCGGCACGCTCGTGGATGGATCAGGTCGCCAAAGCCCCGGTGCATCCATTCGTCGACACCACCCCCATGGCTCGCGCCATCGAGTTTCTCGACTCGTGCGAACGCTCGGAAACCTCAAACACCCTCTCGCTTCTCGCCGACGCCGCAAACGAACTGTGCAAAACCCTCCGCAACCGCTTCGCCAGGGATGCCGAGGAACTGCGCAAACTCCGCAGCGAAAAAAACCACCTGGAAAGCCAGATCGACCTCCTCAAAAAGGGCGTGTCCCCCGGCCATCAGCCACTCCTCGCCGCCTTGCGCGACAGCCTCCCCCTGCTGCCCGGCCAGGCGCCGCCGCGCGCCCTGCGCGAACTCTGCGAGGTCGATGACGAAGACTGGCGCAACGCCGCGGAAATCGCATTCGAGGAGAAATTCGCCGTCATCGTCCCACCGGAACATCACGCCCAGGCACTCGAAATCCTCAACGCCCTGCCCGAGTCGGATCTCGTCGAGGCGGGACCTCAGCACCTCATCGATGCCGAAAAACACCGCTCCGCCAAACCTCGCCAGCTCAAGCACTCGCTCGCCGGCATCCTCCGCTGCGACGACCCCGCGGCACGCGCCTGCATCGACCACCTCTTCGGCAGGGTGATCCGGGTTTCCTCGCTGGAGGAATTCGAATCCCGCGACTCCGCCATCCTTCCCAACGGGCTGATCAAACGCGACGGCACCGCCACCAGACCGCGCCCGTATGACGGCATCCCGTTCATCGGCGAGGAAGGCCTGCGCAAACAACTCGAACTGAAACGCATGCGCCTTGGCGAAATCGACGCCACCCTCCGCCGCCTGGAACCCGTCGAACAGGAAGTCGAACGCCTGATCGCCGCTCGCCAGCGCGAATTCCCCGAACATCAGAGCATCGCCGAAAACCTGGTGCGGATCGAGGAACTCCCGCGCATGGAGGACAAACACGACAAACTCATGGCGGAATACAACGCCATCGCCACCGATCAGCTGTCCTCGCTCCGCGAGCAAATCGAAGACCTCAAACAACAAACGTCCAACTGGGATCACGAAAAGAACGCCATCCTCCGCAAGGGCGCCCACCGCGAAATCAAACATGCCGAAGACCAACTCGCCTCACTGACCGAGCAGGCCGGCCGCCGCGAAGACGAATTCTCCCGCATCAAACTGCGCATCGACATTTCAAAATACCGCGACCGCTGCGAGTCATGGAAGCAAGAGGCGCAGGAATACACCCCCGCCCTCGATGTCTGCGCCCGCGAATTCACCAAAGCCGCCGCCGCCGCCGAACTCCAGGCCACCGAAACCATCGGCAACCTCAAGGTGGCAATGCTCGAATTCAAAAAATCCTTCCACCCGAAATTCGACGACCTGCCGGACGACGGCGCCCACACCGACGCCTACATCAAACGCCTCGAAATCATCGAGAACGCCAACATCCCCGAATACGAGAAAAAGTCCGCCACCGAACGCAAACGCTGGGAAACCCTCTTCCGGACCCAAGTGCTCAGCCGCATGCAGCAGGCGATCAAAAACGTCGAAAACATCATCTCCCTGCTCAACCAGCAACTCAAACGCCCGATCGGCCAGGACCGCTACAAAATCGACAAGAAACCCAATCCCGACTTCAAGATCTATCGGGACCTCATCGACCTCAACGCGGTGCACCACGAGGACGAGTTGTTCTTCTCCAGCATGAGCGGCGAAATGCGCGACACCCTCGAGAGCTTCCTCGGCATCCTCGTCAAGAATGCCAACAGCCCGGAAGCCGCCCGCCTGCTGGACTACCGCCAATACTTCGACTACGACCTGCTGGTCTCGGATATCCGCGACCCCGACGCCAAACCCGTCAGCGTGGACAAACAAAGCGGCAAAATGAGCGGCGGTGAAAACCAGAGCCCGTACTTCATCGCCATCCTCGCCAGCTACCTGCACGCCTACAACCGCCACGAACGGCGCCGCAAGGAACCATCCCTCGCACTCGTCCCCATCGACGAAGCCTTCTCGAAACTCTCCGGCGAACGCATCCAGAACTGCATCCAGGCGATGAGCGAACTCGACCTCCAGGGCATGTTCTCCATGTCCAGCGGCAACATCCCCTATGCCTTCCGCCAGTGCGGCGAACTCATCGTCATTTCCCGCAAAGAGGAACGCAACGGCAGCCGCGTCGGCGTCCGCAACGTCCCGATCGTCCTGTTCCGGGACAGCCCCGAAGGACGGCGCTGGATCGAAGAACAGGAACCCCTCGCCGCCGACGGCTGAATCCGCCATCCCCCCTGACCCGCCGTGCTCCAAACCCTCCGCGCCTTCGCCCGCATCTATCGGAACTCCGCCGCCGGCCGCCGCGGATCAGCCGGCGATTACACCATCGACTACGAAAAATTCCTCCGCGCCGCCAAACTCGCCGATGGCGACGCGCGGGAAATCGCCGAACGCGAACTCCGCATCGCGGAATCCCAATCCGCCGGATTGTTCCGGATCGACGTCCACCCGCGCAGTGCCGACCCGCTCCGCCTGCGACTCGCCCGCGACGGCGGAGAATCCTGGCTGTTCAGCCACATCGGCGAGGAATCTCCCGCACACGCCCGCCACACACTCGCCGACTTTTTCACCCGCAACTCGCTCATCACGGTCCCCGAACCATGGCGCCAACCGTGGACCCGATGGTTCACCGAGCTCGCCCGGCGCGCCCTCCATGGCGACAGCGTCCAACCGTTCCGCCGCGACGACTCACACGGCAACCACGCACTCGCAACAGCACTCGCCGGCGTCCTCAACTGGCAGGGCGAATCACTCGTCCGCTATGCCAGCGCCGCCATTTGCGGTGACTCCAAACAACTCCAGACCCTCGAACCACGGCTCCAGACCGCCCTCCGGGAAATCACCGGCTCCTCATCCCTCGAGGACTTCGGCATCTTCCACAAACCCCGCTCCCTCACCTTCCACGGGCCACTGACCCTCACCCTGGCCGGTTCCTCCATCGACTTCTCGGTGTTTCCCGCCCCAGTCACCCTCTCGACAGCGAATTTCACCACCGCCACGCACCTTACCACCAGCGCCAACTCCTGCCTGACCGTCGAAAACGAGGACACCTTCCACGAACTCGCCGCCACCAATCCCGGCGTGCTGCTCATCCTCACCAGCTACCCCGGCACCGCGGTCCGCCTCCTCGTCGAACGCCTGCCCGCCGATCTCGCGTTCCATCACTTCGGCGACAGCGACCCCGCCGGAGCAGACATCCTCCGCGACCTCCGCGAAAAAACCGGCCGCAACATCAGTCCCCTCCTGATGACGTCCCACCGGGCCGGAAAATCACCCGGCCAACCACTCGCCGGTCACGAACTCAAAACCATCAGCCGCTTGTTAGACGGCAACCCTACCGAAGCCGAACGCCTCCACCTTCAAAACCTCATCACCACGGGTGACAAGGGCGCCTTCGAACAGGAACACATCCCCGTCCAGAAAGTCTGGGCCGCACTCGCAAACGCCACCCCCCCGCAGGATTGAGCCGCACCCATCCCCCAGGCAGCACAGCCCGCACCACAACCTAACGGCCGTTCCCGACGCGTTCCTGACCGCATCGCCGCATGCCTCCACCGGGACACGAAAAAGGGAGCCGGAAGGCTCCCTGATTCAGGGTAAAAGATGGTGCTCGAGGGGGGACTCGAACCCCCACAGGATTAACTCCCACTAGATCCTTAGTCTAGCGCGTCTACCAATTCCGCCACCCGAGCATCGGTTGGTTTGGTGGGCGGCTTGAATACGGTGAGACCCGGGCCATGGCAAGCGAATCTTTGAAAAAGATCGAAAAAAATCACCGCTAACAATCGGCACAAAAAAAACGCCCATTGGAATTCCCCCCGGATTTCACAACGTGCGCTTCTTTTTCGGATTCAGTCGGCCATTTCGCGAATCAGGTGATTTCCCCCCGGATATCAATCCCGATGCCTGCGACGGCCTTTTTTGAATCGGCGTCCCGTGTGGCCTTGCAGCCTCGGAACGACTTGAGAATGCCAGAAAATCAGGGATTCGAAAGTACTTTGGGGCACCAGTTCCGGCCAATAGGTCCCAGAACCGGCCACAAGACCCGGAATCCCCAATCTTCAGCCACCAGACTCCACCAAATGCCGGATGCAAAACTGCGACCACGTCTCCAATCGATCGAACAGTGGACCGTTCAGCTCGGAAATTGAGGAAAACTTCAGATCCAGCAGCGCATCCTCCGCCGATGAAACCGCATCCGACTTCAGATCCACGATATGCACGATGCCCAGGTGAACCTGACCGACCGGATTCGAATCGTCATTGAGCAGCGCGACGATCCGGTGGTCATGCTCTTCCGGAAGATTGAGCTCCTCCTCGATCTCGCGCGTGACCGCCGCATGATAGGCATCAGGCCCCTTTTTTCCACCACCCGTGTCCACCGGGTTCACATGGCCGCCCACGCCAACCGAAATCTTGGCATGCAGCCGGCTCTCACCGCCCGCCTTGCCTCTCGTATAGTGCAGAATCCGGTCCCCGCAACGGAACACACAATACGGAATCAACTGCTTGTGGGACGGATCATCCTCCGCCGCCGCACGGTCCATGAAAAAATGATTCTCGGGATCCAGCAGCCGGGCGACCACATCATCCAAGCCCTCGGTCCGGATTCCGTCAAAACCCCCGATTCCCTCGAATAGGGTCCGGGGAACGACCAACACCTCTTCTCCTGCGTATTTGGACATGCCCCGGACCTAAGGCCAACCACCGCCCCCAGCCAAGCAGGAACACCCGCCAACCACGAAAATCACTTGGCCTTCTTCTTGTTGATGAGACGCCAAACAATCAGCAGGACCACCGCTCCGAAGGTCGCGATGAAAATCCCGCCGAGGTCAAATGACTCGACACTCCCCAACCCGACGAACCCGCCCAAAAATCCGCCGAGAATCGCCCCGAGAATCCCCAACCCGATGGTCACGAAGATCCCGCCGGGGTCCTTGCCCGGCATGATGAATTTCGCCAGCGCTCCCGCGACCAACCCGATCAACAACCATGAAAATATACCCATAATCCGACAACCCTCGACCCCATCCCCCCACGAGTCAACACCTCTTCTCAAGCGCGCCAATCACTCGCCGGATTCCACCGCGGGCTTTGCAACCTGCTTCATCAAGCCCGCCGCGATCTCCTGCAATTCCTCCAGCGGAATCGCATAGTTTTCCGTCCGGTTCGCACGCGCGATGTTCATCCCCAGACACTTGCCGTCCAAATCCAGCAACGGACCACCCATCGTCTGCGCGCTCGCCAGAATATCATGCTGGATCACCCGCGGAAACCCGCTCCGCCGCTTCGAGAAATCACCACTCATCATGTCGTTCCGGTCCATCTCGATCTGGAACATCTCACCCCGCGTGGAAACCCGGACATCCACCGCAAACTCCCGTTCGCCCCGCAGGTATTCCACCCTCACCACATCACCCGCCTTACTCTCCTTCAGCGCCTCCGCGATCTCCTCGACCCCCGCAACCGCAGTCCCTCCCACTTTGACAATCACATCACCCTTCTTCAACCCGGCATCCGCCGCACCGCTGTGCTCCGCGACCTCCTCAATCGCCAGACGCCCCCCCTCCACCTTCAACACCACCCCCAGCGCCGCCCCCCCGGCCGGCGGAATCTCACGACTGTTCGCACTGATGATCCCCGGCAGCAAGCGCCTCCTCGTCCGGCTCGTCGCCCCGTTCGCCGCCACCCAGGTCCCCTGCGCAACCGCACTCGTCTCCGCATACTCCACCGGCTTCAACCCCTCCGCCGCCACCTTCAGGAGCGCCACATCCCAGGCGGAGTCCACCGCCACCACCTCGACCTCCTTGAACCGCTCCCTGCCCACCGTCACCGCCAGCCCGTCCACCTCCAGCACCAGACTCGCCTTCGTCAGCAGATAACCGTCGGCGGAAATCACCACCCCATAGCCAATCTCATCCCGCCCTTGCAGCAAGACCGCACTGCACGACTGCAGCGCCTCCCGCTGGGCCTCGAAAACCGCAACCACCTCCTTGCCCGTCGTCCGGTAGGCGGACTCCAGACTCCGCTGCCCCATGACCGCCGTCACCAGCAGACCGAACACCATCACCAACCGTCTAACGCTCACCGAGTTCAAATGTCAGGGTTTTCAGTTCTCCATCCCGCCGGACTTCCAGCACCACCTCATCTCCGGCAGCCAGCTCCTTGAGCAACTCCCGCAACTCATCGCGCGACCTCACGGCCGTTTCATTCATCGTCAAAATCACATCCCCCAACTTGATCCCGGCCTCCAGCGCGGGGCTGTTCCGGCCGACCTTCGTCACCCGGATCCCGCCGTCCTCCGCGGCTTCCGTCGCGATCCCGAGATATCCGCTCCCCTTCACCGGCTTCTGCGCAAACGGACCCTCGCCGAGGAACTCGGACCCCATCATCCCCTCCCAGTTGTCCAGATAGATCTTCATCGGCACGTGCATGTTCACCTGCAACTGCTGCCCCACCCGCGAATGAATCGCCACCAGCCTCCCGCTCAAATCAAACAACGGCCCACCCGAATCCCCGCCAATCAACGTGCAGTCGGACTGCAGCGTGGCATTCGCAATCCTCACCAACCGCCCCAACCTCACCACCGACCCGCGCTTCTCATCAAACCCTCCGGAATGCCCGAGCGAAAACACCCAGTCACCCAGCCTCAGCGAGTCGTCACGGTCGATCTCCACAAACGGATACTCCCCCTCGTCAGTGATCCGGATCATCGCCGCATCGCTGTCCGCCACCAATCCCAGCGTCACCGCAGCCAACTCGGTGCCGTCCTCCAGCTTCACCTTCACCTTCTTCCCCACCCGCCCGCTCACATGCGCCGCAGTCAGCACCAGACCGTCCTTGGAGACGATCACCCCACTGCCCGACCCCTCGCCGATCTCAATGCACACCGTCGCCGCCCGGCACTTCGCCAGCACCCCCGTCAGCGCATCCTGAATCACCAGCAAATCCTTGCGACCCTCCGGCACCAGCTTGTCATTCACCGCAAGCCGGCCGTCGGCGGCAATGGCAACCGCCGCGGACAAACCGCAAAAACACACTATCAGTCGGATCACACTCACATCAAATCGCCGCCAGCCTAGCGGCATCCGGCCCATCCCGCAACCCGTTGCTACGCCCTCCTGCGGAAAACCGCCAACCACTCCTTCCCCTCGCGCCCCGGATACGCCCGCTCCGGCACCGCCCCCTCCACACACTCGAACCACGGCGCAAAACACGCCTCCAGCGCCTCCACCGTCACCGCAAACGGCGGTTGCCGCTCCTCACCCTCACGCTTCGTCGGCGTCAGGTAAAACACCCCCGCCAACACCCCGCCCGGCTCCAGAACCTCCGCCGCACTCCGCGCATACCGACTCCGTAAATCCGGATCAATCGCACAATAACACGTATGCTCCCAGATCGCCGAAAAACTCCTCCCGCCGGACCACCCCGCCGCCAGAAAATCTCCCACCTCATACCGCTCGCCACCCGCCCGCTCACGCCCGGAAACGAGCTTCACCGCAGTCTCGGAAAGATCCAGCCCCAGCACGTCAAGCCCCACCCCAGCAAGCATCCGCACATCGTGCCCCGCCCCACAGCCCGGCACCAACACCGTGCCACCACCCCAAAACCCCGGCTCCACGCGCTCCAGCAGCTCCCCCAGCGGCGGCGCCGCCGACCCCCGGTCCCACGGGGTCTCACCCGCCTGATACCATGCTTCCCAATCTCTCATCACCGGCAGACTTCCACCCCTTGCCACTCACCGCCAGCGAGAAAACCACCCTCGAAGCTTGCCCCCGCCAGCCACATTCCTAATCTTCGCCCGCCTCCGCCACATTCCACCTCAGCCGCCACCCCCATCCCTCATGTCCGCGCCTCATCTCCTTGCCGCCGCATTCCTCGCAATCCTCGCCTGCAAGGTCTCCGCCGCCAGTTTCTGCTTCCAACCCCACGTCGCATCACCGGACGGCCCCCGCACATGGGCATTCGAAATCGGCGTCGCCGCCATCACCGACAACAACATCGAGGACTTCATCCTCAACATCCCCGAGATCCAGCGCGAAAAAGGCGCCGCCGGTGGCGAAATCTACACCTTCACCGCATCCCGCAGACTCGGCGAATTCCACTGGGAAATCGGCGGCCGCACCTTCACCCCTCAGGTCGAACTCCCACTCACCCTCGAAATCGTCGACGAAAACTCCCATAGCCCCTTCCCCGACTTCAACGCATCCTTCTTCGTCCGCTGGATCGACTTCCCGTGGAACCACTGGGTCAAAACCTCCTTCGGCATGGGCGTCGGACTCTCCTACTCGTCCCACATCTACCTCATCGACGAAGTCCGCCACCCCGGAGACGACCGCTCGAAACTCAAAATCAACTGGCCCATCCAAATGACCTTCGCCCACCCGGAATACGAAGACCACCAACTCATGCTCTTCATCCTCCACCAGTCCGGCGGCAAAATGCTCGACTCCGGCGGCGTCAACAGCCTCGGCCTCGGCTACCGCTACGACTTCTGAACCATGCCCCTCATCCGGAACTGCCGCTTCACCGCCATCGACTTCGAGTCCGCCGGCGCGGCACGCGGAAAAACCGACACCCCCGTCCAGGTCGGCCTCGCCACCTGGTCCCCGCCCGGCGGATACTCCGGCCTCCTCGTCTCACACCTCCACACCGACCAACCCATCCAGTGGTCGGCTCAAAAAGTCCACGGCATCCGCACCGACGACCTCAAGGACGCCCCCACCCTGCTCTCGCTCTGGCCCGAGCTGAAATCACGCCTCGCCGGCGCCGTCGTCGTCGCCCACGGCAAAGGCACCGAAAAACGCTTCCTCCGCGCATTCCCCGGACACGGGTTCGGCCCATGGATCGACACCCTCCTGCTCGCCCGCGCCGCATGGCCGGACCTCCCCGACCACTCGCTCGGATCCCTCTGCCAGACCCTCCGGCTCACCACCGAAATCCAAACCCTCGTCCCCCGCAAATCCTGGCATGACGCCCTCTTCGACTCCGTCGCATCCCTCGCCCTGCTCGCCCACCTCGTCGCCGCCCTCAAGCTGACCGACCAACCCGTCGAACGCCTCCTCAAACCCGACACCTCCGCCTGGCACCGCAAACAACGCTCATGAAAACCCTCCCCGCCATCGCACTGCTCGCCGCTGGGATCGCCATCGGCGCACTCATCACCACCGGCGCGCACCGCTCCATGCCCGCCCCCCCGGCCCCCGCCCCCGCCCCCGCAGCCAATACCCAACCTCCCGCCCCATCCTCGGACACCGATCTCGTCCACTCCCTGCTCGCCCAAAACCTCTCAACCCGCCGCTTCGACTTCCCCACCATCGTCCAGGCCACCTCCGGCAAACAAATCCTCCCCCTAAACGACAGCCCCGCCCAGCAGCGCGTCATCTCCGCCATCGAAACCGCCCTCAGCCAAACCCTCGCCGAACTCAACCAACCCGACTCCCCCGTCCGCAAACTCCGCCGCATCAACGAAGCCTCACGCTTCTTCGAAGACGGCCTCATGGAAAAACTCGACGCCCTCCCCGACCTCACCTGCGAAATCCCACCCAACCGCGACGGCAACCACCAGCGATCCGGCTACCCGGACCTCCGAATCACCGACAACTCCTCCGGACTCGTCTTCTATCTCGACCCCAAACTCGTCGAACAAAAATCACTCGATAGCACCCTTCGCTCGTTCTACTTCGCCCCCAAAACCAACACCCTCAAAATCACCGACGACGCCTCCCACCTCCTCGTCGGCATCACCCATGACGGCAATACCGGCGCATGGACCTTCACCGGGTGGAAACTCGTCGACCTGTCAAATCTCCGGGTCCGGCTCAAAGCCGAATTCCAGGCGTCCAATGCCGATCTTTACAAATCGCCTCTATCCATTCCAGACTCATCACTCACCCCGGAATGACCCCTCCTTCGAAAAGAACCAGCGGCTCGACCGCAATGGACGACTATCTCGAGCAAATCCTCCACCTCATCGAGACCAAAGGATACGCCCGCGCGGTCGATATCTCCAAAAACCTCAACATCTCCCAGGCCAGCGTCACCAACATGCTGCGCCGCCTCGACTCGGAAGGCCTCGTCATCCACGAAAAATACCGCGGCACCACCCTCACCGAAGAAGGCCACCGCATCGCCCGCGCCATCATCGTCCGCCACGAAACCCTCACCCGCTTCCTCCGCCTCTTCGATATCGACGAAGACACCATCTACCACGACGTCGAAGGCATGGAACACCACGTCTCACGCCCCACACTCAACGTCATCCGCGCCGTCGCCGACGCCCTCGAAGCCGACCCCCAACTCCTCGAACACGTCCGCGAACAAAGCCGCTGACCCTGCTCACGACTCCCACAATGCACGACTCACTGAGCCCGCGTTTCGAGTCCGCCATCCTCACCGCCACCGGCGCCGCATCCCTGCGCGTCTCCAGCGTCATCCAGGAACTCTGGAGCGGCTACGGGAAAATCCTCCGCATCTCCCTCGACGGCGCCACCCACCCCACCATCGTCGCCAAACACGTCCGCATGCCCGCCGGCGGAAACCACCCCCGCGGCTGGAACACCGACATCTCCCACCAGCGGAAACTCACGTCCTATCAGGTGGAAACCGCCTGGTATCGCGACCACTCGACCCGCTGCGACGAAACCTGCCGCATCCCCCGCCTCCTCACCTTCGAACAGGATGGCGACGAAATCCTCCTCGCCCTCGAAGACCTCGACGCCGCCGGCTACCCCGCCCGCCTCACCCGCGTCGACCCACACCACATCGATGCCTGTCTCTCATGGCTCGCCAGCTTCCACGCCACCTTCATCGGCTCTCCCCCATCCGGCCTCTGGCAAACCGGAACCTACTGGCACCTCGCCACCCGCCCCGGCGAACTCGACGCCCTCGACGACCTCCCGCTCAAGAACGCCGCCGCGGAAATCGACCGCCGCCTCAACTCCGCCACCTGGCAGACCTTCGTCCACGGCGACGCCAAACTCGCCAACTTCTGCTTCTCCCCCGACGGCACCCAAGTCGCCGCCGTCGACTTCCAATACACCGGCGGCGGCTGCGGCATGAAGGACGTCGCCTACTTCATCGGCTCCTGCCTCGACGAATCCGCCTGCGAAACACACGAGGAACAACTCCTCGCCACCTACTTCTGCCACCTCCGCGAAGCCCTCGCCGCCAAACAACCCCAGCTCGACCCCGCCGCCATCGAAACCGAATGGCGCACCCTCTTTCCCCTCGCCTGGACCGACTTCCACCGCTTCCTCAAAGGCTGGTCACCCGGCCACTGGAAAATCAATTCCTACAGCGAACGCCTCGCCCGCCAGGTCCTCGCAACCATCTAACCGGATCACCCGCGGGAGACGGAAACCAATGCCC
Organism: Verrucomicrobiota bacterium JB025; assembly: GCA_030673875.1. Taxonomy (GTDB): domain Bacteria; phylum Verrucomicrobiota; class Verrucomicrobiia; order Verrucomicrobiales; family Akkermansiaceae; genus Luteolibacter. The sequence continues at coordinate 4,637 of JAUTCT010000071.1, read as the reverse complement.
GCCTCCCCCGGTTCGACCCCGGTCCAACCCGGGCACCCCGTCACTCGACATACGTCGCCGACAACCCGACTTGGAAAAAACCCTTGTCCCCCACGTAGGGCGCGATATCCGCCGCCGGCAGCACAATCACGCCGGAAGCTTCCGCGACATACGACCCCACCACATCCCAATTCCCCAGATCATCGGACGCCTTGACCAGATACGACGCACCGGCCACCGGATCGGACAAGGTCAGCGTCACGTCACCCGAGGACTCCAGTGCGATCGAGGTGACCCCGAATTCGAACCCAGCCCGCAGCGGAATGGTATATGTCAGCTTGAAGTTGGAGAGCGTGTAGGCCGCGTCGGAATACCGTTCGTGAATCTGCAATCCGAACCCGTCAAAACTCTCATACCCCCCGGCGGGAATGTACTCGGCCACTCCGCTCGCTGTCGTGGTCTCGTCCAGCACGGCGGAACTGGTCGACGTGCTCACGCTGTCGCTCCACTCCGACACGATGGATAGCTCTGTCTCGCCAACCCGCTCGATGGAGTATTTGAAATGATTCGGCTCATTCAGGATCAGACCGTTGGTCTTGGTGCCGGTATCACTGTCAAACGCGCTTCCATACAGAATGCACAGCGTGGCATAGTCATCATCCACGAACACTCCGCCGTTTCCGTTGTTGTAGCTGATCTCGTCTCCCACCTTCAGAGCCATGTAACTCCCGCTGATCGGCCCGAGGTCGTTCATTGAAATGATCTGCACGTTCTTGCTCGTGTCGAAGAAACCGAAACGGAAATCCTTGTCGAACGAACTGACCGCAACGTTCATCACCACGTCAAACTCGGCGGTGATCTTCCGCCCGACCTCGGACAGGTCGAAACCCGTGGAAAACTGCTGGATCTCCGCAGGGAAAATCTGGTCCTGACTGCCGTCCGCGACATCCACCGTGTATCCGGACGGATCCGGCGAACTGAAGCTGGAGTCGCCGTCATAATCAAAGAAATACCAACTGACCTCTTCCACATCGGTGTCCACATACCCGATGATCGGTTGCGAATAGGTCACGTCCAGCGGAACACTGGAAACTTGGGAAACGCCGGATCCCGCCTCGGTCCAGGTGATCTCCAGCGTTGAACTCGCGGACTCGCCGTCAGCCAGCCCGCCAGCGGAATTGTTGTAGGTGACCACGATGTTCTCTTCCGTATCACCAAGCCCAAGCGTGTCGTCCGCAACAGCGGCACTGAATCCGGAATCCGTCACAAGCGAGAGGATCTCAATATCGTTCGAGCTCACCAGTCCGGGAAAATACTTCGCCTTCACGATGCCGCTGGTGCTCTTGTCCGGCGCTCCCAGTTCAAAGGAAAGCGCGTTCGGCGCCAGCAGCAGACCCGCACCATCGCTGGCGGCAATCGAATCAAAGGTCACACCGCCCAACCCGTTGACTCCGGTTGCGTTGTTCACTCCACCATCCGTGGTCGAGCCGTTGGGAATCAACACGGTGTAATCGCCATCACTGTCGATGTCGAAAAACACCCACCCGGGACCGTCGGTATTGTCATTGCCCGACAGGTTCGGCAGGTCCGTGACCGAAACGGTGTCGATTCCATCGGTCAGACTGATCACCGGAGCGTCAAAACGCGCGCGCGCATCGTCATTCAGAACCGTAACGACACCCACTCGAACCATCGTCCCCGCGGGAAGACCGCTCACCGTGAAATTCAGCGCCTCATCTCCATTGACGACGATGTTGCCACAGGGCCCGTCGGTGCCGTCGCCAATCAGCGGATTATCCAATAGTTCATACCCGGGATAATTGCCGATCTTGCTATTGCAGTCCGCACCCATGCTCGCAGCCGAAACGTAACTCGGCAGCACGTCCGTCACGAGGGTGGGGCTGATCACCGTAATGTCCGGATCAGCTCCCCAGCTGACATTGGCCGACTCGGCGACGAAGTCCCCGAAGAAAATATATCCGTCGGTTCCAAGACCATCGCCGTCGATGTCGTCGATGGTATTGCTCAGCCAGTCCTTGTTGTTGCTGTCGTAGCCACTCCCAACTCCGAAGAGGGAAATGCCCGCATGCGCCTCACACGCGAATCCCATTGCCAGAATCAATCCAATTGCTTTTTTCATTTCATCAATTCTTTCGGGGAGGCAGTCGCCGGCGGCACCTCGCCGCAAACGCCCGCCTCCGGGTGATAACATTCAATGCATTCATTCGAGGAGCCACATCCTCCCGGGACCGCTGGAGAAGACGCGCCTTCACGGCCACCTTCGTCACGCCACCGCTCAATGCGATGCGGTCTCTGGATTTTTGACTGATCGGTTATTTAAATTACAGGGTTTTGATAACAGATCAGCATGGCTATAGGATCTTTGGATCGGGTGCAAGCATCATCGAACTCCAAACGCAACGATCATGCCCCGCCTGCCGGATGGCTTCCGCACAATGACCGTCGTCATACCCAATGGGGACGGCCGAACCACCATGACCGCGCCAGCCCGCACCCCTGAAACCGGCGGTCATTGACGCCTCCTCCGGCACTCATCCGGCATCCGGCGTCCGGCCTGCAGCGTCCGGGCAGACTCCCCCCGTCTCCCCGCAAACGCCGCCAATTCCGGTTTCTTGACTCTTGATTCTTTCCCCTTCAGTCCCAAACTCCCCACTCATGTCCGACATCAAAATCACCATCCACACCTCCGCCGGCGACATCGCCGCCACCCTCTACGCCTCCAAGGCCCCGCTCACCTGCGCCAACTTCCTCAACCTCGCCAAACGCGGCTACTACGACGGCATCGCCTTCCACCGCGTCATCGAAAACTTCATGCTCCAGGGCGGCGATCCCACCGAATCCGGCCGCGGCGGCCCAGGCTACAAGTTCGCCGACGAATTCCACCCCGAACTCCGCCACAACGCACCCGGCATCTTCTCCATGGCCAACGCCGGCCCCGGAACCAACGGATCCCAGTTCTTCATCACCACCGTCCCCACACCCTTCCTCGACAACCGCCACTCGGTCTTCGGCATCGTCACCGACGGCATGGACGTCGTCCTCAAGGTCACCGGCAAAAACAACACCGGCGAACCCGGCTGCAAGTTCGACGGCAAAGGTGACAAAATCACCTCAATCACCATCCACGACGACACCGCCGACCTCTTCGAGTCTCAAAAAGACAACATCGAACACTGGAACTCCGTGCTCGATCGCTGAGCAAGCAAAACATTTAAGCTTACCTAAGCATTCACCGATCCCCGGCACCGCCTCCACAGCGGCCGGGGATTTTTCATTTATCACCCCTAACACCCTGACCTCCAGCACGTTGCAAAACCCACCAGCTGTCACCTTTGCGAAACGCGACCCCACGCGATCGCGTAACCAAGCCAGCTTTGGTTGATCTGGGAGCCAATCACCACCTATTCTTCAAGCGTCGCCACGCAAGTGCCGATCCCCCAAATCACCCGAATCCCCCCAAACATGACTCACCCCCACTCCCCCAGTGGCGGTTGTTTTTCAAACTCCGCCGTCCTGACCTAGACACCGTCGGGTCGCATCATCCTCAACCCAGAGGGCTTACGTGATGCCGACCGCGCCCGCGTCCAGATCAGCACAACGGATCCCCCCAATCCCCCGCCCCCCCGAACTCCCCCACCCCCCACCGCTATGAAATCCCCTCGCATCCTCGCGCTCATCGCACTCCTTTCCTCGACCGCATTCGCTGCCAATCCCGCCGCATCCGCCGGAAACCTCACCAGCGACAAGCAGACCGCCACCACCGCCCGCCTGGAAAATCCGGCCTCCGGTAAAGCCAAGGCCATGCGCCAGAGCAAACTCTCCATCAGCAACCACTCCACCATCCTTCACGACGGCGAACACTGGACCATCGTCCCCAACGGGGCCGTCATCCACATGCCGGAACTCCAGAAGGCAAAGGTGAACGTGCAACCCATCGGAACCCTCCTCCCCTGGACCGAATTCCTCGTCCTGAACAAGAGCTGGATCGCCATCAACGAAGTCACCTTCGACCAAGCCGCTGGCAACGAAGCACTCTCCAGCGAACGTGCCGAATTCTGGAAAAAACAGGACAAAATCGTCATCGCCGTCCATCAAAACGGCCCCACCGCCGTGCAAATCGGCAAAGGCCAGGCGCTGACCAGCCGCTGAATCCCAGCCACCAGCGCACAAACCATTTCCCCCAAGGATAGTACAGTTGGCCGGCGAGACCGGACGGCGAGCTCCCCCCGCTCACATAGCCGTCCACTTGCCGGCCGACTCGCGTCCCATGCTCATGGTCGACGCAGCATCGACACCATTCCCCCCGGACAAATCATGTCTCGCCGATGCATCCCGTCATGAGCTCGCATGAACCGTGACCCTCGTCTCTAACGCCGAAGCGCGGGACGGGCCCTGAGCAACTCCACCTCCCAACGATTCCGCCTCAATAAATCATCCATGCGATCGGATCAATAAATCGGGCACGCCTCTGCTTCATCGCTTGTTTCACGGATTCGTCAACAGGATCGGATGGGGTCATGGGGATTGCGCCCCATGACCCTTCCACACCACCGGACATGCGGTTTTCCGCATCCGGCGGTTGAACCCAGCTTCTATTCACCTGCCGACTCCAGATGCTGATGCGACTTCCCAAGGGA